>CAKPHD010000012.1 GCA_934155625.1 uncultured Clostridia bacterium
ATGGCAAAAATTGTATCATAAAATTTTATGAATTATTTATAAAAAAGTGCGACACTTATTATTGCAATTTATATATTATAACATTTTGTAACAAAAAACTTGAAATTTACATTATATAAGTATATAATAGAAAAGCAAATTTAGAATTTCACACCAAGAACAAAAGCAAAAAAGTAATAAGATCAAAAATCAAAAACAAATAAATTAATCAAAATTTAGATAAATCTTTTTAATAGGGAGTGTTTATAATGCCAAACATTAATAATATAAAAAAATACAAAAAAATACACATGATTGGAATCGGTGGAGTTAGCATGAGTGGAATTGCTGAAATCCTTGTAAATTGGGGTTTTTCAGTTTCAGGCAGTGACCGTACTGATTCAGACCTTTTGCATACATTAAAAGAAGCCGGAATTACAATATATATAGGCCATGATGCGAAAAATGTTGAAGGTGCTGATTGCGTAGTATTCACTGCCGCAATTCATCCAGATAATCCAGAATATGTTCATGCTAAGGAACTAGGAATCCCTCTAATTGAGCGTTCTGACTTTCTTGGAGAACTTACAAGATGTTATGAAAACACAATCGCAATTTCAGGAACTCATGGAAAAACCACAACAACATCTCTTGTTTCTTTATGTTTTATGGAAGCTCAAAAAGATCCAAGCATCCAAGTTGGTGCAATTATAAAAGAGCTTGATGGTAACTACAGAGTTGGAAATAGTGAAAATTTCATTATTGAAGCTTGCGAATATGTCGAAAGTTTTCTAAAATTCAGTCCAAAATCTGAAATCATTTTAAATATTGATAATGATCATTTAGACTATTACAAAAACTTAGAAAATGTAAAAAAAGCATTTATAAAATATGTAAAATTGCTACCAGAAAATGGTCATCTTATAATAAATGCTGATGACAAAAATTGTTTAGATTTACCTATCTATTCAAAAGCTCCAGCAATCAAATATGGAATTGAAAATGAAAATGTTGATTTTTCAGCACAAAATATCGTTTTTAATGAGGACGGTTTCCCTGAATTTGATGTTTACAAATATGGCGAATTTTTCGCACATTTTAAACTTTCAATTCCTGGTAAACACAATGTTTTAAATGCTTTATCTTGTATCGCTTTATGTGACGCTTATTGTATCGATAAAAAATATATACAAACTGCTTTGCAAAAATTCACTGGTGCCGATAGACGTTTTGAATATAAGGGTATGCTTAATGGTGCTAAAGTTTATGATGATTATGGCCATCACCCTACAGAAGTTGCAGCCACTGCAAAAGCTTTGAACAATAAAAAATATAATCAATCTTGGGTTGTATTTCAACCTCATACATATAGCAGAACTTTTAACCTTTTAAATGATTTTGCCAATGCACTGCTTTCTTTTGATAATATTATCGTTACAGATATCTATGCAGCAAGAGAAACAAATACTTATAATATTTCTTCAAAAGATTTAGTTGATGCTATAATTAAGTTAGGAAAAGATGCAAAATACATTTCTTCTCTTGATGATTGTGCTACTTATTTAAAAGAAAATGTAAAAGACGGAGATATTGTTCTTACTCTTGGCGCTGGTACTGTTACTAATATCGGTCCAATGATTGTTGAAAAATAATTTTCAAAATGCTAATAATAAAAAACGAGAGGTTTTAAATCTATTTGTTTAAGAACTCTTGTTTTTTATATTATATTGTGTTATATTATATTTGTTTGATTTTGCCACTATAGCTCAGTTGGTAGAGCGACGGATTCGTAACCCGTAGGCCAGCAGTTCGATTCTGCTTAGTGGCTCCACTATATAAAAAAGGAATGTGCCTATATCAGTACATTCCTCTCTTTTTCTATTATGAAAATTATAAATTTTTAAAAATGTTTACCTCTACCTTTTTTCTTTGGCTTATCATTAAAATCATCTTGATAATCCATATTATAATTTCTACTTTTTGCAATATCTTCCAAATAATTTGTATCAGAATCATCTAGTTCACTATCTGAAGTCTCATTTTCTTCCTGTTGCCAGTAATTATTTTCTAAATCTTTATCATTTTTTACTTGCCAAGAATCGCTATCAAAATCATCAAATTCATTAGCATCAGCATCATCTTCATCCCATTCAGAAAGTTCTTGATGTTCAGCTATTGCTTTATCTAGCTCATCAGCCCCAGGAAAATCTATACTATTTTCAGCTTTTTTTTCTTTTACTAATTTAACTTTCAAAATTATTGCTATAATAATTAAAACTGCCAAAACTGCTATAATTATTGCTTTTATAATTTCTTCTTTTCCCCATGTTGATGGTTTTAACCAACTGAATTCTTCAACTTGCTCACTTCCATTACCTTCATCTGCTGATAAAGTTTTGTTTACAGTTATTTGATATGTTGCTGTTTGACCTGTTTTTTTGTTTTTAACTAATATTGTAATTAGGTTTTCACCTTCATGTAAATTTTCATTTCCAAAAATTTCTACTGTTGTATCATCTGCTGTTGGAATTGTTTCTATTTCTAATTGACTTAAATCTTCTTTTAAATCAATTGTGTATTGATAAATTTCTGTATCAAATTCTGGTCTTAGATTTACATCATCAATATCTAAACTTGATAATCCAAACGCTCCAGATACATTGTCTGTAAGAGTCTCATCAGAATCTCCAGATGCCTCTTCAGCTGCTGTTTTTCTTTTTATTTTCAAAGTATATGTTTCTGTATTTCCAGCTTCTGCAGTTACTGTTACAGCTACTGTGTTGTCCCCTTCTTTTAATGTTACTTTTCCTGTTCCTGCTACTTTTGCTTTTGAATCAACTGGTGTTGCATATACTGTTAATGATGTAATTTTGTTTGGTACTTCTATACTGTATTCTTTTCTGTCTCTTTTGAATCCTGTAAAGTCATATGCTTTTTCTTTGATTCCCATGTTTTTTAGTCTTGCTTCTGTTGATTTGTTTGCTGTTGCTGTGCTATTTGAGGCGTTTGTGCTTGTATTACTTTGTGTTGTTCCATTTGATTGATTGTTGCTTGATGAGTTGTTTTGGCTTGATGCTGTTTCTTTAGCTTTTACTGCTACTGTTTTTTGACCTGCAACATCAACATATTGTCCATTTAGTACAGCTGATGAATCGGCTGTTATTTTTATATTTATTTTTCCTTCTTTTTCACATTTGAATGTTGCTGAATTTGAATAATTTTTTGCCTCTCCTCCTAAATCTCCTCCAACAACTTTAATTGTTCCAGAAGCCACTCCAGAAACATTTGCTACCACAGATGATGTATGCACATTTGGAACTGTTACTGTTATCTTTACTTCATCTCCTACTTTAGGTTCACTAGGCGATACTGAAATACTTGTCGCATTTACTTTATTACTTATTAAAACTAAGCCTATAAAAAATATCAGACTTATACATATTTTTTTTATTTTACTCACATTAATTCTCCTATTCTTTTAATATTATTTGTATTATTAAATACATATCCATAGAATCTATCTTACCATCATTATTTAAATCAATGGCCTTTTTTTGGTTATCATTCAATTGCATATTTCCTAATATGTATTGTATGACATAATACATATCCATTGAATCAACTTTTCCATCACATGTAATATCACCATTTACTATTGATGTATTCTGATTATTCTCCGGTTGAGCTGGAGTTGTATTATTATTCTGATTAACCGGAACCAAATACAACTTATATTCAGGTTCATAATCATAAGTCTCTCTAGCAGCATAGCCCTTAGTACCATCAGACTTCATAACATAATCCCAATAAGTACCATCAACTTTAGTTGAAGCCTTAGAAATTCTTGTAATTATCTCATCTTTATATAAAGTACCTACTTTAGAAAAAGACTTGCTAGCTCCACTTCTTAAAGAAAGAGTCTTATTAACATTAATTTTTACCAAATCAGTAGTTGCTGGCGTATTACTTTCAGAAGGTCTTACAGCCTTTGTAACAGGCATGTTTTTATATAATGGAATTATAAATGTATAATTTGCATCAACTGCACCAGCGCTTTCGAAAGTCTTTCTCAATGTTGAACCTTCACTTTGTGCAGCCAAAATATTTTGCATATATTGATGCCAATATAAATTTCCATCAGAATTTTCCACATCAAATTTCTGGAAGTATAATGTATCTTGACCTTTAGAAATATAGCTCTCAGCAATCACCTCAGTTCCACCTGTAATTGCCTTTTCAATAGAATTCCATCCCTTAGCTTGAGCCCTTTTCAATCCATTTAGGATGATTGTGTCTTTTCCATTTCCACTAGCTCCAATATTAAACACATTATAATATCCAACATATTGGCCATTATAACCCTTTCCATCAGACAAAGCAGAACCATTTTTGCTTTGCTCTTGCAAGATACGTCCAACTAAATAATATGGATTAACATTATATTTTTTAGCTGCATCTATTAGTGTATTTATGTAAGAGTCATTATTCAAAAAAGTATTTGAAGCCATTTTCTTTATTGATGCTGTACTACAATCAGCATATGACAATTGCATAAATTGGAAAACGTCAGAATAATTAGCTGAATTTCTTGGATCCATCATATATGCAAGAGCCGCCTCTGAAGCACAATACCAATTGCCATTATCATATGTAGTATTTCCACACACAGCACATCTCCAAGTACTATCATATTTGCTATTATTGGCTGGAGCTAAGTTTCTTGGTTTATCATTATGTCCAACATATTCATTAGCAATAGCCTCATTCCAATCAATATCTGTATATAATATTTTAAAATTCCAATTAGGATGCTGACTTTTTAGCGTTTGTAACATTTCTTTTATTTGTGGATACTTGTTAGAATCAATAGAATTAATATCCGTAGACTGAGTCTGATTTATAGCTGCAAATGATTTATTTCCACAGATTATTAGATTTATAACTGTATATAATATTAATGTTATTATTAGCATTATCGATAAAAAATTCATAACATATTTTTTCTTCATCTTATACACCTCTTTTGTTTTCCTTTTTTGGTAATTTTTTCTTCTAGTTCTTCGACATTAGTATATCATTCCCTACTTTTTTAGTCAACATTAGACATGAATTTTTATATTACATTTGTGTTACAAACATATTTATGCTATAATGGTACGGATAAGAACCGGTCCCAAAAGTAACAAAATTGGTACCGCAGAGAACCGGTCCCAAAAGTAACAAAAAATGGTACCGCAGAGAACCGGTCCCAAAAGTAACAAATATAAAAGGAGATTAATTATGGTAGAACTATTGTCACCAGTTGGTGATTTTGAATGTTTAAAAGCAGCAGTGCAAAATGGAGCAGACACAGTTTACTTTGGATCAAATTCTTTTAGTGCAAGAGCATTTGCTTCTAATTTTAGTGATGACGATTTAAAAAAAGCTATTTCTTATGCAAAAATCCGTGGTGTAAAAACTAATTTAACTTTGAACACTTTACTTAAAAATGATGAATTACCTGATGCTATTGCCTTAGCAGAAAAAGCTTATAATTATGGAATTGACGCGATTATTGTTCAAGATTTAGGTCTTGCTAGATATTTAATTAAAAATTTTCCAGGGCTTGCAATACATGCTAGCACTCAGCTTTCTGTACATAATCTAGAAGGTGTTCTTGAATTGCAAAAACTCGGCTTTTCTCGTGTTGTTCTTTCTCGTGAACTTTCTTTGCAAGAAATCGAATATATTTGCCAAAATTCAAATGTTGAGATTGAAGTTTTTGTGCATGGTGCTTTATGCATTTCATATTCTGGGCAATGCTTATTTTCCAGTATGGTTGGTGGCCGTTCAGGCAACCGCGGAAAATGTGCTCAACCTTGTAGACTTCCTTACGAGCTAATTCAAACCACTTCTGATTCCGCATCTACTTCTATTGACACTGGCTATCTACTAAGTCCTAGAGATTTGTGTGGATTAGATTATTTACCAAGTTTAATAAAAGCAGGTGTTTCTTGCTTAAAAATTGAAGGTAGAATGAAGTCACCTGAATATGTTGCAACTGTCACAAGAATTTATCGTAAATACTTAGATTTTGCGATTTCTCATTCCAATGTTTCAAGCATTTCTATTGACGAGCAAGATAAACAAGATTTGTTGCAAGTATTCAATCGTGGTGGATTTTCAACTGGTCATTTATCCAAGTCTGCTAATAGGGATTTAGTTTATCCAGAAAAATCAAATAATATGGGAATATTTTTGGGCAATGTCTCTAATTTTAATAATAACAAAGGTCATATCACATTTACTGCTCATGCGGATTTAAAAGTTGGAGATACAATCGCTATAGAAAACAGAAAACATGAAACTTCTTTATATACTGTTTCAGAGTTAATGAAAAATGACAGAAATATTCCTCAGGCCCAAATCGGTGACAAAATAAAAATTGGTAGAATGAAAGGTGACATTTTTGTAGGAAATAAAATCTATAAAATGTCAGATAAAACCCTTACCAAGTCAGCTCTTGACACACTTAACAAAGAACTTCGTAAGACTGATTTATCTTGCAAATTGAAAGTTTTAAAAAATCAACCTATTAGCTTAACTGTATTTGATGCAAATGGAATTGAAGTTCTAATTGAATCAAACAATATTCCTGAAACCGCAACAAATTCGCCTATTACAAAAGAAAGATTAGTTGCTCAACTTTCTAAAACTAACAATACTCCTTTTCAATTTACAAATATTGATATTGATTTGGATGATGGTTTGTTTATTAAAGGAATTAGT
The DNA here is from genome assembly GCA_934155625.1 of uncultured Clostridia bacterium. Lineage (GTDB taxonomy): Bacteria > Bacillota > Clostridia > TANB77 > CAG-508 > CAG-269. The sequence goes on from CAKPHD010000012.1 coordinate 6,748, forward strand.
TGTATTAACGAACTTAGAAGACAAGCTTTGGCTGAATATGAAGAAAAATTGGTTGCTTCTTTTAGTAGAAACTTAATTTTTCAAACTTCAGGAACATTCGTTTCTCCTAAAACTTCATCTGCGACCTCTTCATCAAAGAACTCTACTTGCAAAAGTATTAGTATTTTACTAAATTTAATTAATCCTGATATTGATTATTCAAAATTAAAAAATGTTAATAAAATATATATTCCTTTTAAATACTTTGTTTTGAAAAGATTTGAAAGTACTTTATTTAATATTACTAGTAACTTTGCTACATACATTTACTTGCCAACAATTATTAGAAATAATTACAATAAATTGATAAAAAATAGTCTTTCAAATATATTAAATTCTTACAATATAAAAGGATTTGTTGTTTCTAATATTGGAAACTTTGAATTGCTTAAAGACTATAAAAATTATGAATTTATCTGCAATTATACATTTAACATATTTAACAATTTATCAATTGCAAAATTGCCTTGTAATACAGTAACTTTATCACCTGAATTAAATAAATTAGATTTGCAAGAAATCAGTTATATCGAAAGTTCTAATTCACCTAAAACTGAATTGATTGTTTATGGCAGAACTCCTCTGATGAATTCTAATTATTGTTTGCTTGGAAAAACTAACAAATGCTACACTTCTTGTAAACACTTGTGTAATTCTACATCTTCTAAGTTTTTCTTAAAAGATAAACTTGGTTTCTTGTTTAGAGTTGTTCCTGATAGTATTGATACTGTTACAACTATTTATAATAGCAAAATCACCTCTATCGAACATAAAGATGTTGCGGTTGATTCTGTTAGAATTGATGCTTTAGATGAATCTGTTGATGAACTAAATTCTATTATTGATACAGTTAAGTCTGGCAAAAAACTTGAAGGCTCTGATTATACAAACGGAAATTTTAATAGATATATATAATAAAAGTAAATTATTTAAAATAGCCTGAAATATTTATATTTCAGGCTATTTTTTATTAATTTTATTCATTAAATCCATATAAGTTCTCAAGTTCGTCAACTGTACCATGTTGAATAAACTTATCTGGATATGCATAACTTTTGAACTCAACATTTTGTAAATTATTATCCACAATCAACTCTTTTACAGCACTAGCTAAGCCATTTACTTCAGTTCCATCTTCCATTGTAATAACATTTTTAGTCTTTTGAATACTCTGTAAAATTGTTGACGTATCAAGAGGTTTTAAAAATCTTGCATTTATAATTTCAGCGTCAATTCCGCTCTTCTTGTTTTATTTTCTGTGCCTTCTTCATAGCTCTTGCCACCATTTTTCCAATCGCAACAATAGTTACAGCTTGTTGACTATCACTACCTAATTGCAGATTTTCAATTTGTTGTAAAACTTCAGCTTTTCCAAGTCCAATTTCGTCATGTTTTTCAAAACTTATCTCTTTGTCCTCTCCACCTCTAGGGTACCTAACAACAACCGGTTTCTTTAGTTTTACAGCAAACTCTAACATATCTTCAAATTCTCTAAAATCTTTAGGTGCCATAATTGTCAAATTAGGAATTAATCTAAAAAATGCCATATCAAGAATGCCTTGATGTGTCTCTCCATCAGCTCCAACAATACCAGCTCTATCAACACACATAATAACTGGTAAATTTTGCATTGCAACATCATGAATAACCTGGTCATATGCTCTTTGATAAAAAGACGCATATATCGGCACAACTGGTATCATTCCCTCTTTAGCCATGCCAGCAGCCATAGTAATAGCGTGCTGTTCAGCGATTCCAACATCAAAAATCCTATATGGAAACTCTTTGGCAAATTGAGCCAATCCAGTCCCATTTTTCATAGACGCCGTCACCGCAACAATCTTGTCATTTTCTTTTGCTAGCTCGATCAACTTTTCACCAAACACTTTAGAATAATCTTTATTTTTAGCCTTTTTAGGCTCACCTGTTTCAATATCAAATGGTGAAGTTGCATGGAATCTATCAGGATTTTCTTCGGCAAATTTATAGCCTTTACCTTTTTTGGTCAAAACATGGATCAAAACCGGACCATTAACCTGTTTGCTGAGTTCAAGTATACTTTCAAGTTTTTCAATATTATGTCCGTCAACAGGTCCCAAATAAGTAAAACCGATATCTTCAAAAAACATCTTATGTATAACCAATTGTTTAATACTTCTCTTAATTCTCTGAACTGCTGTCACTACTGGTTTTCCAACTAGAGGAATCGAACTTATTTGTCTTTTTAATAAATTATTGGTTCTAGTATATAACTTTTTAGTTCTCAACTTTCCAAGAAAATTATTAAGGCCACCCATATTAGGCGAAATACTCATTTCATTATCATTCAAAATAACAGTCATTTTGCACTTACTATATCCAGCATCATTCAAAGCCTCTAAAGCCATTCCTCCCGTTAAAGCACCATCTCCGATAACAGCAATCACATTATTATTCTTGCCCTGCAAATCTCTTGCCCTTGCCATGCCCAGCGCAGCTGAAATCGAAGTACTGCTATGTCCAGTATTAAAGCAATCACTTGCATTCTCGTTCGTTTTAGGAAAGCCAGCAATACCATTAAACTTTCTTATCTCTTTAAGTTGCTCTCTTCTACCTGTAATAATTTTATGAATATAACTTTGATGTCCAACATCCCAAACAATTTTATCTGTTGGAACATCAAAAATAGAATGCAACGCAATTGTCAGTTCAACCACTCCAAGGTTTGATGCTAAATGCCCACCATTTTTCGATACTATTCTTATTATGTACTCTCTAATTTCTTCTGCTAATATTTCTTTTTCTTTTTGTGTCAATTTTTTTACATCTTCTGGCTCATTTATTTTTTCTAACATTTTTATTTCTCCTATATTATTGTGGTACTTTTGGGACCGGTTCTCTACGGTACCATTTTTTGTTACTTTTGGGACCGGTTCTCTGCGGTACCATTTTTGTTACCGATGGGACCGGTTCTTATCCGTACCATTTTGATAAAAAAATACCAGATACAACATGCACATAGTGCAAAAGTATCTGGGTTAACTGTATGAGGACATATGATATTATATTATTATCTTGTAAAGTCTCTTAAATTCTGATTTTTCTATCTCTTCTAAAAACTGCTTAATTCTAATTGTATTTTCTAATTCATATTCCATAATAATTTCTACTCCACTATCATCTTTGCAGATTTTCGCATAAAACCGAACTTTTTTTATCGGATACTTTATCAAATCATTATATGCCTTTTCTTTTCTCGGCTTCACTCTTATCAATGCATCCTTCGACAAAAATTTATCAACAAATCTTATACTCTCTTCACTTTCGAATTGCCTTGTAGATTTTTCAATATTATTATAAACAATTAAAATATTTGTAACAATTACCAGAAGTAATATCAGTCCCTTTATTATATACTGTCCCAATAGCTCGTATCTTGATAATCTTATCTCACTTATAGCAAGAATTATCATTGATATCCCTACAGAAATTAAAAGTTCACTCACTAACCTCTTAATAATAAATTTCTTTTTTCTCCGCTCACTCATACTTCCCATCATTTTACCCCTTTCATTCGAAAAAAATATTTTTTTACTCACTTGCACTTGGCAAGATTTTAATTACTTAGATATTTTAACATATATGGGTTTTATTTTCAACACTTTATTTCAAATATATTGATGGATCTAAATATTCTCCATCTTTTATCAATTCAAAATGAAGATGACTTTCCATTTCACTTTCGAAAGCCGCTGTATTTCCTACAGTTCCTAGAGTTTGGCCTTGTTTCACCTCTTCACCTTCAACAACAAATTCTGCCGTTAGCAAATTTGAATAAACAGTTTGATAGCCGTCATCATGTTCAATTACTACTGTAAGTCCGTATCTCGGATCATTCACTATTGAACGAACAATTCCATCTGCAGCAACTTTTACTACACTTGTTTTATCTGCTTTTATATCAACAGCTGTATGTGTTATCCATTCCTTCAAAGTCTCTGAATATATCAAATTATCTTTTGCAAATTCGCAAATCACTTCACCCTCTGTTGGCTTTGTGAACGTTATTTCATTTTTAGTTTCTTGCACCTTCTTGTCAGACTCTGTAGTAGTTTCCGAACTTGTAGACTCCTCTCTTGTAGTATTTTTCTTGGTTGCACTACTAGTTTTTTCTGTTTGATTTTTTGTTGATTTTGCTGAATTTGTATTATTTGTATTGTTTTTCTGTTCCTCAGATGATTTCGCCTCTGACTTCACCTCTGTCTTGTTATCCTCATTCGTCTGCTCTTCCACAGTTTTTCCTATTTCAGTGCTTACATTTTCAAAATCACCATCTTGCAATAAATCTTCTTGATTTTGCTGACTTTGTGATTGTTGTGCAATCTGATTTGCTTCATTGTTTATTTTTGCAGTTGTTTTTGTTAGCATATACATAATAATTCCAAAAGCAATTGCAAGAATAAAAAATATTACAGTTCCCACGTAGACATATATATTGTTGTTTTTCAAAAATCTTTTTCCTCTTTTCATAAAATCCTCCTTGACTTAAATTATTAATACAAGTATTTACATTTTTTCAAAGATTATTCATTAAAGAGAATTTAATTCTGTTATTTCTACATCTGTATAAAAATGCTTAATTATTTCCTCATAATTAGCTCCAGATTTTGCCATTGTATCAGCTCCAGTTTGACTCATTCCAACTCCATGTCCATATCCTGTAACTGTAAATGTTACTGTCTCCCCATCTATTGAGAACATAAAATTTGTAGATTTTAATCCCAAAATAGTTCTAGCTTCTGTTCCTGCAATCTCTTTGTTTCCAAACTTGATTGTTTTCACCCTTCCGCTAGTTGTAAATTCTAATATCTGAATAGAATTTTCTTGCGAAAAATCAATTTCACAATCTGGATATTTTTCTTTTATTTTATTTGCTAATTCTTCTTTTGATAATTTGACCTCTGAAGAATACTGTGTATATCCGTCTTCTCCCGCTGTTTCAACTGATTTTAAGTATGGATAGTCGATTCCACCCCATATGTTTACTGAACTTTCGGTTATCCCTCCACTATTTGAATGAAAAAACGCGTTTATAGGCTCCCCATTATATGTAACAATTTTTCCGGTAGTTGAATTTACTGCTTCTGTAATTTTGTTCCAATTGCTTTCAGCCTCTTCTTGATTCCATTTTGCAAATCTTTCTTCTTTGCTTATCCATGCTTGGCAACACGCGTAATTATCACATATATCAGCATTTTCATGCTTAGTAGCATTATGGTGCATCTGATAAATTGTATATGTCCTTGCGACCACCGCCTGAGCCTTTAACGCCTCTACCTCATAGCTTGCAGGCATTTCAGCTGATACCACACCATATAAATATTCATTTAAATTTATTTCTTCAATTTCTCCTGTTGATGAATGTAATAATTTTATTGTCCTATTTTCTTGTTGTACTGAAGTCTGCTCATTGTGCGTCTTGTTTACATCATCATTTACTTCAGAATTTATTTGTTCATTCACATTCGAAATATTCTGATTTTCTGTTTTTTTCTTCGGAGTTGCAGTACAAATTGCAGGTGCTATAAAAAATACAATAACAAATCCACAAAAATATAATAAAAATTTTTTCATTATTCCTCCTAATTCAACTAATAAGCCTCCTTCGCATCTTTTCTAACACTTTTCTTTCTATCCTAGAAACCTGAACTTGCGTAATTCCTAAAATTTTTGATACTTGCATTTGTGTTTTTTGCTTGTAATATCTAAGTAAAATTATCTCTTTTTCCTTCTCTTCTAATTCACTAATCAATTTCTTGATTGTTATTCGATTTGTAATCTCACTTTGTTCATCTTTTCCTGTAGAAATTTGTTCTAAAATACTTACCGTTTTATCAGTTTTACTATCAGTATATTTCGCGCTTTCTATTGAGTCCACAGGTTTTGACGAATCTAAAGCCATCGTAATTTCCTCTTTAGAAATTTTTAATTCTTTCGAAATTTCTTCCAATGTGATATCTCTTCCATATTTATGAAAATATTCCTTTTGTAGCTCTAATATTTTTATATTTAGTTCTTTTATACTTCTACTAACTTTTATTGGGCCATCATCTCTTATATATCTTTTTATTTCTCCTAAAATGTATGGTACTGCATATGTTGAAAGACGAACTTCGAAACTAGTGTCAAATCTTTGAATTGCTTTAATAAATCCAATACTTCCAATTTGATATAAATCTTCTATATCATATCCTCTTCCACAAAATCTTCGAACAATACTCCAAATAAGTCCATTGTTGTCTTCTATCAATTTTGTCATATCATCTTTGCTACCATTTTGGGCATTTTCGATGATTTTCATATCATTCTCATACACTTATTCATCTCCCCTTATTGTAGCATTTGCAGTAGTATTTGCAATAGCATTTGTAACATCAGCCATATCTGTATAATTTTCAGAGTTTTTTGAATTTTCAAAGTTTTCTTTGCTCTTGATAACTTTGCTCATAGTAACTTTTGTGCCAATCCCCAGCATAGACTCAACTTCAACATGATCCATAAAACTCTCCATAATTGTAAATCCCATTCCAGACCTTTCCATATTTGACTTAGTTGTATATAATGGTTGCTTCGCAATCTCAATATTTTCAATACCTTTGCCAGAATCCGAAATCTCTATAACAACTTCATTTTCTCTAATCTTGCAAATAAGCCTAACAATTCCTTCTTGCTCTTCATATCCATGTATAATTGAATTAGTAACCGCCTCAGAAACTGCAGTTTTAATGTCAGCAAGCTCCTCAATAGTTGGATCTAACTGCGCAATAAATGCTGCTACTGAAATTCTGGCAAATGCTTCATTACTTGATTTACTTAAAAATTCTATTTTCATTTCATTATCATAAATGTTGCTCATATTCTACCTCCTTTTGGTACCTTTGGTACCATTGGGACTGGTTCTCTACCGTACCCTTTTATGGTACCGTTGGGACCGGTTCTCTGCGGTACCTTTTTTGTTACTTTTGGGACCGGTTCTCTACCGTACCTTTTTTGTTACTTTTGGGACCGGTTCTCTGCCGTACCCTTTTATGGTACCGTTGGGACCGGTTCTCTGCCGTACCATTTACAGTAATCTCTGGAATTATTTTCAGAATTCCGCTCATTTCGAATATTTTTCTAACTGGTATTGTCAAATTGGCAACACAAACTTTTCCTCCCAACATATTTACTAGTTTATATCTTCCAATTACCAGCCCTATTCCTGCACTATCCATAAAAGAAACTTTATTAAAATCAAATATAACTTCTTTAGGCATATATCTTTCAATCTCATTATCTAATTTCCTCCTTATCTTTTGAGCCACACACTCATCTATATCTTCGTGTATTTCAAAGATTAATTGCTTGTCCTCCTTATAATAAAAAGTTTCCATATCAATCTCCTCTCTTATTAATCATCTTACATCTTTTTTAATTTTAATGATGTTATTATACACCCATTTCCATATTTTTCCAAGGTTTAAAAATAAGAAGTTTTGTCGAATACCAAAAAGTTTTCGACAATATTTTAAAATATATACCAATGTGACGGAAAAGGACCATTCTTGATACGGCAAAGAACCGGTCCCAAAAGTAACAAAAAAGGTACCGCAAAGAACCGGTCCCAAACGTAACAAAAAAGGTACCGCAAAGAACCGGTCCCAAACGTCCCAAAAAGGGTACCGCAGAGAACCGGTCCTAAACGTACCAATTTATTTTTCTATTACAATAGTTACTGGGCCATCATTCAATAATTGAACCTTCATATCAGCTCCAAAAATTCCTTTTTGAACATCAAAACCACGTTTTGTACACTCATCGCAAAAATATTCATACAATGGAATTGCTTCTTCTGGTCTTGCAGCTTCTATAAAACTTGGTCTGTTTCCATCACTACAATTTCCGTATAGTGTAAACTGTGAAACAATTAACAATTGTCCACCAACATCTTTTAATGATAAATTCATTTTATCATTTTCATCTGTAAAGACTCTCAAATTGCATACTTTTTTTACTAAATAATCAGCTTGTTCTTTAGTATCGCCCACCTTAATTCCTATTAATACTAAAAAGCCTTTTTCTATTTTTCCTACAACTTTTTCTTCTACTTCTACACTTGCATTTTTTACTCTTTGTATTACTAACTTCATTTAGTCCTCCTGCTTAGCATTTTCTTGTGTTTCTACTGACATGACTTCAGTAACCTTTTCAACTGTATTCTCATTTTCAGATTTTTCTTCTACTTCTGATGCTTCTGATGTTTCTACTGCTTCTGTTGTTTCTTCTTTTTTCTCAGCATCTGAATCAGCTTCATTTTCGTTTTCCACTCCGACAACTTCGGCTTCTTTAACTTCTATTTCAGGTTGTTTAGCACCACATTTAGGGCAAAATGTAGAATCCAACTCAATTTCTGCATGACATTGTTCGCATTGTTTTTTCTCTTTCAATTCTAAAATTGATTTTAAGCATGTTTCAATTTCAGCTGATAAAACATCAACTTTTGTACATTCTTCTTCTAATTCGGTCTTTATATCAATGTTTTCTTCTCTAACATGTTTTTCGTAAACTTTTTTTCCAATTTCTTTATAAATATTATTAATTTCTGATTTGTTCTCATTCATTTTCATTCTAAGCTTTGCCTCTTTAGCAATTTTGCTTGTTTTCTCTGCTGTTGCATCATATGCAGCACTAGCTTTCTTTCCTAAATTATCAAAAAATCCCATTTTTTATTCCTCCTATTTTATATTTTTAACAATTCCAAATATTTTTATTCTCTCAATTTTAAAATAATAAAAACGTCAAACTCAACATCATCTCGACTGTTAATTTTCACTTTTTCTAGATCGATTCATTAACATATTTACAGCATCTTCTGGTTTCAATCCTTTATATAAGATTCCATAAACAGCTTCAACTATTGGCATTTCTATATTATGCAATTTTCCAAGTTCATGTGCAACCTCGATGTTATCAATACTTTCGATAGTCATTCCAACCTCTTTTTTAGTTTCATCCAAGCTCTTGCCTTGTCCAATCAATTTTCCGGCCTTTCTATTTCTGCTATGTTCACTTAGGCATGTAACAATTAAATCTCCGAGACCGCTTAATCCATATAATGTTTCTTTTTGACCACCAAGAGCCACTCCCAATCTTGAAAGTTCGGCCAAGCCCCTTGTTATTAGCGCTGCAAATGTATTATCGCCTAAGCCAATTCCTGCAGCAACTCCAGCACAAAATGCAATTATATTTTTTAGTGCTCCTCCAAGCTCAACACCTTTTACATCTCTTGATGTGTATATTCTCATCCTTTCAGACATAAATGTGTCTTGCACCATCTTTAATACTGCATCATATTCTGATGCAACAACCAATACTGTTGGCACTGAAATTGATACCTCTTCTGCATGACTAGGTCCTGATAAAACTGCAATTTTTGCATCTGGTATTTCTTCTTTTACAACTTCATCCAAAGTCATCATTGTATCTTTTTCAAATCCTTTTGAACAAATTACTATCGGCTGATTTGTTACAAACTTTTTGTACTGTTTTACTATATTTCTTGTGAATTTTGATGGTGTTACATGTATAATAAAGTCTGTTCCATCAATTGCGTCTTTAAATGATGTTGTACATTCTATTCCATCAGGAATTGTTACATTCGGCAAAAATTTGCATTTTTTTTCTTTGTTTATCAAGTCCATTTCCTCTTCAGAAAATGACCATAATTTTATATTATTTCCAAGCTTTGCTAAATGAATTGCAAGTGCAACTCCCCAACTTCCACTTCCTATTATCGCTATATTTTTCATACTTTTCCTCCGTATCTTTTTGTATTCACTCTGGCTAGATGGCCAATTTTTATTTTTTGAAACTTAATTTATTTTCAGTTCCGTTTAATATTCTTTTAATGTTACTTCTGTGGTTGAATGCTACTATCAACGCCAAAATTATACTATAAACTAGATAACTACTTCCTTCAGAAATTGTATAATTTGTATGAATAAATAGTACTAAAACTGGGAATAACACTGCAGCTCCAACAGACCCCATTGATACTATTCTTGTTAAAGCCATCAAAACTAATGCAAATACTAAACAAATCAATCCAATCTTCCAATTAGTCATTAGTAAAACCCCTAAAGCTGTAGCAACTCCTTTTCCACCTTTAAATCCAAAAAACACTGGATATGTGTGTCCTACAACTACTAAAATTCCTGCAATTTGTACTAATAGAGCTTTGTCTGACTCTTTTGCAATTGCTCCAACTATAATTGCGAAAATAATTGCAACAACACCTTTTAATGCATCACATAAAAGAGTTAATGCTGCTGCCTTCTTTCCTACTGATCTTAACATGTTTGTTGCTCCTGCATTTCCGCTTCCTTTTTCTCTTACATCAAATCCTGCCATTTTTTTACTAAAAATTACTGAAAAACTAATACTTCCTATTAAATAGGCTACTATTCCAACTATTATATATGCTGCCATTTTTATCTTCTCCTCTCTTTTTTGGTACTTTTAGGACCGGTTCTTAAACGTACCACTTTTTGATACTTTTGGGACCGGTTCTCTGCGGTACCTTTTTTGTGACCGTTGGGACCGGTTCTTAAAAGTGCATTTTTAATGGTACCGTTGGGACCGGTTCTTCGCCGTACCAAAGAATGGTTCCCATCGGTTCCGTTATTCTGCTTTTTCCCTGCAAATCACCCTTATAGGTGTTCCTTCAAGTCCAAACTCTTTTCTAATTTGATTTACCAAATATCTTTCATATGAAAAATGGAATAAATCCTTACTATTTACAAAAATCACAAATGTTGGTGGTTTTGTACTAACTTGAGTTCCATACAATATTTTCAAACGTCTTCCTTTATCTGATGGTGGTTGAACAATTGCTATTGCCTCATTTATTACTTGATTCAATACTGATGTTGAAACTCTCATTGCATTTTGTTCTGCAACATTATTTATCATATTAAACAACTTGTCCACTCTTTGTCCTGTTTTAGCTGATATGAAAATTATTGGTGCATATGACAAATATGACAATTTATTGTAAATTTCCTTTTTGTATTTTTCTAAAGTTCCAGTTTCTTTTTCATACTCGTCCCACTTATTTACAACAATTATTATGCCTTTTCCAGCTTCGTGTGCCTCTCCTGCAATTTTTGCATCTTGATCAGTTACACCTTCGTTTGCGTCAATCATCATCAAACACACATCAGCTCTTTCTATTGCTAATAAAGTTCTCATAATGCTAAATTTTTCTATTGACTCTTTGATTTTGCTTTTTCTTCTTATTCCTGCTGTATCTATCAATACATATTTTCCATATTGATTTTCGTACTCCGTATCTATTGCATCTCTTGTAGTTCCTGCAATTGAGCTTACTATTGTACGATTTTGTCCCAGTATCTTATTGATTAATGAAGACTTTCCTACATTTGGCTTGCCTATAACAGCAACTTTTATTCTATCGTCCTCATCCTCTCCTGCCTTTTTCTCTGGTAAACTTTCAAATATTGCATCCAAAACATCACCAATTCCTAAAGCATTCGCTGCCGAGATTGGATAAGGTTCTCCAATCCCCAAATTATAAAATTCATAAATTTCATTTCTATCTCTGCTCATATTATCAGCTTTGTTACATACTAATACAACTGGCTTTTTTGATTTTTTAATCATTAATGCAATTTCCTGGTCAGCAGCAGTAACACCTTGTTTTACATCTGTCAAAAAGATTATTACATCAGCTATTTCTATTGCCATTTGTGCTTGTTCCCTCATTTGTGATATTATGATATCCTCTGACTCTGGCTCAATTCCCGCAGTATCTACTACTGTGAAATTTCTTCCTCTCCAATTTGTTTCTGCATACACTCTATCTCTTGTTACTCCTGGAGTATCTTCTACTATTGAAATTCTACTCCCGACTATGTAATTAAAAAATGTAGACTTTCCTACATTTGGCTTTCCTATAATTGCAACTGTTGGTTTTCCCATTTTTGCCCCTGCCTTTCTATATTTATGTAGATTTTTTTCACTTATATTTTACTATTTTCCCCATAAAATATCAAGGCTTTTCATTCTTTTTTATTTTAAATTGAATTCAATTTGACATTTTGTTTTAATTTATCACCCAAAATAATAGTCCATAAAAATACGCATGCTAAAAATATTGCAATATTTTTAAAATAATATACAGCAATGCTACTTATAATTGTTAAAATAATTATTGTAATATATGAAATTTTATTTATTGCTTTTTCTGATTTTTCATAGCCGCATTTCATATTCAATATGTTTTTTAATATTCTTCCACCATCTAAAGGATACAGAGGCAATAAATTAAAAAATAATATAAGTATGTTTGAATATACAATTTCTTGTCTTAATATATCTGATATTTTTATAACATTCATATATTGAAATGCTATGGCTAATATTAGACTTGTAAGAGGTCCTGCTATTTCCACTATAACTTCTGCTCCTTGTCTTAACTTATCTTGCGACATATTTTCAATATCTACTTCTTTATAATAAAATGATGATGAAAATCCACATGGCAAAATTTCTAACTTGTCTAGTTTCATTTTTAAAACCTTTGCCGCACAAATATGTCCTAATTCATGTAAAAAACAAAAAGACATAATTATCATATATATTTGAAGTTGTCTTGTAAACAAAAATATAACTAAAACAGCTATAATTTTTAAATCTATTCTTAATCTCAAATTTTCATCTCCTACATTTTGGTACTTTTGGGACCGGTTCTTAAACGTACCACTTTTTGATACTTTTGGGACCGGTTCTCTGCGGTACCATTTTTGTGACCGTTGGGACCGGTTCTTAAACGTACCATTTATAATTCTAAAATTAATTGAGGATCTACATATCTATTTTGATATCGTACCTCAAAGTGCAAATGTGGACCTGTGGCATTTCCGGTTGACCCTACTTCGGCTATTTCTTGTCCTTGTTTTATTGAGTCTCCCTCATTGACATATAGATTATTGCAATGAGCATATACAATCACTACATCATTTTCATTAGTTTGAATTTGTAGATGTTTGCCGTAGTCACCTGCTGATGATGCTAATGTTACTTTTCCTTCTGTTGCTGATAATATTTTTGTTCCTGTTTCTGCTGCTATATCTGTTCCTGTATGATTTTTCGGAACTGATGCTGTTGTGGGATTTCTTATTCCAAATCCTGATGTTATTTTTCCATTAATTGGTTTTATAAATTTTATATTTGTTTTTATATAATTGGCATCCTGTTCCATTTGTGACATTTGCGATATTTGTGATATTTCGTTTGTACTGCCTGTTGATTCTCCCATTGTTTCTTCTGTCGCTCCTCCTATTGCCTCTCCATTTTCTCCATCAGTTCCTGTTTCACTTTTCCCACTATTACTTTTCTCATTGTTATTTTCTATACTCTTATCCTCTACACTGTTATCTTCGCCGTTGTTCTTTTGCTGTTCTGTTTCTTTATTAAGTTTTTGACTCCACTCATTTACTTTTAACATTATATTAGAATACATTGACTTAAAATCAACGTCTTGATTTAATATATCTCTCGCCTTATTTGTAAAATCCTCAGAAAATACATAATTATTATTTACTGTTACATAAAAAATCCCATAAATTATAACACATACTATAATTTGTTTTATTGCTCTTTTAAAAAGCTTTATATTTCTTTCTTTTCTATCTGCCTTGCCTATTATTTTTCCAGCTCCAACTCCAGATCCAACTCCAGCCCCTGCTCCTACTCTTCCCCCAATTCCTACAACTCCTAAAACTCCACCGTTTTCTCCAATTTCGCCCATTCTTCTTTTATAGTATATTTCTTCAGCTCTTCTTATTTTATCCTCAACTGACATTGCTCTTTCCATATCACTCGTATCCCTTCTTTATATCTTTGTATAATAAAATTTCCGCTTATGTTCAAAAATAGCCCAAACCTCTCCTCATGACATAATGACATAATAAAAAACACTTTATCTAATGCATTTACTAATGTTTATGCATTCATAAAGTGTTTTATTCATTATATGAAATTTATTATTAGACTGATAATAAGAAGCACTGTTGAAGTTATACTATATAATTTTAATATTTTATATTTTGTCATTATGTTATTATTAGAATTTTTTCTGGTCAAGTTATTCTTTTGTTCAATTCTATTGATGTAATCTGTAACAAGCATTTCCGCTTCTTTTAATACAAGCTCTTTGTCTTTATGTTCAATGCTTGAAAAATCGCCTTTACTGCCTTTATCCACAAGTTCTCTTTCTCTAACTTTTTGATTTTCTTTAAAAATTACTATAGCCTCTTCAACTATATTTGACGGAAGATTTTTTAGAACCACCATGTTTTTCATATCACTTGACTCCATTCTACCACTCCTTTAGGAAAGTTTTATATTTTAATATTATAATTTTTTCCATTTTATCAAACTTTATACAATAATTTCTATCTCGCCTACTTTTACAGTATAATTAAATGTATATTTTGCATAAGTGGTTGAATGCAAATTAAGAATTGTTGTGAAAGAAAATATTACAATTAAGATAATTAAATTTATAATATGATTTTTCAATACTATATATTCTCCTGTTCTGCATTAATTTTGATATGTATATCACTTAAAATTTCCTCAATTATTTTATCAAGCTCAATATCTTCTTTATCGTCTACCTCGCTTTCATTATAATTGATATTTAATCTATATTTTTGTTCAATCTTTTTATTTCCATTTATCAATATAGGTTCTGTCTTTAAATTTGTTAATTCAATTTCTTGCTCTTCGTTATATAATTTAAAATTCAAATTAGATTCAAAAGATTCTAAATCAACATCTAAGGCGATTTCTATTGTGTACCAAAAACCTGTATCACTTACTTTGTTTTCTTTAAAATTTTCGATAGAAAATTCATAATTTCCTGTTTTATTTTCTGTATTTATTTTAATAGGTATCCCTTCTTTCAAATTAAAAATTGGTTGTGCTACTGGCTGTCTGCCTTTTAAGCAATCTGATTGTGTATATCTTGCATATGAAACTTGTCCAAAAAATATTAATATAATTGTTATTATTACAATTTTAAAAATTATTTTTCTATTCCTTTTCATATTTCCTTGTATGATCCTTTCTCCACTATTTTACTCAAATTTTCTAAACTTTACTTTGAGTTCCTATAGCAAGAATTTCAAATGTATAGTCTAATGGTGATATTCCAGTTTGTGTATCTATTGCATCATTTTTATCTTTTTCATCTTGTGTTGATCCTGTTTGATATGGCCAAGACCAAGTTATATTCATTGTCACTTGTTTTTTACCATCTTTTGCAATAGTTCCTGTAATGTCTCCAATTTCTCCTAAAGATTTTCCCTTTCTATCATTATAACTAAATACAAGATTTGCAGGTTTATTTTCTTCATTTATAAATGCTAATAAATAATCTACTCCCATTTCTGAACCACTTGCATCTAGAGTTATAGAAAAACTTCCTGATGTTCCTGGCGCGATTTTTCCATTTACTAGAGTATCTTTATCTACTGTACTTGCTAAGTCTACAACTTTGGTCTCAGCTCCATTTTTTGCTATTTGAAATGACCAACTTGCAAATTTTGCCCTTCCTACTCCTTTTTCTTGTGTTGTATATCTTGCTAAAGTGTATCCTCCAGCACCTGTTAATACTAATGTTAATAATAACATACTTACTAATGCTAATATTCCTTTATTTCTTTTACTTGCTTTGGTTTCGTTTGTCAAATTTTATTCCTCCATTTCTATAAATAATTTTAAAATTACATTCCTGTAACTGGTAATTTAGGTATTTCAACGATTTTAGTTTCCACTACTGGTACTTCTACTATTCTTTCAGGTATTTCTGGTACATCTTCTTTTTCTATAGTTACAATAATTTTGCCGTTTTCTACCTCTAATAGTGCTTCTTCGTTCATTTTGATTTCTACCTTTTTCATCTCTAAATCTATTGCATATCCGTCTGGTGCCTTGATTTCTCTAATGTAGTATATTCCTGGCATTAGCTTATCCATTATGATATGTCCTTGTTCATCTGTTTCTGCTACTCTGATAATTTTTTGATTTTCATCTAAAATCTCAAATTTAGCACCTTTCAAAGTTTCTTTTGTGTCTTTATCACTTTTTTCTATAATTATTTTAGTATTATTTTTTTCATATGATTGTACCAATTCACTGTCAACATCTTCAAACGAATATGCTGTTAATGCATAATTTTGAACATTGTCACTTGGTGCTCTTCCAAAAACAACTGGCTTTGATTCTACTGGAGTATGTACTTTTATTTTAAATTCTCCTGATTCTTTTAAGCTTTGTATTGGTATTAAAATTTTGAATTTTCTGTCTGATAAATTCGTTATTTTTGTTCCATTTGGTTGATTTTCTAAATTGATTACAATTTGGGAAATGTTTTTGTTGCTTTTTATTTCATATTGTTTTGATATATATTGTGTTTCAATTTCATCTACTTCCCATTTTTCACTTTGACTAATTTCTACATTTGGTGTTTCGAATGTTTCTGTAGAGTTTTTAGCATTTTCTAATATTTGTTTCATTGCATTTATTGTTCTTATTCCTGCTTCATTTATTGGAGAATATAGTCCCAAATCTGTATTATATATGTAACAATAAACAGCTTGTTTTGTAGCAATGTATGCTTCCTCTTCACTTTCAACGCCTAGTTGCGAAAGGCTTTTGTATGGATAACCATTTGTTATAATCCTCCATAATCCTAAATCCTGCAGATTTCCTTCGCTTTTTACATTATATGATGAAACTTCGCCTACTCCTGGCAGTTCTCTGTTCAAACAATATACTGGATATTCTTTTCCATTTTCTTGGTAGACTGCATGAGTTGTTTTTATTGGAGTTCCACCTTTTTGGATTATTTTATTAAAATAGCCTTTTGAATATATTGTTATTTCTTCTCCATTTTCTACTGCTTGTACTGTTGTAATTAGTAAAACCATATTTGCTACAATTATTACTAGAAAAACAGCAACTTTTTTTAAAGTTTTCTTCAATATCTGACCTCCTCTTTTTCTACTGCTTGTACACATCTTCTGTATTCTGGTTGATTTTCCACACATGTTATTAGTGTTAATCGATTATCTTCAGTGTTTTCTAGGTATTCCCATTCTGTGTCTTTTATTATTCTAACTTTTTCAACCTCGTATATTTTCTCAAAATTATTATAGGTATATTTTATTTCATCACCTTTTTGTAATAATTTTAAGTCTTGAAAATAGTTAACATTATATCCTCTGTTGTGACCTGCTAATCCTATGTTTCCAACTTCTTTTGGGGTAATCTCAAAATGTCCTATATATTGATTTAATATTTCTTTTGTTGTTCCTTCTGCAATTTCAGCAACTAACGAAATCTTTGGTATCTCTATCTTCCAGCCTTTTGCCTCCTCTCTTATCTCGTTTTCATTTTCTACATCTAAATCTGTTTTTTGACTAAATTCTTGTACCTGTTCTTGCATTATATTTGGTTTTGTATCTATTGATATTTTGTTTTGACTAATAAATATTTGAAATATGACAAAAATTATTGATGTAAAAATATACAGTATTCCAGCTTTAGTGAGTTTAAACATACATTCACTATCACCTCATTTTCAATTAAATTAATTTTTTTGATTTTTTTCGAAAAAAACTTTTGATCAAATTTTTTGAATTTAAATTCTGTAACTATGTTAACATCTCTTTTTTATTTTGTCAAGAAAAATCGTTCGACACGTTTCGACATTTGGCAGTAAAACGCCTAAGAACACTCACTTTTAGCATTATATTTTTTTCAATTTTATAAATAGTATTGCCTATTTTTAAGATTAATGTTATCATATTATTAGCCAATTAAGAGAAAGGATTTTACAAATGAAAGAAATAAAAGAAGTATTTAATTTTTATGACCAAACATATTTTAAATCATACAATCTAGATAAAGCAATTCAATATCAATTAAATTTATTAGATTCGTTAGATATGTATACAAGAGAGCATTGCGAGAATGTTGCAACAATAGTGTGCAATTTATGTAGAAAGCTCCATTTATCCAAAGGCTTTACAGAGTATTGTACAATTTGTGCTTATTTGCATGATATTGGAAAACTATTTATTCCTTCTAGTATTCTTCAAAAACCTGGCAAATTAACTCTAGAAGAATACGAAATTATAAAAAAGCATACTACTCTTGGCTATAAATTATGTATTAAAGATACAAAACTTAGGCCTTATTATGCAGGTGCTTATTATCATCACGAAGCTCTTGATGGAACTGGTTATCCTCAAGGCTTAACGCAAAAAGACATCCCTTATGAGGCGCAAATTATAAGAGTTGCTGATGAATATGATGCACTTGTTCATAAACGTCAATATAAATCACATATAGGAGTTACTGATTCTTTAAAAATTATTATTGCAAATACAAAAGCTTCGCCTAATGCTCCTCAAAACACTTTGTTTTCTAAGTCTGGAAAAAATAACAAAAAAATTGTTAAAGCATTATTAAAGGTTGTTGTTGATGATATTGAATATGAGATATATTCTACTATTGATTATGTAAAAAATTTGAATAAGGATCTTGATCGATTTAAAAAAATAGAAAATTTAATTAAAAAGAAAAATTCTTCTACTAAAGAAAAAGATGTGACATATTATTCACAATATATTGATTTGTTATTGTTCCCTGATGAGTCTCTTGATGATTTTGATAGATTACATCAAGAGTTGAAAGATGCATATAAAATTAGAAAAGAGAAATTAGAACATTTACATTCTGAAATAAAAGAAATTAAAAAACTTCGTGTTTAATAATTTTTCCACCCCAATTATTGACATAGAGTCATATAAAAAACCCTATACATTTTTTAATTGTATATAGGGTTTTATTTTTTTATAAAATATTCTATTATTTTGTCTATTATATTAGTGTTTTCATCTTTTATTAATTTACTGCTTGTTTCTACATTGTCTGATTTGTCTAAGTCTACAGGAGTTCCTGATTTTTTCTGCATACCTAATTGTTCTGCTGCTTTTTGTTGAATACTGTTCCAATCTAATGTACTTTCTACTTCTTTTATGCTTTTTTCTACTTGGCCATCTTCTTTTTGTATTACTGCTAAGTTATTTTCTAGGTCTTTCTTTTGATTGAACATTTCCATTATAGAGATTTCTCTATAACTTACAGTAAGTAGCATACCAAATATAGCAACAACAACTACTACTTGTAATGCTCTGCTCTTTCCTTCTTTTACATTTTTTTTCGCTTCTACTTTTTGCTTTTCTTTTGGTTTTTGTGCTTTGTTTTGTTGCACTTTTTTAGTGTTTTTGTTTGCTGTTTTTCTTACTGTTGTTGTGTATTCTGGTTCATATTTTCTTGGACTTGTTCCATATTCATAATAATTTCTTGGCATACTGCTCACCTCCTTTGTTAATGACAGGGGACACATCTTCTTCACTGGTCTTTCTCTAAGGACAAGCTATGTCCCCTACCCGTGTGAATTACTGATTATCCCTTAATTTTGTTACTCTCTATATTTTCTCAAAAATTCTTAGTTTTGCACTTTTTGATCTTGAGTTTTCTTCTTGTTCCTCTTTTGTTGCAATTATCGGTTTTTTATTTATAATTTTTCCTTCTGATACTGCTCCACAAACGCAATATGGTAAATCTTTAGGGCAAGTACATTTGCCTTGAGCATCTACATACGCATTTTTTACAGCTCTATCCTCTAGTGAATGGAATGTTATTATTGCAAGCCTTCCACCTGTTTTTAAATGTTTTATGCATTTTCTAACAGTTTCATATAATGGCTTTATTTCATCATTTACTTCTATTCGTATTGCTTGGAATGTTCTTTTGGCAGGATGTCCGTCTTTTTTCGCAAATGCAGGCATTGATTTTTCAATTATCTGCACCAACTCCTCTGTTGTCTCAATTTCTTTTGTTTTTCGATATATACAAACATTTTTCGCAATCTGTCTAGAAAAACGCTCTTCACCATATTCATAAATAATATTTGCTAGTTTTTCTTCTGGATAATTATTTACTACTTCTTTTGCTGTTAAGTTTTGAGTCTTGTCCATTCTCATATCTAGCTCATTATTTCCTAAATAGCTGAATCCTCTTTCTCTTTCGTCTAATTGATATGATGAAACTCCTAGGTCTAATAGTATTCCATCAACTTCTTCTATTCCTAGATTTTCTAATATTTCTTCAATTTCATCATGGTTTCCATGTACATATTTTACGTTTTGGAATTCTTTTAGATTTTCTTTTGCAGCATTTAGCGCTTCTGTATCTCTATCAAT
Source organism: uncultured Clostridia bacterium (assembly GCA_934155625.1). Taxonomy (GTDB): domain Bacteria; phylum Bacillota; class Clostridia; order TANB77; family CAG-508; genus CAG-269. The sequence goes on from CAKPHD010000012.1 coordinate 27,168, forward strand.
TCCAATGAGTAAACCTTCAGGTGATAATTGTTTTAAAATTTGCTTACTATGTCCTGCTCCACCTAAAGTTCCATCTACATATATTCCATTTGGTTTTATGTTTAATCCTTTGATTGTTTCTTCTAACAATACTGGTTTGTGCTTAAATTCCAATTTTACACCTCTTTTTATAAACGTTATTGCAGCTGAAGTTTGATATTTTCCCCAGCTGCATTTTTAATACTTCTTTTGTTTCTTGGAATTTATCTTTAGCAATTTTGTCTTTTGTATTTTAATTTTTTTCTTTAGTGTGATTTCTTTTGTACTTTTGTCTTTTGTATCTTTATATAAACTTTTGCAAGTTATATACCTAACATTGTCATATTTTCTGCAATTTCATCTGCAGAGATATTTTCATCACATTTTTGCCAAATTTCTTTATCCCAAATTTCTAATCTTGTTCCAACTCCTACTATTACTGCATCTTTTTCTAATTTTGCCGCAACTCTTAAGTTTGATGGTATTAAAAATCTGCCTTGTTTGTCAATTTCACATTCTGTTGCTCCAGATAAGAAAAATCTAACAAAATTTCTTGCATTTTTGTCTGTTAGTGGTAGTGCTTTTAGTTTTGCTTCGAAATTCAACCATTCATTTTGAGAAAATACGAATAAACATCCATCTAAACCCTTAGTAATAATGAATTTTTCGCCAATGTCTTGTCTTAACTTGGCTGGCATTATCATTCTTCCTTTTGCATCTAAAGAGTGCTCGTATTCACCAATTAACAATTGAACTTCACCTCATTTCTTACTTTAATGCTATTATTTATCAGGTCGAGTTGTAAAATATCGTACCACTTTGCACCACTTTTTACCACTTCGTTATCATAATAATACATTTCATATTATTTTGCAAGTGTTTTTCATAAATTTTTTAAATTTTTTTCAATCCTCAAAGCATTACAAACACTTGTTTTGAGACTATTTTATCAAACCTTTTAAACACTTTATTAAATAATCAACTTGTTCAAATGTATTATTATCTCCAAAAGTAGTTCTTATAGCTGAATTCAGATAATCTTCTGGAACATTTATAGCAGTTAGTACATGTGATGGTTCTACATTTCCAGACGAACATGCAGAACCACTAGAAACGCAAATTCCTTTTTCATCTAATTTAAAAATCAATTCAGACGCATCAATTCCTTTGAATGATACATTCGCATTACCAGGCAACCTATTTTCCATCCCTCCATTTATTCTAAACTTTTGAGGCATTTCTTTTTGCAATTTCATCAAATAATAATCTCTCAATCTACTTAAATATCTAATATGTGTTGCCATATTTTTATTAGCAATTTCACAAGCTTTACCTAATCCCACAATTCCTGCAACATTTTCTGTACCTGCTCTTTGATTTCTCTCTTGATGACCGCCATTTATATATTTTTCCACTTGCACATCTTTTTTAATGTATAATGCACCAATACCTTTAGGTGCATTTATTTTATGACCTGATAATGATAGCATATCAATCTGCATTTTTTGAACATCAATTGGAATATTTCCTATTGTTTGAACAGCATCTGTGTGAAATATTATATTTCTATCATGTGCTATTTTTGCTATCTTTTCAATTGGCTGAATTGTACCAATTTCATTATTTGCAGACATAATACTTATTAATATTGTTGTAGGCTTTATTGCCTCTTGTAACTCTTCTAAATTTATTACACCATTTTCGTCAACTCCTATATACGAAACTTCAAACCCCTGCCTTTCTAAAGTTTCGCAACTTTCTAATATTGCATGATGCTCTATTTTTGATGTAATAATATGATTTCCTTTTTCTTTATTGGCATATGCAAAACCCTTTAATGCAGTATTATCACTCTCTGAACCACTCCCTGTAAAATATACCTCATGCGGATCACAGTTTATTAATTCTGCTACTTGGGCTCTAGCTTTTTCTATTGCTCTTTTGGCCTTTCTTCCTACAGAATATAATGATGATGCATTGCCATATTCAGTTGTCAAATATGGCATCATTTCATTTAATACTTCTGTTTTTATTTTGGTGGTCGCGCTATTATCTAAATATACAATATCCATAACCGTTCTTTCCTTCCATTTATTCTTTAGATATTATATGTAACTTCTTAAAAATTGGTACCGTTGGGACCGGTTCTTAAAAGTACCACTTAAAAAAAGGAACTTTTGAGAACCGGTCCCAAATGTCCCTTTTTTTATAAATAAAATTTTATTTTCCAAGCTTAAACGAAGTTCCGCTTGAATATATCAACTCTGGTGCATAAATCACAAGACTTGAAGTTCCGCAATTTGAAAACATAGATGTATTTTGACTAGCTATCTTAGTAAATCCTTCTCCCAAATCTAATACTGTCATTGCCTTTGCGCCTGTTCCAGAGAACATATTTGTCATATTTTCTACCTTGGTTGTAAAAAATTTATCTTTTAAATCAAGGCTTGTCATTGCTATATATCCTGTATTTGCAAACATATAACTCATATCTGTTACTTTGCTTGTATCAAAATTATTGCTCAAGCTAAATGTTTTCATCTTTTCATGTCCTACATTTACAAACATTCCCATCATATTAGTTACTTTACTTGTATCAAAGCTATCTGGTAATGTCAATTCTCCCATAGCTGTATATCCTAATGAGCGTAACATTCTTGACATATTTGTTACATTTTTGGTTGTAAATTTACTTCCAAATGTTATGGTTGTCATTGCCGTGTATCCTGCTTCGTTAAACATATTTGACATATCTGTAACACTTGATGTGTCAAATCCATCACCTAAGCTGAATGTCTTCATTTTACTATATCCAAATCCTTCAAACATACTAGACATATTTGTAACATTGTCAACATGCAATAAACCTATATTTTCTATTATTGGATTTGATGCCTCGCTTGTTTCTGCACACGCTGTATCTCTTCCAATATTTGCAAACAAATAGCTTGAATCTATATTACCATTCATAATTATGCTGCTTCCTATATGGACTATATATGTTCCTCTTGAAGTTGTCTCATACCATGCGATTATTGAACCATCTTCTTGGGCTGATACGTCCCATTTAGTATTATCATTATAATTTGCATAATCTTCAAAAATTACTTTTTCGACTTTTTGTCTTTGAACTTTTGAATTTCCTAAGAATGAACTTGTTGCTGTTTTTTCCGTATCAGTTTTTCTTAAACAGCTATATAATACAAATTCTTGCTCTTTGCTCTTATTTCCTGAATTATCTACAAGAGTTCCTTCTGCTAACACAATTTTTACTTGGTATGCATTACTTACAAAGCCTGAAACCTCTACTTTATACTGTTTACCATATGTCATTGTTACTGAAGTATCTTCTGTAACTTTTACTGTAATTCCTGATGTTTGCTCAACTCCATTTACTATAACCTTAATTTTATCAGTTGTTAATTCAGATTTTGACTTATTCAAATATTTATCAGTTCCTCTTAAAATAATACTTGCCGTCTGCTTCCTTGGTGTAGCTGTTGCTGAACCAACTTGTTCCCACAATGGATCTACTACATCGACTATCTTTCCATCTCCTGTAGATTCTCCTGGGAAGTCTAAACCTGATGTAATTATTGTTGACACATTGCTATTATTTGAAGTATCTTTTACTATTGATGGATTTTCGTTAAATGTTACAGTTACTACACCACTGTAATTTAAGAAATCTTCTGTTTTAATAGTTTGTTCTAAATTAGATAATTTTAATGTATAACGTTTTCCTATAACCTGGTTTATTAATCCTGTTTGTACCACTCCATCAATTGTTTTATTTATTGGCTTAGCCTCAGTTCCTGCATAAACATTTTCTGTTGCTATTATTTCTTTGGTTACTTTATCATTATTTGTTATATCTTCATTATCAACTTTTATCGTTAAATATTTTTTCAAATTCTCAGTTGTTAATACGCTGCTTTCTGCAAAATATTTATCTATTGCCTCTATTTGCATTGTAAATGTCTTACTCTTGTAATCTATATCCCCTTCTGCATATTTGTATGTTATCTCAGGTTTTATATAATCTACGAAAGCTCCACCTACCTCTGTATCTTCGTGTAAAGTATTATTTGATGTATCTTTTACTGCATTCTTAGCAATTTTTATTGAAACAGTTCCACTCCAATCTGTAAAGTTTCTTGCTGTATCAATCTGTGTTCTTTCTTGTTTAAAGTTTGATAATACTAATTTATATTGTTGTCCCACTACTTGCGAACTACCATTTACTGTTGCCGTTATGTCAGAAAGTTTTGTAAGCACTTTAGTTATTCCTGTTGCCTCTTCTTTATCTACATAAACCTTTATATCATTTTCTGACAATTCTTTCACTGTATCTAAATATTTATCACTTACATTAAATATTATTGTCTCTGTCTGTGCTGTTTTATCAGTTGTTACTGATTCTCTTACAATTTTTGGATTTATAAAGTCTACTAGTCCTAACTCAAATTCTTGTTTTTTACTTGTATTACCATATTGATCTTGTATTTTTCCTTCTGCAAGTTCGATTTTTGTATTACCACTCCATTCTAGGAATGATCTTCCATCTGGCTTATCTGATTCTTCCCATTTTGAAAGTGTTAAAGTATATCTAACTCCATATTGAACTTTGTTACTTACGCCATTGTATGTTCTTGTTTCTGTTAATTTTTCTGGCTCACTTAATTCTTTAATTACATTTTCTGTTGTTGTCACTTTAGTTCCATCAACATATACAGTTATATCAGCTGTTGTTAGATTACTACTCTTAAAGTATTTATCTGTTCCAACCAAGTCTACTGTTACTATCTTATTAGTATAGTCAATGTTTAGGTTTTCTGTTTTCCAGATTGGATCTACTACATCCACTATTTGTTCATTTCCTGTATGGTCTGGTTCATTTACACCAATTGTTATTATTTTGTCTATATTTTTATTTTCTGATTTGTCTTGCGCCAAATTGTCTGGAATTGTAATACTCATTGGTCCACTGTAGTCTTTATATTTTTCTCCATTTGCAATATCTGATTGTTGCAATCCACCTATTACCAATTTGTATTTTTCACCTATCTTTGCACTTGCACCATCTCTTGTTTCTGTTACATCTTCTATTTTTTCTATTGATTTAGTTATTTTGGCATTATCTATTTGCGTGTCTGAGTCTAACAATTTTACTGTTATTTTATTTGCAAGTTCTTGTGATGTATATAATGTTTTATCAAAGTATTTATCTACTATAGAAAATTCTACTGTTAATGTTTTATTTTCCGTATCTATATTTCCACTTGAATATACATATGTAAATTCTGGTTTTATAAAATCTGCAAACATTACATCTTCTGTATTTTGTTCAACTTGTTTTTCATCATTTACTGTATTATCTGCTCTTTCTCCATCACTTGCTATTGCTATATTTTTATTTCCATACTTATCTGTTGCTGTTCCTTGTGCTACTTGTATTGTTATATTTCCACTCCACTCTAAATAATTTTTACCTGTTCTTCTTGATGCTTCTTCTAATTTTGATAGTGTTAGTGTATATGTTACATCTTTTGCTCCTGTTCTTGTGTTATCTACTTGTGTTGCTGTTCCTAATGATTTGGTTACTATGCTTGTTATGTCTGTTCCATCTATTAGTACTTTAATGTTTCCTACTGCTAGTGAACCTGTTACATCACTTGTATATTCACTTGAATCTACTTCTGGATTTGTTGTTGCTCTTAGTGTTATCGCTATACTCTTATTTGTTGTGTTTACTGTTGCTGCTTCTTTTTGCCATTCTATTCTGTATTTTGCATTTATTGTTCCTGTTGATAATGCTACCGTTGTACTTGATTTTGTATTTAGCTTAAAGTTTGTCTTGTTTCTATATATTGATTCTGGCGAATATACTACTAGTGAACCCGATTTTCCTGTATCATGGAACATATTAGTATTAGTACTTGTTATTGTAGTAAATGCTGGTCCTAAGTCTAGACTTGTCATTGAGCCTCGTCCTGTTCCATTAAACATATTATTCATATCAGTCACTTTACTTGTATAGAACTTGTCTCCTAAATCTAAACTTGTCATTTTATTTCCTGTATCTTGGAACATAGCATTCATATTAGTTACTTTACTTGTGTCAAAATTATTTCCAAGATTCAAGCTGGTCATCTCCATCTTTCCAGTTCCAGAAAACATCATGTTCATACTTCTCACTTCACTTGTATTAAACTTAGAACCTAAATCTAAGCTTGTCATTGCTCTACTACCTGTACTCGAAAACATACTATTCATAGTAGTTACTTTACTTGTATCAAATTTATCTCCTAAGTCAAATTCTTTCATCGCATTATATCCTGTTGAATTAAACATATTCTCCATATTGGTTACATTACTTGTATCGAACTTACTTCCCAAGTCTAGTTTTTCCATTGCCATAGTTCCAGTTTTATAAAACATAGAATCCATATCAGTTGCTGTAACTGTATTTAATAAGTCAATATTAACAATTGTCTCTTTTTTAGTATAATCAATTCTATCATTTGTGCCTAACCATGCAAATAAATAACTTGAATTTGAATTTGCAAATATCTCATAATCACTTCCAATGTATACATCATATTGTTGATATCCTCCCATTGAAGTCTTTTCATCATACCATGATAATATTGAACCATCTCCTTGAGCAGAAACATCTTTAGCTGTAGAATTTACATTATCTAAATTGTCTACAAATGTTACAGTCTCGATTCTTTCTCTGGCAATATTAGTATTACCTAAAAATCCTGCTGTTGCATAAGTCTCTGTATTTGTTGCTATCAATTTATTAATCAATATAATACTAGTTTTTTTATTCTTATTTCCGTATTTATCTAAAACAGTTCCCTCTGGAATTAGCAACTTAACTTGTTTAATAGTAGAATCTGAAGGTATATCTGTAAGATTTACTGTAACCTCTTCACCATATTGCACAGTAGAAGATTCTCCATTCTCAATTCTTGTTTCATTCAAATTTTTCTTAGCAGCAATTGTCATACCTACACTCGTTGATTTTGCTCCATTTACATATACTTGAATACCTGTTGATAATGTACTACTTGCAAAATACTTATCTGTTGCTTGAATTGTTACAGTTCCAGTTTTAGCTTTTGCATCCACTGTTAAGCTTGTTGCCTCTATGTGTGGTGCTACAACATCCACTACTTCTGCAGTACCTGTACCTTCTGGCAAATCAATACCAGTTGTTATAGTTGTTGCCACATTTGTATTTGATGAATCATCCTTTGCCTTACCTTCTGGTATTGCAATTGTAATTACACCACTGTAGTCTAAATATTTATCCCCTTCTTTTATTTGCAATTGTTCTAATCCTGATAATGTTAGCCAATAACGTTTTCCTACAATTTTTTGGTTTCCATCTATTGTGTCATAAAGATTTACTACTCTAAGGTTTCTTATTATATTTGATGAATTATCTATAATCTTATCATCGATTTTTATTGTAAAATCACTTAATTGTAAATCTTTATTTTCAGAACTATAGTATTTATCAGTCACATCAAATATCATACTTACAGATTTATGAACCTCATCTTTTTCAAGATTCGTATTCATATATATTACTGATGGTGCTATAAGATCCATAAACATTTCATTTTCTGTGTTTTGATTTACTTTTTCTCCTTGTATATATTGTTTAACACCATTTATGATTTCCATATTCTTATTGCCATAAGCATCATTCAATGTTCCTTTTGCAAAATTAATAGCTATATTTCCTGACCATTCTTTATAAGACTTTTCATTTATTAATTTGTTTTGTTCAAGGTCAGATAATTCTATATCATATATTACTTCATTATCAGTTTTTGAAACTAATACAACATTTTTAGTAATTCCATCTGCTAATTCTCCATCAATATAAACTTGCATTTTAGCATCTGTTGCATCTAATGAAGCTGCTATATTAAGTTTTGCTCCAGCATATTTTTCTGCATCAACTTTTCCGCTTACTCTTACTGTCATCTTTTTATTCTCTTTGTCCAACTTAACAGAAACTTTCCCCCATTCTGGTTTATATTTAGGATTTATTGTTCCTCTTGTATAAGAAATTGTTGTTGATGAAGTTGTACTCAACTTAAATTGTGTAGAACTATTGTAAATTGATTCTGGTGCATATATTACTGCACTCCAATCTTTTCCACAATAATTAAACATTGTACTATTTGATGAAGCAATTTTAGTAAATGCTGGTCCTAAGTCTAATGTTGTCATATTATCATTTCCAGCTCTCCAGAACATTGCTGTCATTTCAGTTACTTTTGATGTATCAAATTTAGGTCCCAATTTTAAAGTTGTCATCTTTAAATATCCTGTAGTTCCAAACATCCTTTCCATGTCTGTTATATTACTTGTATCAAAATTATTACCCAAATCTAACTTAGTCATAGACCTGTAGCCAGTAGCAAAGAACATATGATTAGCATCTGTTATATTATGTATATATAATACATCTAAATTATTTATTACTTCTGTTGCTTTACATTTTGTAGAATATCCTATATCTGCAAATAAATAACTTGAATTCGAATTTGCAAACATAGCACAATTGCTTCCTATATATACTTTATATGCTCCAGACGAATTTGAAGTATGCCATGCCATTATTGATTTATCTTGATTTACTGATACATCCCATGCTGTAACATCAACATATCTATCAGTTGTATAATCATATACTGTTGAAGGTATATTATCTACAAATGTTACACTTTCAATATTTTGTCTTTGCATTGTACTTCCTAAAAATTTACTTGTATTCAATTTTTCTGAAGCTGCACTTTTTAATGTCGAATAAACAAAACAATCTTTATACTCATTTGTATTTCCTGTCTCATCTACAACGCTTCCCTCTGGTACTCTTATTTTTAGCACTCTTCCATTAATTGGATATCCAGAAATTTTTATCTTATATTGAACTCCATATTGCTTTAAAGTTCCATTTATCATTGTTTTTAACTCAGTTGCTTCAACTTCTTTAGTTATACCACTTGTGATATTAGTTCCATCTAGCATAACTTGTAAGCTATCTGGTGTTAATAAATTCTGTTTAAAATATTTATCTGTTATGTTTACAACCAACTCTGCTGTCTTGTTTTCAATATCTTTACTGCTTGATACAACTTCAACCATAGGTTTTATAACATCAATTAAACCTAAGTTTAAAGTAGTTTCTTTATTACTATTTCCACTACTATCTTTTAATACTCCTTCAGAAATTTTTAAGTTCATATTGCCACTATATTCTTTGTATGGTCTACCACTGTTTAAATATTCAGTATATGATTCTTCTAAAT
>CAKPHD010000013.1 GCA_934155625.1 uncultured Clostridia bacterium
AATCTTTACAGAATAACTTGAATCCATTTTTAAAGTATATAGAGTTACACTATCATTTAATTCTTTCATCTCTATTGGCATACTATAGTTTTTAGCAATTAGTACATATATGCAAACTACACTTATTAAAACACTTAAAAGAATTATTATATTTTTTTTAGTATTTTTTATAGAAATTTTCTTGTTTATTTTTAGAAAAAGTAGACTTACAATATACGCAGTAATAAGTGTTATAAGTATTTCAGCTGTAAATACTAATTGTGTATATTTAAATGTTTTTATTTTATCAAATATTATTGCTTGCATATATGTAAATACTATCATTAATATTGCTTGTATTATTTTGTTAGTTTCTTTTAAACTTGCTAAATAACCAATAAACACAAATGCAAATATTACCATTCCAGCTCTTGAATTACAATAATAAAATGCATATATTGCTAATTGAACATAAATAGCATATAATCCACTAATTGTATTCTTTTCTCCAGAAAGATACATTCCTAATGCTATAATCATTAATGCTACTATATAAGCAAATACAGCATTGGGATATCCAATTATTGATGGCATTCCAAAACATTCTACCTGTTCTGATTTTGTTAAATCATAAAATTTCTGAAATATATTAAAATTTAGTCTGTCTATTCCAAATATTATAATTAATGTTGATGCTATTAACATTACACTTATTAACATCTTTTTTCTCTTAGGTGTTGTTATTACATTTCGTACTATAAAATACATACTATATAAAGTTATATATTGAAAAATTAAATTTACTGTATCATTTAATGAACAATATGTTTTACATATTAGTGGAATTCCAGTCACCAAAACCATTGCAATTATTGCTATGTCTATTTTTCCTTTTATTAATATATTCTTCTTTTTTTGAATTTTACATATTATTATATAAATTAATCCTTCTATAATTATCGATGCTTCTAATATTACTCTTGGTTCTCTATGTGTGGTTCCTACAAAAATATTTAATAATATTATATTTATACATAATATTATGCAATATGTTTTGTTTAACTTATCTGTTATTTTTTTCAATTTTATTTCCCCCACTTCTTATTGTTCTGATTATATATTAAATATTATCATATTGCAACTAGCACTATTGCTAATAGTACTATTCCTCCAACTATTTTGTTATTGGCTCTTCTCATTTTTTCTTTTCCCCTTTCTTTTGTTTTTTTACTTCTTAATCTAAGCATTCTTTAATTCTTCTGTCAATGTATTTTATTTATAAATATTACCAAAAAGACTTGAAATTTTCACAATAAAATATTATTATATAATAAGGTTAAAACAAAGGAGGAAATATTAAATGGCAAGAACTTCTAAGAAAAAGGAAGATGAAAAAACTAAAATCGAAAAAAAGCCTACTAAAAGTAGCACAACAACAAAAAGCAAAAAAGTTGAAATTAAGGCAGAAAATAATATTGAAGATTTAAAAAATATCTTACAAGATTTAAAAGTAGTATTAACTAATTTAGGTGTTAATATTTCTGAACTTGAAGTATCTCTTGCACCAGAATCAACAACCAAAGAAAAAAATAAAACTAAAGAAATTGTAGAAGAAGGTCCAAAAGATAGTGATATTTTATTAATTTCTGAAACACAAAAAAAAGTTGTATTACCTTATAAAATAGAGGATTTAGAAAAAATACTTAAAAAAAATAAAAAATATCAAACTCTTCAAGATGTAATAGATGGAGAATATACATTTCCTATTGACAAATACAAAAATTCTTCAAAATCAAGATTTAAAGAAGCTTATAATTTAATGAGAAAAAAAGAAAAAGCTTCTGTTTTTGACAGTTTAAGTTTAGCAACAGAAGTTATATTTAATAGCTCACTTAATCCAGCAGTTATTACAGCTTGTAATAATCTAGATCAGCTTGATGTTTATCTTGATTGTTTATCTTCTAATGAACTTGATAAATTTAATTATTTTAAGGTTAAATACGAAATTGTACCTAAATAAGCTTTTAGAGATGTCATAAATCAAATGACATCTCTATTGTTTTAATCTTTTAATGCATTTTCTATAAGTTTATCTAATAGTTCCGAATATTTTATTCCAACTGCTTCAAATAGCTTTGGATACATACTTATATTAGTAAATCCAGGCATTGTATTTATTTCATTTATATAAATTTTATCAGTTTCTTTTTCTACAAAAAAGTCTATTCTTGCTAAACCTTTTCCATCAATTGCCTTAAACGCCTTTAATGCAAATTCTTGAATTTGTTTAATTTGTTCTTGTTTTATTTCTGCCGGAATTATTGTTTTAGATTCTGGTATATTATATTTTGCATCAAAACTATAGAAATCCTCTGCAGATAGTATTTCTCCTACTGTTGAAACTTTAATCTCTTTCCCATCTAGTATCGCACATTCAATTTCTTTAGCATTTACTGCTTTTTCTATTAAAATTTTATTATCATATTGAGAAGCATTTTCTATTGCTATTTTTAATTCATCTTTATTATTAGCTTTTTTTACTCCTACTGAAGAACCTGAATTTGCTGGTTTTATAAACATTGGAAATTTAAGCTTTTCTTCTACTTTTTCTAATTTGAATTCTTCTTCATCAAAATTTTCTTTTATTATTATATATCTATTTTCTTTTTTCTTTATATAAACATATGGCGCTTGTGGAATTTTTGCTTTTTCAAAAATCGCTTTCATATATGCTTTATCCATTCCTATACTTGATGCTAACACTCCACATCCTACATATGGAACTTGCAACATTTCTAGCATTCCTTGTATTGTTCCATCTTCTCCACCAAGCCCATGTAATACTGGAAATATAACATCTAATTCTTTTAATGTCCATAATAAGTTGTAAATTTCTTCTTGTTCTCCATCTTTTATTTCATACCATTTTCCATATTTATTTATATAAATTTCATGTATCTCGTATTTTTCTTTGTCTAAATTTTCTATAACAGATTTTGCAGACATCTCAGATACATCATGTTCTGTGGATGTTCCACCATATATAACTCCTAATTTTATCATAACTAACCTCCTGCTTTTTCTAAATATATATGTTATTATATTAAAAAGTATACCGTTAAGAACCGGTCCCAACGGTATACTTTTATTTTAACCTTTGCATTGCTTCTATTGTATTCTCTCTAGTTGAAAATGCAGTTAATCTGAAATATCCCTCTCCATTAGGGCCAAATCCACTTCCTGGAGTCCCTACAATATTATATTCTTTTAATAATTTGTCAAAAAACTCCCAAGAGGTTACTCCATCTGGAACTTTTAGCCAAATATATGGTGCATTTATTCCCCCATATATTTCATATCCAGCTTCTTGTAGACCTTCTCTTATTATTTTTGCATTTTCTAAATAATAATTTATATTTTCTTTTATTTGCTTTTGACCTGCTTCAGTATAAATTGCTTCTGCTGCTCTTTGTGTTATATATGATGTACCGTTAAATTTTGTACATGTTCTTCTATTCCATAATTTGTTAAGTTCAATTTCTTTACCGTTTTTTGTATATCCTTTAACCTCTTTTGGAATTACTACATATCCACATCTTAATCCTGTAAAACCTGCTGTTTTTGAATAACTTTTGAATTCTATTGCAACTTTTTCAGCTCCCTCTACCTCATATATGCTTCTTGGAATGCCTTTTTCTGTTATAAATGCTTGATATGCTGAATCATATAATATTACTGATTTATTCTCTATTGCATAATCTATCCACTTTTTTAGTTCTGTTTTGTTTAATACTGTTCCTGTTGGATTGTTTGGAAAACATAGGTAAATTATATCTACTTTTTCTTTTGGTAATTCTGGTTTAAAGTCATTTTCTTTATTTACTGGAAGATATACTATTTTTTCGTATTTTCCTGTTTCCGTATTATACTTTCCACTTCTACCTGACATTACATTTGTATCTAAATATACTGGATAAACTGGATCTGTAATTGCCACTTTGTTGTCTGTTGCAAATATATCTACTATATTTCCACAGTCACATTTTGCTCCATCTGATACAAATATTTCATCTAGTTTTATATCTATTCCTTTTTCTTGATATTCTTTTACTATTGCTTTTCTTAAAAATTCATATCCTTGTTCTGGCCCATATCCTTTAAATCCAGCCTGAGTTGCAACTTCATCTACTGCTTTGTGCATAGCTTCTACACAAGCTGGTACAATTGGTCTTGTAACATCTCCAATTCCTAGCTTTATTATTTTCTTGTCTGGATTTTGAACAGAATATTCAGCAACTTTTTTGGCTATTGTTGAAAATAAATAACTATCTTGTAATTCTAAAAAATTTTCGTTTATATAACTCATAATGTGCCTCCTTGTTCTATAAGTTCCCCTTCGAACACTGTTGTTGCAGGTCCTGTCATATATACATGATTATTTTCCTTACTCCATTCTATTTCTAGATTTCCTCCTAATAATTCAATTGTTACTTTTCTATCTGTTAATCCATTTAGATTGCAAGCTACTGCTGTTGCACATGCTCCTGTGCCACATGCAAGTGTTTCTCCTGCTCCTCTTTCCCAAACTCTCATTTTTATTGTTTTTTTATCTATTATTTGAACAAATTCTACATTTGTTCTTCTCGGAAAAGCTTTGTTTACTTCTAATTCTTCTCCATATTTTTTTACATCAAATTTGCTTGTATCTTCTACAATTGTTATTGCATGTGGATTTCCCATTGATACACATGTAAATTTAAATTCTCTATCTTTAGCTTTCAATACCAAGTTTTTTACTGGATTTTCTGTTGATATTACAGGTATTTTATCTGCTTCTAAAATTGGTTCTCCCATATTAACTTTTACTGTTTGTACTTTTCCATTTTTCACATTTAATTCTAATGTTTTTATTCCTGCTAATGTTTCAATTTTTATTGTAGTTTTATTTGTCATTCCTTTGTCATATACAAATTTTGCTACACATCTTATTCCATTTCCACACATTTCTGCTTGTGTTCCATCAGAATTAAACATTGTCATTTTAAAGTCTGCAACTTCACTCCTTTCTATTAATATTAGTCCATCAGAACCTACTCCAAAGTTTCTGTTGCTGACAAATCGAGCTAGCTCTGACCTGTTTTCTATTTTTTGATTTATAGCATCAATATAGACATAATCATTCCCTAACCCATGCATTTTTGTAAATTTTATCATTTTTATCACCTCTATAGGTATTAATTTTTGTGCCAGATATATTTATATTTGACTAGCTGAAATTTTATCACACTTGAATTAATTTGTCGATAGCACAAATAAAAAAATTGAAACTCTGAAACCAACACTCTCTACATAATATGTTATAGTATTTACCATTCGGTATATTGTAACAAGCAGATCTCCAGGGCCATAAAAAATACTTCCTCTATTTATAAAATAATCAGTACCTTTCCTTTTATTTCTCCTGTAATTGAATTTGTTGATGCATATCCTATTCCCATAAATATTATTGACATAAATAAAAGGAATAGTAATGTCATGTTTTTTCTTCTTGTTCTTATCATACTATCCCTCTCATATTTACTTCTTTTTATCTTTCCTTGTCTCTGTCTTTATTTCTTTTTTTGTATTTTTTTTACCTTCTTGCTTTTCCATTTTCTTTGCATGTATTGCTCTTAATTCATTTCTTATTTCACTGGCTCCTAATATGTATACATATAAAATTCCATCATTTATAATTACAAATTTTGTTCTAAGTTCCTCTTCATCTGTATACATCAATATAGGTGATTGCATAGTATCTCTTAATCCCAAAATTTCATTAAAAGTATTTATTTGAATTATTTTATATTCGTCTTCTTTTATTTCATTATTAGTTTCTTGTATATATGCTTTAAAATTGAATAAAATTCTTTTCAATTCTTGTGCATACATTGTTTCAGCACTTCTTGTGTCTAATATGTATTTTATAAGCACTGCTAATATTATTGCCCCCATAACGGCAAAGACTATTCCTACTATCAATAAGACTTCTATATGATGATACTCATTCTTTCTTAGTAGAATTTCACCTTCATTTTGTACAACATTTGAACCAATTGTTATATCAACTGTTTTTGTTGTTAATGGGATATTTAATACCATTACTTTACTATTTTGATTTATTTGAGCATTATCATATTTATTGTTTACATATACATACATATTCAATTCTAATGTACTTGTTGTATTATCTAAACGATATAAATTAATAAATTTGTTGATTTTGTCATTATACTCATCATAATTAATTGTAACTTGATCTGATATTTGTAGTCTTTTGGAGTTTTGTTGTTGTAATTCTTTGCTTAATAATTCATCAGTTGTTTCATAAATTGTATTATCTTTTGAATTTTCTTTTACACTAGTTTTTGCTTCTATTTTATAACTATATGTATATTCTTGGTTTTGTTCCAAATTTAAATTATAATTAAAATTAACAACAATATCTTTTATCAAACTTGCTATTACTGTACTATTTTCGTCTAAGTAATCTTCTTGGTAAAACTCATTTTCTTTTAAATTAACTATGTAATCAACATTTGCTTTTTCTTTATACCAATTATATTCATTTTTGTTTAAAGTAAAGTATGCTAATATTAGTGTTACTCCTATTACTAATAAAATTAAACCTGGAACCGCCAGTTTAATTTTATGTTTTCTTCTCTTTCTTTGATGTTCTAAAGCAATTTTCTTTTCTTTTTGGTTCATTTTATTATTTTCCTCCTATCCAATCATTTACCCATAATGTTAAATAACCAATATAAGGAATTTTCCAATTTACATGTCCTATTATATCTTTTGTTTCCCTATATCCATCGTCTCTTTGTTGATTTGCATCACCTTTTGTATAATATCTAGTTCCAATTCCCGTTGCTCTTTGTTCAACTACTCTGTGTACTACTTTTATATCATCCTCATAAAAAACAATAATGTCTCCAGTTTCTACATTTTCATTTGTTCCATATCTTTCAAAGAAAACTATGTCTCCTTTATTTATTGTTCCTGTCATACTTCCTGAACCTATTACAAGTACACCATATTTGAATTTGCAACTAACTAACATAACAACAATTATTGCGATTATACAAATTATTATACTTATTATTCTTTCTTTTTTCATTTGCTTTACAGAAACTGTTTTTTCATTTTTGGAATAAGTATTTTCTAGTATAACATATATAAGGTATGGAACTATCATTTTTAATATAGATTCTAAAAATATGTAAATATTCGGAATTATTGGGAATATGTATACATATAATGTTGTTATTATTCTATATACTATTATAGCTTTCACATTTCTGTAATTTGTTATTATGTAATTGAATAATAAATTATTGGCTATTGATGCAAATATTACAAAGCTTATTAATGTAAAATAATCATTAACTGTCTTCAAATTATATATATTAGTATTTAGTATTACATCCAATATTACCATAGCTACTAATATTAATAATTTTGATAATTTGCCTTCTTTTAATAACACCGCTTTTCTTATCATCTCTGACGATATTATTATTACTGCATACGGTATAATATAGTTGAGCACCGACCACATACCAAATTTTATTGTTGCATTATAGAATCCTGCGAATACGCCAAGTAAATATATCATTGCTACATATATTATACCTATTCCTCCCAGCAAAAGTAAAATTTGCTTATTATTTATTAGGCTAGCTTTATAAGATTTTAAAAAAATCATGCTTATTACCATAAACACTAATAATATTACCGCTAATATTTGTCTTGTTATTATTTCATTAAATATCATCGCCAAAAGGAAGAATACTATTAGTGCAATTTCTAATATATATATCTTTATTTTTTCAATATTCATCTTTCCTCCTTTTGACTTTTGTTTATTTTTATATTTTATACAGTAGGTTGTTGTGGTTCTGCAGTTATTACAACTCCAATGTCTGATGATACATTATCTTTTATAGGCGTTTTCTTTAGTTCTACTGTTACTGTTATTGTTGTTGTTTCACCATGTGCTATTGTTCCTTTTGCAAAAGCATATGTTACATCAAAATATTCAGTATTTGTATTTGATGTTGTTGCTGTTAATGCAGCTGATAAATCTGGACTCGCATTTTCAATTGTATAAGTCGCTGTTGCTATGTCTCCTTTAGCGGTTAGTCCTTCAACATTCATTGTTGCTTTTAATTGATCTGTTGTACTTAATGTAGCTGTTACTTTAGATTTATCAGAAACTGTTGGTGTTCCTGTAAATCTTACAACAAAGTTATCTGAATTTGTTGTAGCATTTGCAGTTCCATTTATATTTAATGTAACTGATGTTATTGCTGCATAACCAATTGCTACTAATAATACTGCTACTATTAACACTAAACCTACTACTCTTGTACTATTACTTTTCATTATATTCACCCCCTATTTCTACTCCTTATACTATAATTTTTACACTATTTTCATTTTTTGTCAATAGGATTTTTATTTTTTCCTATAGTAATATTTAGAAAGTTTTTAGTCATACAATTATTATGAGGTGATTGCATGAAAAATTTTATTCCAAATGCATTAAGTAATAAAAAGAAAATGAAAAACGCCTTATTTATAGTATTTATAATTTTTATTTTTTTTACTGCACGATTAGCCTATATTCAATTTGTTTGGGGTGCAGAGTTAAGCGAAAAAGCACTAGATCAACAAGCTCAAAGTCGAAGTATAACTGCCAAAAGAGGTACACTTTATGATTCAACTGGAAAATATATTCTAGCAGAAAGTTCTAGTGTTGAATCTGTAAGTATAAATCCAACTAACATATCTGCTGAGAACAAAGACAAAGTTGCACGAGCCTTAAGTGATATTTTTGAACTTGACTATGAAAAAGTCTCAAAAAAAGTTCATAAAAAAAGTTCTATTGAAAGTATTGTCAAAAAAGTTGATAAATCTAAAGCTGATGAGTTAAGAAATTGGATGGAAACAAACGGAATTACAACTAGTATAAATATTGATGAAGATTCTAAAAGATATTATCCTTATGGAGATTTGGCAGCTCAAGTAATTGGCTTTTGTGGAAGTGATAATCAAGGGCTAGATGGTGTTGAAGCAAAATATGATGATGAACTAAAAGGTAAAAATGGAAGAATTAATCGTCAAACAAATGCTGCTGGAGTCAGTCTTGGAGATGAAGATTATGTTTCTGCAACTGATGGGAATGACTTATTTTTAACAATTGATATGACAATTCAATCTATTGTAGAAAAATATTTAGAAGAAGCTTGTATTGACAATGTGTGTACAGATGGTGGAAGTATTATTGCAATGGACCCTAGAAATGGTGATATTCTTGCAATGGCAAACTACCCTAGCTATAACTTAAATACACCCTATGAACCATACACTGACGAATTAAAAGCCAATTGGTCCTCTCTGGATGCAACAGAAAAAACAACTACCTTACAAGGAATGTGGAGAAACAAAGCAATCTCTGACACATATGAACCTGGTTCCGTTTTCAAAACTGTAACCGCTTCTGCAGCATTAGAAGAAGGGTTAGTTACAGATATAGATCAACAAG
Source organism: uncultured Clostridia bacterium (assembly GCA_934155625.1). Taxonomy (GTDB): domain Bacteria; phylum Bacillota; class Clostridia; order TANB77; family CAG-508; genus CAG-269. Next base: position 9,569 of record CAKPHD010000013.1, read on the forward strand.
GACAATTCTGTTGTACTGGTGCAATTGAAGTTGCTGGAACAAGAATTAAATGTTGGCGATATTATCGTCCACACGGACCAGAAAGTTTACGTTTAGCACTTATGAATTCCTGTAATCCTGTATTTATTGGATTAGGTCAAAAAATTGGAGTTACTAAATATTATGAATATCTGAAAAAATTCGGATTATTCTCAAAGACAGGAATTCGCCTTCCTGGAGAAGCTAACAGCATCTTTGTAAAAGAAGAAAAAGCAGGTCCTGTTGAACTTGCCACAATAAGTTTTGGTCAAAGATTTGAAATAACACCCCTTCAAATGATAACAGCAGTATCCTCTATCGCAAATAAAGGTATTTATATAAAACCTCGAATTGTAAAAAGTATTCAAAATAGTGTCACTGGAGAAATTACAGAAATGCCAGTTGAAACTGGAGAGCAAATTATTTCTAAAGAAAATGCAGAAAAAGTCCTTAGTATGATGAATAGTGTAGTTTCTGAAGGAACCGGAAAAAATGCAAAAGTTGAAGGTTATCAAGTTGGCGGTAAAACTGGTACATCAGAAGATGGTGTCAACACAGGAAAATATGTCACATCTTTCTGCGGTGTTGCCGAAACAGATAATCCTAGTATTGTCTTACTAATAACTTTATATAACCCAACAGGAGAAGGCGGTCACCAAGGAGGTGGCGTTGCTGCTCCTGTTGGTGGTAAAATTCTTAATGAAGTTTTACCTTATTTAAATAATAAATAGGTACCGTTGGGACCGGTTCTTTGCGGTACCTTTTTTGGTACTTTTGGGACCGGTTCTCATCGGTGCATTTTTTGCACTTTTGGGACCGGTTCTTATCGGTGCATTTTTTGCACTTTTGGGACCGGTTCTTAAAAGTACCAATTATAACCACTCTCCAACTTTCTTAATATAAATCTTTTTAACTATCTGAACTAAACCTACATATAAAGCAGTTAATCCAGCAATTATTCCATAATATTTTAATGGTAATATTTCAAAATGGAAAGCAGAAACATTGTGTAATAATATTGGTGCTAATATTGTACCAACTATTGTTACCATTGTAAGTCCAAATAACATTGGGCTTGGTTTTGATTGTACAAATGGTATTTTTGATGTACGTACAAAATGAATTATTAATGTTTCGCTGATTAGGCACTCAACAAACCATGCTGTTTGGAAATATGTTTCATATGCTTCTCCATTGTATCCCAATATAAACCAAAATGCTAAAAATGCTAATACATCTATTATTGAACTTACAGGTCCCATTACATTCATAAATGTTCCTAGACCTTTTGTATCCCATTTCTTAGGTTTTAGCAAGAATTCTTTATCTACATTATCATATGGAATTGCAATTTGTGAAAAGTCATACAAGAAATCTTGTATAAGCATTTGTATTGGTAACAATGGCAAAAATGGTAAAAATATACTTGCTATAAATATACTAAATACATCCCCAAAATCTGAACTTAATGCCATCTTCATATATTTAATAATATTACCATAAACTTTTCTTCCTTCTAATACTCCATTTAATATAACTTTTAAACTCTTCTCTAATAGTATAATGTCACTTGCTTCTTTTGCTATATCTGTTGCAGTATTTACACATATTCCAACATCAGCATTATGTAATGATGGTGCATCATTTACTCCATCTCCCATATATCCTACAACATGTCCATTTTTCTTTAGTATCTTTATTATTCTTTCTTTTTGCAATGGATTCATTCTTGCAAATACATTAACTTTTTCTACTTCTTTTGATAATTCATCATCTGACATTTTATCTACATCTGCCCCTATCAAAACTTTTTCATTTGGTATTCCAACTAATTTGCATATATTTTCTGTTGCATATTGATTATCACCTGTTAGGATTTTTGTTGTAACACCATATTCTTTTAATTTTTTTATTGTACCTTTTACTTCTTTTTTTGGTGGATCTAAAAATGCTACAAATCCTATAAATGTCATTTCATTTTCATCTGAATATTCACGTTTTGATGCTAATGCTATTACCTGCATCCCTTGTTTTGCAAGTCTTTGTGCATTTGAGTTTATATTTTCTATTAATTCATTTGTTAATGGTTTATGCTCATTATTTATTTTTGCAGTTGTACATCCTTTTAAAACCTCCTCTAGTGCTCCTTTCGTAATTGTTCTATAATGTCCATCATGTTCTACAACGACACTCATCTTTTTTCTTGTATAGTCAAATGGTATCTCATCTACTTTCTTGTAGTCTACAATCTTATCCTTTATATTATGCTGATTACCATATGTAATTATAGCTCTATCAACCAAGTTCTTCATTCCGGTACTATAATAGCTATTTAAAAACGCATATTCTAATATTGATAAATCCTCATTTCCTTCAACATTAATATATTTTTGTAAAATTATTTTATCTAATGTTAATGTGCCTGTTTTGTCTGTACATAAAATATCTATTGCTCCTAAATTTTGAATTGACTGAATATTTTTTACTAATGTCTTCTTTTTTGCCAATGTCTTCGTACCTTTAGTTAAATTTACATTAACAATCATAGGCAACATTGTTGGCGTAATTCCTACCGCTACTGATAATGCAAACAAAACCGCTTCTAATATGTCTTTACGTATGAATGCATAAATAACAAATACTGCGATTGATACTACAACCATGTATCTTATTAGTAATTTTGTTATATTATTCATACCTCTTTCAAAATTAGTTATTTCTTTTTTGCTATCTATCTGTTTTCCCATACTTCCCAGATATGTAGAAAAACCTGTATTTATTACAACAGCTGTTGCATTTCCACTTATTACACTTGTTCCCATTAAGCACACATTTGATAATGAAAATATTTCATTTGTATCTAAATATGTATTTGTTTTTTCTACAGGCACACTCTCACCAGTAAAAACAGATTGATTTAAAAACAAATCTTTATTTTCTATTATCATTACATCAGCTGGAATGATCGAACCTGCATTTAAATGAATAATATCACCTTTTACTACTTTTTCTGTTTTGATATTTTTTTCCTTACCATTCCTTACAACTGTCGCATTTGAGAACAATTGACTTTTTAGGGTCTGATTAAATTTGTATGTTGAATAATCTTGTGCAAATCTAATCATTGCACTTACAAATCCAATAGCAAAAATAATAATAGTTCCAATTTTATCATTTGATATTAATTGATTTATAACAGCTAAAATTACTAAAATTAAAATAAATTTATCTTTAAAGGAATTAATAAAAAAGTAGAACCATGAATGTTTTTCTTCTTTTACAACTATATTATCTCCATCTTCATCTAGTCTCTTCTCTACTATTTTATCATTTAATCCTTTTTCTGCATCAGTTGTAAATTCTTTTAATATTTCATCTTTGCTCTTTTGTGCTATATTTTTATATTTTTCTAAAATTTCATTATTGTTATTTTGAGCATTTTGCTTATTTTTTAATTTGTTTTTTATAAAAAATAAATTTATCATTTTTTTACCTCTTTTCTCTGGTACTTTTGGGACCGGTTCTCTGCGGTACATTTTTTGGTACTTTTGGGACCGGTTCTCTGCGGTACATTTTTGGTACTTTTGGGACCGGTTCTCTTCCGTACCATGATTATACCGCAAAAAATATAACCATGCAAATATTATTTTCAAATTCACACAGTTATATTTTATATATAGTTAGACTCCGACATTTAAGAATTGTCAACAATTTATATTCCATTATCTAAACCGAAACTCACACCTAATGCATTATTTAATTGATTTATTATCTTACTATCTTCTATATGCCCAATTTTTTCTTTTAATCTACTTTTATCTATTGTTCTTATTTGTTCAGCAAGTACTACTGAGTTACTCTTAAGCCCACTTGTATTTTCTCCTAATTCTATATGTGTTGGTAATTTTGTTTTATTTGTTTGGGATGTTATGGCTGCTGCAATAACAGTTGGACTATATCTATTTCCTAAATCATTTTGTATGATTAATACCGGTCTAATTCCTCCTTGTTCTGATCCCACTACTGGACTTAAATCTGCATAAAACATATCTCCTCTTTTTATTACCATTTTCTTCACTCCCAAAAACTACAATTTTAAGTCTATATTTTCGTATTTTTAAACTTAGTTTGAAGTAAAGTCAATAGTATTCTACATCTATATAATTCGTAAAAGTTTCTAGTATTACTTTGTACTATTTACCTTTACCTCATTATATAATATGTAAATTGTCGTTTTTTGTTTATTGTCCTTTATTTCCATTTGTGTTGGATTATGTGTTTTTTTATCTATATGTAATGTTTTATTATTCGTTTTCATTACTATTTCTGTATCAGTTTCTTCAAATTGTGATTTTTCTTCTTTTTTATAGTCTTCTATAAAACTGTATAAATCCAAGCAATTATCTCCTAAATAATTATAATTATCTAAGATTGTACTTAAATCTAGTTGGCTATTTTCAATCTTTGTGCTTATTCCATCATTTTCTATTTTGACTCCTGCTATATTGCTTGGCTCTATTACTTCTTGTGTACTTTTATTAGGATTTTGATATGTTTGCTTTAATACATATTTATTACTGTTTTTATTACTAGTCACATTGACTGTTATATTTACCTCATATGAACTAATATTTAAAATATTATCTACGATTTCTTGACTAGTTTTATTATTTCCTATTTTTGAATTTTTAACCATGTTTTTATAAAAAAATATTCCACTTACTACAAATACTATTATTAATAAAATAATCCAATATTTCTTTTTCATACATAAACCTCCTAAAGTATATGTATTACTCTAGGAAAAAAATATAACTATATCTAACATAAAAAAATAAAATATAAACTTTAAATGGAATGACGAATGTGCATGAAGAAACAATAGAACTTCTATGTAGTTTTATGGAAAGAGTTCACGATAGTGGAAGGGTGCCATAAAACAAATTAGAAGTTCTTAAGTTTCGTAATAAGCCGAGTCGTGTAATGCAAAGTTTATATTTTATTTTTTGTATTTATAAAGTATTTTTCTATTCTTTGTAATAATTCCTCTTTAGTCGTTATATGATTTATTTCATTTCTAAATGAGCTTGAATCTGGCATATTTTTAGTATACCAACTAATATGTTTTCTCATTTCATTAAGAGCAACACCTTCGCCCTTATGTTTTATATCAAGTTCGATATGTTCTTTTAAAATTTCATATTTTTCTTGATTTGATGGCTTTGGTAATTTTTCTCCAGTTTCTAAATAATGTTGAATTTGTTCAAAAATCCAAGGATTTCCCATTGAACCTCTACCTATTGCAATACCATCAACACCTGTATATTCAAACATAGCTTTAGCTGATTCTTCATCAATAACATCTCCATTTCCTATAACAGGAATGTTAACAGTCTCTTTTACCTTTTTTATTATATTCCAATCAGCCTGACCAGTATAAAACTCATCACGAGTTCTTCCATGTATTGTAATTGCTGAAATACCATTTTTTTCTGCTATTTTAGCAATATCACAAGCTACTATATGGTTATTATCCCAACCTTTTCTAAATTTTAATGTGACTGGAACTTTAGAATTTGCGACTACTGATTTTATTATTTCTTCTGCTTTTCCTAAATCTAATAATAATTTACTTCCATCTCCGTTTTTTACAACTTTAGGAGCAGGACAGCCCATATTAATATCTACAATATCTGCTAATTCACTTACATATTTAGCAGCATATCCCATTGTCTCTGGGTCACTCCCAAATATTTGCATACTTATTGGACCTTTTTCTTCATCAGTATCTAACAAACTTTTTGTTTTTTCATCACCATAAAATAATGCTTTTGAACTTACCATTTCTGTACAAACTAACCCTGGGTTAAATTTTTCTACAATACGTCTAAAAGGCAGGTCTGTTACACCTGCCATTGGAGCTAATATTAAATTATTTTCTAGTTCTACATTTCCTATCTTTAACTTTTTTAAGTACATATTATTACTCCTACTTATTAAACATTCCATTTTTTCTTTGACTGCTTATATTTAGTAAAATTCCTAAACATAAGAAACTTGTTATCATTGAACTTCCGTCCATAACTTACAAATAATAGTGGTACACCAGTAATTGGAAGTAATCCCATCGTCATACCTATATTTTCTAGTGTATGGAATAAAAATATTCCTGCTATTCCTGCTGCTACATATGAACCTGCATCATCTTTTATACCTTTTGCCACTTGTATTGATTTGGTAATAATAACTACATTCAATAAAATAACCGAACATGCTACAACAAATCCCATTTCTTCTCCTATTACAGAATATATAAAATCTGTTGTTTTAGGGTAAAGATATCCTAATTGCGTCTGATTACCTTTTAACACTCCCATTCCAGTAACTTCTCCTGCACCTATAGCTAACTTTGATTGCAAAATATTATATCCTGCTCCTTTTGGATCTGATTCTGGATGTAAAAATGTATCAATTCTTGATTTAGCATGTTGTGGTAATATAAAATTATAAATTAATGGTACTGCTATTATTACTACTGCTATTGCTGATATTATATATTTTTTGTCTATTCCTGCAACAAATATCATTACTAAAAATGCTATTATATATGCTGTTGCTGTTCCATAATCTGGTTCAATTATTATTAATAATACTGGTACTGCTATTGTTAATAATATTATTGCTAATTTAGGTATTCTATTTATCTCATCTCTGCCATTTTTTTGTATTGTAGATATTACATATGCTAAAAATAATATTACAAATACTTTTGCTGTTTCTGCTGGTTGAAATGAAAATAAATCATTTCCTATTACAAACCAACTTCTTGCTCCACTTATTGGTTTTGTAAATAGTACAGCTATTACAGAAAGTATTGCTATACCATATAATATAGGAGATAATTTTATTAGAACTTTATAGTCTATTAACATGACTACAACCATTATTCCAATACTTATCCCCATCCACATAGCTTGTTTTTTAAATTCGTCTAAACCAGAGTCATATGATGCTGAAAATAATGCTACCAGTCCAATTCCACATAATATAATTGCACATAGTGGTATCCACCATTCTATTTTTCTAAAATTTCTAACATTCATTTGATCACTCTTTTTTATAAGATTTTATTTTTCTTTTTTGGCTTTTGTATCTTTTGGTTGTTTCTTTTCTTCTTTTGTTGTCTCTACTTTTTTATTCGTTTCTTTTTCTTCTTTTGTTGTATTTTTTTCCTTCGCTTCTTGTTTTTTATTAGTTTGCTCTTTTTTTTCTTTTACTGTATTGTCTGTTTTTTTCTCTTCTTTATTTTCTTTCTTTTCTTCACTCTCTTTTACTTGAGCAGTTTGTCTTACTTCGTCTTTAATATTTAATATAGGAATATTTGCATATAGCGCTGGAGCTCCATTACTTCCGTCATCATTTTCTTTGTTTGTTAATCTTACATCCATTGCACTTTCATCTATATCTATATATTTCTTTATTACTTCAATTATTTCTTGCTTCATCAAATCTAAAAAGTCTGCTGATACATTAGCTCTGTCTTGCATTAGAACTAGATGTAGTCTTTCTTTTGCTGCATCTTTAGATTTTAATGTTTGTTCTTCTTTTTTAGTCATCTTCTTAAAAAAATTCATTATGCTTTCAAACATTATTTATTACCCTCCAACTTTTGTTTATTTTTTGAATAGTCTTTTTAACTTTGCAAAAAATCCCTTTTCTCTTCCTGGAATTGTTACCTCTATATTTTCTCCTAGTACTCTTTTAGCAATTTCTAAATAAGCCTTTCCTGATGGTGCTTTTCTGTTTTGTATTACAGGCTCACCTTTATTGGTTTGTGTTATTATATATTCGTCATCTGGAACAACACCTATTAAGTCTATAGATAATAAATCAACTATGTCATTTACATCCATCATTTCGCCTTTTCTTACCATATTAGGTCTTATTCTATTTATTACTAATTCTGGATTTTTTATTTCTGATGCTTCTAATAGTCCTATTATTCTGTCTGCATCTCTTATTGCAGATATTTCTGCTGTTGTTACAACTATGGCTCTATCTGCTCCTGCTATTGCATTTTTGAATCCTTGCTCAATTCCTGCAGGACAGTCTACAAGTATATAGTCAAATTCTTCTTTTAATTTTGTTGTTAATTCTTTCATTTGTTCTTCATTTACTGCACTTTTGTCTCTTGTTTGTGCAGCTGGTAATAAATATAATTCTTTAAATCTTTTATCTTTTATTAAAGCTTGTCTTAATTTACATTTTTCTTCAACAACATCAACTATATCATATACTATTCTGTTTTCTAGCCCCATTACTACATCTAGATTTCTTAATCCAATGTCTGTATCTATTAATGCAACTTTTTTTCCTTCTAATGCTAAACTTGATCCTAAATTTGCTGTTGTTGTTGTTTTTCCAACTCCACCTTTTCCTGATGTGATAACTATAACTTCTCCCATATTCTTCCTCCTTAGGATATTTCTTACGAATTTTTAATCCTAGTTTTTACAATTAATATCATACAATGAAACTGCCAAAAAGTCAATCTCTTTCCACAAATTTCACACATTTTTTACATAAAAAATCACCATACCCGTAAGGTTACAGTGATTTTGTAATATTATGTTATAGAATACTATTTTATTTTTAATTGTTATAGTTAAAGACTTAAAATATAAGTATAAACTTTGAATGAAATTCCGAATGTGCATGGAGAAATTTTAGAAATTCTTATGTAGTTTTATGGTAAGAGTTCACGATAGTGGAAAGGACCCATAAAGCAAATTAGAATTTCTTGAATTTCGTAATAAGCCGAGGAATGAAATGAAAAGTTTATACTTATATTTTAAGTCTTTATTCTAAACAGTTACTGATAAAAATAATCTACTATACCATTATATATACCCCAGGCAAGCCTATTTTGATATTCGTCTTCCAATAATTTTTGCTCCTCTTCTGGATTTGATAAGAATCCACATTCTACAATTGTAATTGGTATTTCTACATGTTTAATTATATATATATTCTCTATACTTTTAGCCACTCGATTGTTTTCCTTTTGGATTGCATTATTTAAATTGTTTTGTATTGATACAGCAAGTTTTTGACCCTCTTGACTTTCTGCATTGTAAAATGTTTGCCAACCATCGTATTGTTGTTGTGGTATTTTATTTAAATGAATTGATACAAATATGTCTGCTGAACTTTCATTTCCAATTTTTACTCTATTATGAATATCTGATATTTTTTTTTCTTTTAATGTTTTTGCATCCAAGTCATATATTGCATTTTCATCTGATCTCGTAAGTACTACGGATGAACCACTTTGCTCTAATAAATTTTGTAATTTAAGTGCTATCTTCAAATTTGTTTCCGCTTCTGTTGTACCTCTACTACTTTGTGCTCCGTTCATCTGGTTTACCGGTGTCCTGCATCTATTACTATTGTTTTTCCTGATACAGGCAAAGATACTGTTGGTATGCTCTCGTTATTATCTTTTAATATTGCAAAACCAAATACTAATACAAATACAATTAATATTGTTAATCTTATTTTCTTTTTGTTTAAAACTATCATAAAAAACTCCCTATACAATCTTTTTTATAATTGTATGAGAGTTTTTATTTTTTATGATTTATTCTTGTATTTCCTCTTGTTCATTTTTACAAACCTTAACTTTTAAAATTCTTTTATCTTCATATTCTTCAATTTTAAAAGTAAGTTCTTTAGTTTCAATAATTGGAAGCTCTTCTTCTGTAGGAATTCTTCCTAATTCCTCTTGTAAATATCCTGATAAAGTATCATAATCTCCTTCTGGAATATTTGAATTTAGCAATTTATTTACATCATAAATTGGCATTCTACCAGATACTATATATGTTTTATCATCTATTTTTTCATATTCTTCTTCAATATCATCATATTCGTCATAAATATCTCCAACAATTTCTTCTAATATATCTTCCATTGTTATAAGTCCTGCTGTTCCCCCATATTCATCTACTACAATTGCCATTTGCTTTTTGCTTTTTTGCAATTCTTTAAATATTTCATTTATTAGTTTATTTTGAGATACAAAATATGCTTCTTTCATTATATTTTTAATTTTAAATGTTTTTTTAGTAATATTTTTTATTATATCTTTAACATATAATATACCTTTTACTTCATCTATTGTTTCATCATAAACTGGAATTCTACTATGCTTACAATCATCTCTTATTATCTCTTCTAACAGTTCAGCTGCACTTGTATTTATATCTACTGCAAATATATCTGTTCTATGTGTCATTATTTCTGATGCTGTAATATCATTGAACTCAAAAACATTATTTATATATTCTTTTTCATCTTCTTGTATTGTTCCATCTTCTTTACCTTGGTCAACCATCATTTTAATTTCTTCTTCTGTTACTATTTCTTCTTCATTTTCTCCAACACCAAATATTTTTGATATTGCATTAGTTGTTACTGATAATAACTTTACAAATGGTGCTGTTATAACTGATATTGTTTTGATAGCTCCAATTGTTGAAAATGCTATTTTTTCATAATGTTTCATTGCTAATCTTTTGGGAACTAATTCTCCAAATACTATTGTAAAGAATGATAATATTATTGTTATTAATATTATTGATATATTTTGCCAAGCCACAATTCCTATTGGAATCGCATTATTTAATACTGGTGCAAGTTTAGATGCAAATGCATCAGATGCAAATGCACTTGATAAAAATCCAGCTAATGTTATTCCTATCTGTATTGTTGATAAAAATTTGCTTGGTGTTTCTAACATTTTTTGTATTTGTTGAGCTTTTTTGTTTCCTTCTTTAGCTTGCTTTTCTATTTTAGCATCATTTAATGCTATATATGCAATTTCACTTGCAGCAAAAAATGCATTTAATGCAATTAATATTATTAACACTATTATTTGTGTAATCATTTATTATTTTTTCCCCCTAATGAGTTTGTCTTCTATCTATTGCATAACTACTTCCCATAATTGATTTTGCAACATGTTTTACTTGTGCTCCGACATCACCAATTTCTAGTATATTGCTAAATCTTCCTTTTTCTACTATTACTACACCTATAGAAATTGATGTAAGTGCAAATTGCTCTATTATTCCTTTTCTGTTTGCAACTTCTATATATCCTTTTTCTAAATCTTCTTCTGTAAAAAATTTGGTTACATTTTTATCAAAATGTGCAATAATAGATTGACATATTTTATCTACTTCTTCTGTTGGCACTATTGCTACAAAATCATCTCCACCAATATGTCCTATAAATGCATCTTCTGGAAACATTTCATGTACACATTTCACGATTGTCTGTGCTGTAAATTCTATTATTTGATCCCCTTTTAAGAAACCATATACATCATTATATGCCTTAAAGTTGTCCAAATCTAGATACAACACAGAAAAACCTATTCCTTTTGAAATTCTCTTTTTTAATTCTGCATGTATTTGTACATTTCCAGGTAATCCTGTTAATGGACTTATTTTTCTATTAATATTTAATAATCTATTTAAATTTTTAATTGTATAATATAGATAATCTGGATCTACAGGTTTTCTTATATAGTATTCTACAGACTGGCTTAAAACATTCATTTTATGTTGTCTATCTGTATTTGAAGATACTACAATTATTGGTGTTATTTGATTATCTTCATCTGTTCTTATTTTTTTACAAACTTCTATTACATCTCTATCTATTGCATCTTCATTTATTATTATCAAAAATGGTATATTTTTTAATGCTATATCTATTTGTTCTGTTTTTACTCCAATAAATTTAAATTCTTGTTCTTTTTTAAATAATTCTTTAAATATAGGCAATGAAGACTCATCATCATCAATTATATATATTTCTTGTATCATATCTTTCTCCTATTTATTATCAAATTTTACTCTTACAGTTTTTTGTAATCCATTAATATTTGTAACTGTTACTATTAGTGTATTTGTTTCTCCTGTTGTCATTATTATATCTTTATGATATTTTGTGTCATTTACCTCTTCTGTTTGTTTTGTTCCTCCATTATGTGTTATTTCTACTTTTTTTATACTTTCATCATCTTCTGCATCTATTGCAAATGCAACTTGTCCATCAACATATTGTGGTTTCGCTGTTACTGTTGGTTCTGTATCTCCTACTACTTTTTGCTTTTTATTTGCTTCCATTTTGTTTTCATCTACTACTTTTATTTTTAGCTCATGTTCTCCTTTTGGTGCATTTATTATTCCTTCATATGTGTTTTCGCCTACATCAACTCTTTGTTCTTCTCCATCATCCCAACTGTATACAATATAATCTATTTTTGCTTCACTTGTTGATGTTAGTTGTACTCCATTTGATACAGCTTCTAACTTTATTTGTGGTATATTACCTATTTTATATGTTTTTTCATAAGAAACTGATTGTCCATTTTCCTCTGTTATAGTTACTGTTAGTTTATTTTCTCCACCTAACATCTCTATCTCTTCAGTTATGTCTTTTCTATTATTTCCATCTATAACAGTTTCCTCTTCGTCATTCCATCTATATGCAATTTTAGTTATGCCTCTTACGTGTTTTACATTTATTTCAATAGTATTATCATCATCATTTCTATTAATATCTACTTGTGGTTTTGCACTTGCTTCCACAACTTCATTTATTTTATCTTTTGCATATACACTTCCACTTATCATACATATTCCTAATATTATTATACATATTGCAAAAAATAATACTATTATATTTACTGGCAATACTTTTTTCTGTTTTTTTACTTTTACTTTTTCTTCCCCTGTAATTAATATCTGATTCACAAAATCACCTCATATCTTTTCTTGTTCGATTATACCATAAGCATTTTTAGTTGTAAACATTTATCTAAAAAAAGAACCGACATTTAAATGTCGATTCTAATTTATTATATTATAAATTTCTTAATAAGAACAACTCCTACTAAAACTATTGCTAACAATCCTGTTGCTAAAGTAAAGTATGTTTTTACACTACCTGTTGATATTGCTAATATAACTTTTGCTATATCTATGTCATCTTCACCTTCTTTTCTATTATCTGGTGTTGAATCTCTATCTGGTACATCATATTCGTTCTTATCTTCAGAAATCTCAGCTGTATTTGTTTTTAAAGCTAAATTTTCTGGGCCATTTATCCATGTAAGTACAACTTCTACTGTAGCACTTTCTCCTGGTTGTAATAATGTATTTTCTAATTGTCTTGTAGATATTACATTATTTCCTTCATCTGTCCATAATGGGTTATCTAATGCTTCAAATCTTAAACCTTCTGGAATATAATCTGTAATTTCTGTTGCATATCCAGGAATGTCACCTTCATTTGTTATTGTTATTCCATATCCAAATTTTACTGTAACTTGGTTTAATTTCTTTTTATGTAATTCTACTTTTACCACTGGCTCTGGATCTTCATGTCCATTATATCCTGTATTAGTTACATTTTCTTTTCCATCTTCTATAACAATTACTTTTGACACAAATTTCAATAATGATAAGTCAAAATATTCTACTTTAACATGTTCTACATCTTGATCATCTTCTCCATCATTCCATTCTCCTGGTTTTGAATCAATATCTTCAATAGGATTTCCATCCTTATCACTATCGTCTGATATTTGAGCATGGTTTGTAATAATTGTTGTATTTGAATTTGGATCTTTTACTTTGAATGCTATTTTTACATCTTGATAATTTATATTTTTTCCATCAAATGCTTTTAGTAATTTGTCAGTACCATTGTCTTTTGATAAATATGTTGTTTTTACTTTAACTGCTTCTTCTGGATTTGTTGTTTCGTTTCCATCTTTATCATACATTTTCCACATATAATTAACATTTGTTTCTTCATCTGGTAAATATTCTAGATAATCAGGAATATCATCTTCTATTTCACTTGCATATCCATCTATATTTCCTTCATTGAAGATTCTTAATGTATATATTATTGTGTCATCTACATGTACTGTTAATGGATCTTTACTATGTTCATAAGTAATTTTTCCATTGTCTATTTTTACTTGTGGTACTCTTGATGTTAGCTCTTTTCCTTGTACTTCTGTTATAAATTTTCTTAACGCTAAGTCAAAGTTTAATTTATTGTTTTCAACTTCATATTTAATTTTTTCTTCATTATAACTATCTTTACTTATTATAACTTCTATTGTTCCATTATGTTTTTCATATCCTGCTGGAGCTTCAATTTCTGCTACCCAATATTTTGTGCTTGCTTGATCAGCGTCATATTCATATGTTCCATTTTCAGTTTTATTGTTTTCATTTGATTTTGCATCTCCACCATATTGTAATCCAATAAATCTAACTATACCTTTTTCATCAGATTCTGCTGTTGCAATAACATTTTTGTTATTTTTAGCATCACTTTCTGTCGCATAAATTCCAAATTTTGCTCCTGCTAATGAAACTTTTTGATTGTTTGCTACATAATATTTATATAATGTAACTCCACCTGTATGTACTTCTGGTTTTTCTGATTCTTTTACTATTTTGTTATCACTTGATGTATTTGTATATTCAAGTTTTGCTTGGTTCTCTATTTGTTCTCCCATATCTGCTAAAAGTTTTCCATTTTCGTCTTTAGCAAATGTTGTTTTGAATGTTACTTGAACTTTTTCTCCTGCATTATTTTTTATTTTGTCAGATGCTTGTATTCCATTATCTGTATCGATAAATGTTAATGTTAGTGTTCCAGATTTTGTTTTATCTTGAACTCCTGTCGCATTTTCTACATATTCTATTTTGTAATCTGTTCCTTCAGTTAACTTTGTATTTCCTATTTTTACTGCAACATTTTCTGTTCCTTCAAATTTTAATCTATAATCAATATCATCAACTATATCATAAAATTTATAATCGTCTATATTTTTAGGTATTCCTGATTCTATTACCCAAGAATGAACTTCATCTGCATTATATCCCGAATCTTGGTTTGTTACATCTTTTACACCTTTATGTATTTCTGGTTCTTTATAGTTTTTAACTTCA
This sequence comes from uncultured Clostridia bacterium, assembly GCA_934155625.1. Classification (GTDB taxonomy): domain Bacteria; phylum Bacillota; class Clostridia; order TANB77; family CAG-508; genus CAG-269. The sequence continues at coordinate 24,634 of CAKPHD010000013.1, forward strand.
ACATATATGTTTCCATCATCATTTAAATATACATTTGCATCTTTCTTTCCTGTAATATCATTTCCTTTTGAATCTACTACTGTATATTTAATACTCTTTTCATATCCTGAACCATCATCTTTTATTTTTTTAGAAACTGTTATTGTTATTGTTCCATCAAATTCGCAATATTCGTCTGGTGCCTTTGTTTCTTTTATAACATACACATCATCTGTTAAATGGTCTGCATCTACAGGTACATTTTGTGCTATTGTTAATCTACCTGTTATTTCTTTTTCTTCTTTAACTCCATTTGTTGTTACTTCAAATTTTGCTGTTGAATTTAATTGTACTCCATCCTTATCTTCTTTTACTAGAACTAAGTCATATTGACCTGGTGTTCTTACTTTTATTCTTTCTAAATCTTCATCATCTTCAAATTCTCTGTCTGGATTTACAAAGTTGTCTGGAGTTGAATCTATATCATCTATAGGGTTTCCATTTTCATCACTGTCATCTGCTATTTGGGCATAATTTACTAAAACTCTATCAGATGTTGCATTTTCTGTTACTCTACATAGTACTTGTGCATCTAGACAATCAGGATTCTCTGGGTCTGTTGTACTTATTGCTCCGTCTTTTTTTAATGCATATAAAAGATTTGCTTTATAATTTGCATCTCCTTCTACTGCATTTAATTCAGCCCCTTGACCTTTAGCAAACCATGTTGTTGAAACAACTTGTCTTCCATCTGAATCTATTCCATCAAGATTCCATTTTCCGTTATATTCTTCATTGCCAACAACAAATTCTAATCCTATTGGTAATGTATCTTTTATTTTGCTTGCATAGCCATTAACTTCGCCTTCGTTGTACACTCTAATTGTATATAATACATAATCTCCTGGTTCTACTACTAAAGCTTCTTTATCATCTTGCTTATATGTAATTTTTCCTGTTTCTTTATTTATGTTTGTTACTACTGGTGCTCTTAAATATGTTCCATCAATATTTTTGTTATCTGTTACATATTCTCCATTTTCAATTGTTTGGTCTTTGCTTATTGCTGCAATATGTTTGAATAATGCTAAATCAAATATTTTTTCTTCTGGCATTATTACTAATTTTTCAAAGTCATCATCATCTTGTTGGCCTTCATAATGATATTTACTATCTGTTAAATCATCTTTGTTATTTGAATTTCCTTTATAGTTTGACATATTGTCTTTATTAACATTTGGTGATGTATTTGGTTCTGAGTCTCTGTCAGCACCTTTTTGGTTTGTGATTGTAGTTTTATCATCTGCATTATATTCTTCATCTATCCATGCTACATTTGTCAATACTATTTGATTTTTTGTATCTGGCTCTTGTGCTACTTTACATTTTATTTCAATTGTTTCATAGTCTAAGTTTCCTTCTGTATATGCATTTAATGTTTTTGCAATATTCTCAGTTGTGTTAACAATTGTTAATGTTATTTGGTTTGTTACCGTATTATATGCTAATTTATAAGTATTTTTTGTATTACCAGATTTATCTTTTGATACTACTGTTGCTGTATTGTTTGGTGAATTTATCAATCCTGTTGGTAATTGATCTACTACTTTTGTAGCATATCCTGCTTTGTTTCCTTCATTGTATATTGAAATGTTATATGTTACTTCATCATTGTCTTTTACTGTTACTGGATCTTTTCTATGTTTGTATGTAGCTGTTGTTCCTGTTTTTAATGTTGATACATCAATACTTGGCACTCTTGTATTTGCTACATTTTGACCATTTACTTTTGTTATATATTTACGTAATGCTAAGTCAAATTCTTCTGGTTGAGCTTCAAATTCTGTTGGTATTGTTTCTTGTTTTCTTGTTACTTCTACTATTGGTTGTTCTGCTTCTAATTTTATTGAATCTGAATCTTCAGTTCCTTTTAACCATAATGTTTTCTTTGTTGTTTCTTGTGTTACATTAATTTTTATATTTACTTTTTCTATTCCGTTTCTTGGAACTGATATATAAAATTCACCTTTTCCTATTAGGCTTTGTATATCTTGTTGACTTAATTCAGTTCCTTTACTATCAGTAAATTTATATCCTGTAATTTTACTATTACTTTGGTTTGTTACTTCTATTGCTACTGTTCCTGATGTTGAACCTTCTATTTTTATTGGTCCTACTACATAGTTTGAACCAACTCTTGTTGTTGATAATCTGTATTTACCATTTGAATTTTGTGTTAAGCCTGTTGTATTTATTGTTGTTCCTTTATTTATTGTATAATCATTTTCAGCTGTATATTGACTTGCATTGTTTGCAGCTGCATCAATTAAATAATTATATAATATCATTGCTTGTTTATCTCTTAATGCTGAGATTTGTGATAACTCTGGATAGTTATTTCCGTCTGTTGATATTTTTAACCAATCTACTTTTGACTTTTTATTAAATACATCATTTGTTGATGGGTCTTGTTTATAGTTTGTGTAATACCATATTGCTGCTCTTTGAATTGCTTTTATATCTGAGTCTTGAATTAAATCACTTTCAGGATAATCAATCAAACCTGTTGCTATATCACTATAATCATATCCATCAATTGCCTCATAACTATATGTATTACTTGTTTCATCATATTTGATTCCCATTTTATCTAAAAATTCTTTTTTGTCTGTTTGATTTTCTATATATGAATTATCTAATATCCATAATAATTCTCTATAGTATCCTTCTTCTGTTAATGATTTTTTTACTACACTATCTGCATCATTACCGTTTCCAACAATTTTATTTAATAAGTCTTGTCTATCTGCTTGTAAATCATATGATAAATTATATGCAAGTTTTGTATCCTTATTTTTTTCCCATGTATCACCATAATTTGCTTTTATACAATATAAATTTCTTTGTTCTCTACTTGCACTTGATGCACTAAGTGAATCATATGTTGTTACATTCCAAATATATGCGTTTGTTGCTTGACTTCCCGCATCTGAAGAAGGGTCTCCTATTGAATAACCTACTCCTTTCGTATTTAATTTTGTTAAACCAACATATATTGTTTCCCCTGTGTTAGCATAGCTTATTATATAACTTAATAAAAATGCTATTATTGCTATAACTATTACTACTAAACAAACCTTTTTATTTTTCATTTAATTCATCCTTTCTCTTTCCGAGTTTCATACATTTTTATTATACCTCTTTTTAAGAATAAAATCAATATTTTCACATATATTTTATTGATTTTATTTAGGAGGTTTTGTCTTGAAATTTTTTAAGCTTTTTATATTATTAATTTTTGTATCATTTTTGCTTATTTCACCTGTTTATGCAGATGATGAAGAACATGATTTTTCTAATGATTTTTATCCTGTTACGAGTTCTACAATAGATACTAATAACATTGCACCCACTATTAATTCTAGGGCTGCTATAGTTTATGAACGTTCATCTGGTACTATTTTATATTCTAAGTCTGAAAATGAAAAACGTAAAATGGCTTCTACAACAAAAATAATGACTGCTATTGTTGTTTTAGAACATTCTAATTTAAATGATATTGTTACAGTTTCTGCTAAAGCTGCGGGTACAGGAGGTTCACGTCTTGGTTTACATTCAGATGATAAAATTTCAATACATGATTTACTTTATGGACTTTTACTATGTTCCGGAAATGATGCTGCTATTACATTAGCTGAATCTGTAGGTGGAGACGTTGAAAGTTTTGCGAATTTAATGAATCAAAAAGCTAATGATTTAGGATTAAATTCTACCCATTTTATCACTCCTCATGGATTAGATAATGATGAACATTATACTACTGCATATGAATTAGCCGTAATTACAGATTACGCACTAAAAAATAATATCTTCTGCAGTTTAGTTGGTACCAAAACTCATACAATTTTAATTAATAACCAACCAAAAACTTTATCTAACACTAATGAACTTCTTGGCAATTTAAATGGTGTTTATGGTGTAAAAACAGGTTTTACAAATGGAGCTAATAGATGTCTTGTTACTTCAACTAAAAGAGGTAATATGGATTTAATTTGTATCGTATTGGGTGCTGATACTAAAAAAGACAGAACTAAAGATAGTATTGATTTAATTGAATACGCCTTTAAAAATTTTGAGATGGTAAATATACAAGAAAAAATATCAAATGAATTTACTAATTGGAAAATCTGTAATTCTGCTAGTTTCAATGTAAAAAAAGGAAGATCCAATAATATTGATGCTGTTTTAGAAGATTTACCTTATAATTTTTTCCCCGTAAATAGTAATCATCTGGATGATGTAAGCATATATATATATTGTAATACAGATTTTGTTGCACCTTTGCCAGCACACTCAAATATAGGTTATTTAACTGTTAGTATAGATGGCAAAACTGTACTTTCTCTCTCTATATATAACTCTAATGAAATTACTAAAAAAACTTCTTTGATTTTTTACAAAGATTTATTATCAAAATATACATATCATTTAGAAAGTGTGTTTTATTAATTAATTTGATATACAACTCTTGACAAATAACAAATATTTTGGTATTATAATTAAGCTTGCAGTTGCAGGTATAGTTTAGTGGTAAAACATAACCTTGCCAAGGTTAAGTTACGGGTCCGATTCCCGTTACCTGCTCCATTTTTATGTAAGTTAATTTATGGCGATATAGCCAAGTGGTAAGGCACGAGTCTGCAAAACTCTGATCCCCGGTTCGAATCCGGGTGTCGCCTCCATAAAAAAGAAAATATTGAAATTCAATATTTTCTTTTTTTTAATTTGTAACTTTCCTATTTTCTCTATAATATTCCGCAATTAGTTCATCTAATTCTATACTTAATTGATATATCACACTATAATCTTTTCCTGTAACAATACTTTCATTTAATTTATCTCTTAATTTACAAATTTCATCATTTAACATACAGCATCTCTCCTTTTTTTACAATTATTTGTCTGTATGTTAATAAAATAGCATATTTTAATATTACAGTCAATAAAATATTTCATTTTTTTTACTTTTCGTATGACGTTTTTCCATTGATTTTTTCTTATTTCGACATATTTTTACATTTTCTGATATTATTCTATTTGTTTTTTTGTTACACAATTGTAATTTAATTACAATTATGACTTTTTTATTACAGAAATTATCATTTTCTTTTCATCAAATATTTCTTTTAAAATCTGCTCTGCATATTCTTCATTAATTGTAACTATTTCTTCTAAATAATCAAAACTATTTATCCCCTTAAAGAAATCCGCTAAAAACATTCTTGCAATATCTGCTGTATCATTATATTCTTTTACATATTCACCATAAATTCTTTTTTTAATTCTATTAAACGCTTCTGAATTTATATGCGTATTTTTCATTTCTGAAACCTTTTCTTTAAACATTTCATACACTTTTTCTGGTTCTGGAGATTGCCCTGTAATCAATATATGAGCATATCCTCTTGAAAATTCATAATCAAGACTTGGGACACTAAATAATATTCCCTCATCATATAATTTTTTATATAAATCAGAACTTTTTCCAATTATCATATTTAATAATATTTCTATTGCAATATGTTTTCTAACTCTTTCTTTTGTGTCAGCAATTTTATCTTTTATTCCTATTGTAAATAATGGCTGGCTGACATCCATATTTTGTTCAATTTTTTCTTTTACTATTTCTATTGGCTCTTCTGGATAAATTCTTTTTATCTCGCCATTAGCTTTTTTATCTATAAGTCTGCTTTTTACTTCTTCCATTAAAGTTTCAGGTTCAAAATCGCCACACAATACCATTACCATATTTGATGGATTGTAAAATGTATTATAGCATTTATATAAAATCTCTTTATCTATATGACTTATTGTTTCTATAGTCCCTGTTATATCCAATTTTACAGGATGTTCATGATACATAGCTTCTAATGCATTTAAATACACTTTCCACTCTGGATAATCATCATACATCATTATTTCTTGTCCTATTATTCCTTTTTCTTTTTCCACATTTTCATCTGTAAAATAAGGATGTTGGACATAATCCATTAATTCATCTAATGCTGGATAAAAATTTTCTGTACATTCAAATAAATATGCTGTATGATCATTTGTTGTATATGCATTTGCATCAACGCCAAGTGCAGTAAGTGTATCTAAACTATTTATACCACTTTCTTGTTCAAACATTTTGTGTTCTAAAAAATGCGCTACTCCTTTAGGCACTTCTGTTTCTTGGGTTTCGCCAGGTACTATAAATTTACTATCATTAGAACCATAATTAGTTCCCCAAATAACATATTTTTTTTGAATTCCTTTTTTAGGAATTATCATTACTGTTAATCCATTTTCTAATTTTTCAATATATAATTTTTCTTTTACTTTAGAATTCTCTATAATTTTCATTTATCTCTTCCTTTCTGTTTAAACTATATAATTCTATTTATTTTTTAAAAAATATACAGTATTAATAGTAATAGATTGTGCCACTTTTATTATATCTTCTTTCGTTACTTTGTTTATTTTCTCTATATATTCTTCTTCTGTTGTTTTTATACTGGTTAGTTCTTGACCAAAAAGATATGTTATCTGAGTATCTTGCTCATCATCAATACTTTTTATTGCTGATATTATTCCTTTTTTAGCGTTTTCAATATCTTCATCTGTAAATATCCCATTTTTCATATCTTCTAGTTGCTTTTGGATTATCTCAATTGCTTTTTGATAATTTTTAATTTCTATACCACATTTAATAAATATATTACTTTTATATCTTATATAATTTGAACCCGCAGTATATGCTAAACTTGCTTTTTCTCTTACTTCTTGGAACATTTTTGAATTCGCTGACCCGCCTAGTATTGCATTATATACTACCGCATCATACATTTGTTTTTCATCTTCTAAATGTAAGTCAATTCCTATTACTATTTTTCCTTGTGTTACATCCATTTCATCTACTATTTCTTTTTCTTCAACCTCATCTTTTTTCTCTATTTTATTTACTATATATTGTGGTTCTCTTTCTTTTAGCTTTTGGATATTTTCATTTTCTTCTACTATTTTTGTTACTTCATCTATATTTCCAGAAACAAAAATGTCTATTTTACATTCTGAGATCATTTTTTGATAGTATACATATAAATCTTCGGCAGTAATGTTTTCTAAGTCTTCTATATATCCATATTTATAAAGTCCATAAGGCTTATCTTTATACATTTCTTCAAGACATCTGTCAAATGCATATCTTGCTTTATTATCTGCTTTACCTTCTATGATTCTTTTTATATTTGCTTTTTCTTGATTTATATATTCTTGTTTAAAAGCATTATTTTCTATTAATGGATTAAATATTATTTCTAATATTTTTTCTATAGCTGTTTTCAACATATTATCATTGTCTTGTGGAATATAATTATCATTTATTGTTTCTATATAAAATTTTAATACATGATTGTCTCCTGTTTTGTCTATTCCGCAATCAAAACTAGCTCCATACATTTCTTCCATTTCTTTACTTATTTGCGCTAGTGTCGGCATATTTTTGCTTCCTCTTCTTAATACTGAAGATATTAATGCGTCTTTTGTTACATTTTCTCTTGTTACAGGTATAGTTAAAAATACTGCTATTAAGTTTGTTTTAAATTTGTCTGTTTGTATCTCATGCAATTTTATTCCTTTTTTTATCTCTTTTTCTTTATATTGCATTTTTATCATTCCTTTCCATTTTTGTTAATTATAGTATAATATATTTCTATCTATTTATTCAAGTTTTTTTATTTAATTTTGTATTAACAGTATAAAAAAAAATTCCACAATTTCTTGCGGAATTTATGTATTAAAATTTTCTTTTTCTTGCTGCCTCTGATTTTTTCTTTCTCTTTACACTTGGTTTTTCATAATGTTCTCTTTTACGAACTTCTTGAAGAACCCCATTTCTTGCACATTGTCTTTTAAATCTTTTTAGTGCGTCTTCTATATTTCCATTATTAACTTTTATCTCTGACATTATTTTATTCCCCTCCTTCCGGCGTTTAAAACACTGTATGCGGGATTTCGTTTGTTCTCATCCTATATACGCTAACCATTATACATTATTTGGATACAAGTTGTCAAGCCTTTTATCATATTTTGTATAATTTGCATGCATTACAATTCGTATTTAAATTATATGTATTTTAGAAAATTAATAATATATTGTTTTGAAATACCGCGTAAGCGACCAAATGAGCAAAGCGAATGCGATATGGAGCAATCTACATACTAGTATTTTGGGTATGAAGATTGCGACACCAAGGTATAAAAAAACAATATATTATTAATTTCTAAATATAATTTTATGAGTAATAAATTTTAATTCATTTAAATTTATACATCATATGGTATAACCTTGTGTACTTTTAATGATTTTTGCACATCTATTATTCTTTGATTTGAAGAACCTCGAAATTTCAAATTCAAATCCTTTTTATCTTCTTCAAATTTACCATCTACCAACACATCAATATATGACATCAATTCTTTTGTTTCTGCCCAATTTTCGAACATATTTGCCACTATATCTTTATCAAATTTATATCCTGTATAACACCAAATATTTTTCTCTGGCAACTCCTCTTTTATTCTTTTTAACAATGGTAACAATCCCTGTTGATTTTTGTATTCTAATGGCTCTCCTCCTAAAAGCGAAAGCCCTGATACATATGGATGTTTTAGTTCATTTATTATTCTTTCTGTTTCTTCTTCTTTAAATTCTTTTCCATAATTAAAGTCCCATGCTTGTGCATTAAAACACCCTTTGCAATGATGATTACATCCACTTACAAATAATGAAACTCTAACTCCTTGTCCATTTGCTACATCTGCTATTTTTATATCTGCATAGTTCATTTTGTTCCCCCATTTTAATTATTTTTTAAATAATTTGTTAGCAACATTAAATCTTGTATATTAATTATTCCATTATCATTAATATCTGCTCTTTCTAGTTGCTCATCCTCTAAATTAAATTTTCCTGCAACATGACCTGCTAATAGTTTCAAATCCTCATTATCAATATCACCATTATTATCAATATCACCTTTACCATACGGACCGATTTGAGTAGGCATCTTCCATACTGCCCATAAACTTATTGAATTTCCTGTATATGTTGCATTTGTTTCATAATCAACTTCTTTATTTTTTGCTTTTTCCAATGACGTAGCCCAACCAATAAGATAATGTGATGGCCTTTCTGGATTAGCTACAATCTGATTTAGCACACAGTTTTTATTTGTATTCACTTTTTTTACTTCTGTATTAGTGTTATTAGAAGATTTCCAATACCCACCATTTGCATTAAATGTTATCGTTAAATTTTCCGAATCATTATTTCAATTAATTTTTATACTTGTATCTACATAGTCTGACCACATTTTATATGTACTTGCTCTTTCTCTTCCTAGCGCAGTATAATATGCTACTTTTAGATTATCACTTTGTTGATTAACATATGTATATATATCATCATAAGTATCAACATCATTTTGCATTACAATACTGTTATATGAAGCATTATTGTCCTTTAGTGGATAATAATAATATGTTTTTCCTGAATTTATTAAATTTCCTCTTTCAAAATCCAAGTTTATTCTTCCAGCACTTCTAGCACTACCATCTCCAGAATATTGACCCGCATTAATACTTACACTACCACCGCTAATTCCATGATCTCCTATTTTATAGTACTGCTTACGTCCCTCGCTGTCTTGTCCTAATATATAAATATTATTTTCAGATACTACTTCTTTACTCTCTGAATTAGTAACTAATGAATATCCATTATATACTTTACCACCTATCGAAAATCCTTGCACAAAACTTATTAATGATATATTATGTGTTATATTGTACCATTCCTCTTCAGTTAATTTAGGCATTTGAAATACATTATTTACTCCCAAATAAGCATTATAGTTTGATATTGCTGTTGCAAGATTAACCTCAATCTTATGTCTTATTATAGCTAATCTATGTTCATTAAAACTAGATGATTCATTTTCTATATTTCCACTAAAATTAATATTTGATGTGTTAAATTGAAATATTTTTTTGGTACTATTTGAATTACTAGAATCCCATATATTTTGATTTTCTTGTATATTTCCATTTTCATCAATAATTGTATCTGTAGCATCTCCATATGTAAGATCCTGTAGGCCACTTTCTTTAAACCACTTTGTAAATTTATATGCATCTATATAATAATCTTTTGCTAAATTATTATTTCTTATAACTCCTAACCATTGCTCATATTGTGCTCCATTTTTCTCCTTACTACATTGTATCGTTAAAGTAGTATCATTTAACCTTGCAATTATTCTCTCTTTATTGGTATCTGCATAATATGTTGTTCCATTTAGTTTTATGCAATCATATATATCATTTCCTTGTCCAAGTGGTAAATATTGTTTTACATTTTCTGTTTCTATCGAAACTCCATTATATGTTACACTATTACTTGTTTCATTATATGAAATATTGTCTATTAAATATCCTTCTTTATCAACATATTCATTATTAATTATTCCTTGTACAGATATATGATTATCAAGTGCATAGGTTATTACTACATCAATATTACTTCCTTGTTTATATCTACAACTATACGAAATATATGGTTTTAAACCATATTGTCCTTCACCTTCATCAGTTTTTATAGTTCCATCTTCATTAGCCATATTTTTATATGGTGAATATATGTAAAAACCATCATACAAAGTATATACTAATGCTGGTACATATCTATCTACTGCGTCATTTGAATATCCATTTAAAGCAAATGTTGATTTAATTGAATTCCTAAAAGTTGATATAGAAGCCTCTAAATCTCGCGCCTTTGAATTTGTTAATTCTGATGTCGCACTAGTTGTTGTATTTATCTGAAATGCTCTTATTGCATCATATGTAGCAGATGTAAGCTTATTATCATATAATGTCTGTGTATTTATAGTTTTTATTTGATATTGTGTATATGTTTCTATTACTAGTGAAATTGGTAATATTATTATTATAAAGATTATTGCCAAATCTTGTACCTTCATATGTATTCCTCACTTTTTTTCTCTTTGTTTCATATATAATATAATTACTACATTTATTGATTTTTGTCAATAGATAAAATTGGCACTTTTTATGTCTATAAATTGCAATAATAAGTGTCGCACTTTTTTATAAATAATTCATAAAATTTTATGATACAATTTTTGCCATTTCT
>CAKPHD010000014.1 GCA_934155625.1 uncultured Clostridia bacterium
CAGATCCGATTGACAATGACATTGTATCATTTCAAATCGGATCTTTTAATATGGGCTCTATTTGACGCTTACGAAGAAAACTTATTGTTTATTTAATTGGAATCTTTACACTTGCGATTGGATCCAATTTATTTTTAAATGCTGCTTTAGGTGTAGCTCCATCTTGTTCATTAGCACTGACATTCACTTTTCTTCTTCCTGGTAGTTATGCACTTTTTAATTTCATTGTGAATAGCTTGTCATTGTTCGTAAGTTTGGAAAAACACAAATCATTCAATTCATTATCACATTTATTTATTCCTACTTAATTAAACTCACATCATTATTCTTAACACATATTCAACCTCATTCATTCTTAGAACAAGTCTTATTGGCTATACTAACTTGTATTGTCATGGCACTTGGCATCACACTAACCATTCATTCAAACCTTACAGTCATGCCTTATGAAGGTTTTATTGGTGCATTGGCATTCCGTTTAAGAAAGGATTTTGGAAAATTGAAAGTAAAAGTCGATTTATTATTCACCATTTCATCCATAGTCATTTCACTCATCTTATTACACAACATAAATTCTGTTGGCTTAGGTACAATCATTGCCTCTTTCTTAACTGGTAGTGTTGTATCCTTCTTTGATAGGATCTTAACCACAAGACTCAATCATTATCTTGGTGTAACTGTATTAAATTAACAAATAGAAAAAAAGGATGTTACGCAACATCCTTCTTACATACCAATGATTTAACAGCTTCTTCAATATCTTTCTCTGCCATATGATACTTCTCTTTTAAGAAAGGTACTGTTCCTACTTCTCCAAAACAATCTGGAGCACCTAGTCTTTTCATCCGGCAAGGAGCTTCTTCGGATAGAACTTCCGAAACAGCACTTCCTAAACCATTCATAATATTATGGTTTTCCACAGTCACAATTGCGCCAGTTTCTTTAGATGCCTTAATTATCGCTTCTTTATCAATTGGTTTGATTGTAAACATATCTAAAACACGAACATGAATTCCTTCATCTGCCAATTTATCAGCTACTCTACATGCATCTGCCACACATATTCCACTTGCGATAATTGTTGCATCACTACCTTCACGTAAAGTATTTGCCTTTCCAATTTCAAAAGTAGATCCGGACATATATATTTGTTCGGCTTTTTTGCGCGATAATCGAATATAGAATACTCCATACATATCTTTTGTCTGTCTTAACATGTCACTTAAAACAATTGAATCTGTTGGTTCAATGATTGTAACTGTAGGAACACAACGCATCATTCCAATATCTTCTAACGGAATATGCGTACCTCCATTCCCTCCTGCAGTAAGTCCTGGATCAGAACCAATAATACGAACATTTAATTTTGCATAGGCACAAGAAATAAACACTTGATCCATAACTCGTCTTGTCGTAAAAGGTGCAAATGTATGGGTGAATGGAATCAATCCAGTTGCTGACATACCAGCTGCTACACCAATCATATTTGCTTCTTGTATTCCACAATTGACTGTACGCTCTGGATATTTCTTAGAAAAATCCACCATTTTAATGGAATTTATTATATCTGCATCTAAATAAACAACTCTTTCATCTTTACTTGCCAAATCATCCATTACTTTTGCGAAGACCTGACGCATTTCTAAATCTTCATTTTTAATATCTTTACAAATTTCAAACATGTCTAGGCCTCCTTAATAATTTCATCTAAATGATGCACTGCTTCTTCATATTGTTCTTCTGTAAAAGTCATATGGTGATTATAGAAAACATCCTGTGCAAATGTACAACCTTTACCCTTTTCTGTATGCAATACAATCATAGATGGCTTGTTAGTTTGCATTTTTGCGATTGCAATCGCATTCTTTATTTCTTCCACATCATTCCCATTTACTTCTTGGGAAAACCATCCAAAATCTTCAAACTTTTTTCTTAAATCTCCTACATCACAAATTTCTTTTGTATATCCATCTAATTGTTTTAAATTCTGATCCACAAACGCAATCACATTATTTAATTTTTTTGTTCCTGCGAATAAAGCCCCTTCCCATACTTGACCTTCATCACATTCTCCATCACCCAACACAAGATATACATATGAATTGATTTTTTGATAACGCAATCCCCAAGCTAACCCTAAAGCTGTGGACATTCCTTGTCCTAAAGAACCCGTCGTCATATCGATACCTGGAACCATATTCATGTCACAATGGCTTGGTAATTTTGTTTGGGAAAGATTGATTGTTTTCATCCACTCCATTGGAAAATACCCTTTAAGTGCTAAAGCCGCATATACGGCAGGTCCACAGTGTCCTTTTGAAACAACTAAACGATCACGCGTTTTTAATTGTGGATTTTTTGGATCCACATTCATAACTTCTCCATAAAGTACAGCTAATAAATCTGCCATGGACATACATCCGCCAATATGTCCTGCCTTCACTGTATCTAGTCCGTATAAAACAGTTTTTCTAATCTCTGCTGCAAATATCTTCATTTCTCTTGTTGTCATAATCGCACCTACTTATCATACACATTTTCATAGATTTCAAGCATGTCATCACTGCTCAACTCAACATAGTTGTTATTTAATAATCTTTGTTGACCTTCAATAACACTCTTGACAAACTCAGACAATTCTTCCTTTTTGATGCCATAACTACTCAAAGGTTTTCTTTCTAAGATTTGATTTGTCAAGGCAAACAAAGCTTTTAATGCTTCTTCCTTTCCTACACCCAATATTTCTGATACTACTTCAAAGAAATCTTGAATACGTCCATTTGGATCTTTTTCATAGTACTTATTATATACAGACTCAAACATCAACTGATTCGCTTCTCCATGTGGAATATGATAAGCACCTCCTAATGGATAGCTAAGCGCATGCACCGCTGCACAGCCTGCATTTCCAAAGGCAATACCAGCTAAATTGGATGCGATTAAAAATTCCTTCGCATATTGACTCCAATTTTCTTTACCATCTCGAACTACTTTTTTAAATCCATTTAAAATCATTGTCATAGCCTTTACCGAGAACATTCTTGAATACAATGTAGAATTTGGAGATAAATAAGATTCCACCGAATGAATCAGAGCATCAATGGAACTTGTCGCAAAGAATTTATAAGGTAAAGTTTCAACCATTTCAGGGATCAATAGTGCTTTATCTGGATAAATCAAATCATCTGCTAGTCCCTTTTTAGTTTTTCGTTTCTTCAACTCAGAAATAGCTACATTTGTAACTTCACTACCCGTTCCACACGTTGTAGGCACCACATATAATTCTTTGGCCTTTTTATATGGAATTTCATGCAAAATAACTTGATCAATTGTTCCTTCGTAGTCTAAAATCAAGAATTTTGAAATATCTATAATCGTTCCTCCACCAATCGCAATAATACGTTTCACATTCTGAGAAACATCCTTGCGAATATTTTCAATCATTTCATCAGTAGGTTCTCCAACTCCGTATTTTTCCTGAAATATCACATTCGCATCAACATCTTTAAACTTAGTATTATAAATAAACTCATTCGTGATAATTAAATCTTCTTTCCCTACTTGTTCTTGTTCGAAACATTCCTTCATAGTAGAAAATTCTTTTATTGTCGTTTTTAAAACAAAGGTATCTTTCATTGTTTTATCCTCCTTGGCTACATATTACCACTGATTGTCGACAATTTCAATATAATTGTCGACAATCATTTATTTTTGTATACATTAGTAAGTTATGTTATACTTAATTTAAAATAAGGAGCTATCTATGAAAAAAAATGAAGGTCTAAGTGAACAAGTATATAATTATCTGCTTTCCCAAATTCTTTCTAATGAATTGAATCCGGGAGAAAAAATTGCAGAAGCTAAGATTGCACAAGAATTTAATACGAGTAGAACACCTATACGAGAGGCTATGCGTAAATTAGAAAGTCAGGGACTTATCCAAATATTTCCAAAGCGCTATGCGCAGGTAGCTACATTTTCAGAAAAAGAAATTCAAGATATAGGAATGATTCGTATATCATTAGATATTTTGTCAATTAAGCTTGCAGCTATCTATAGTAGTAAAGCTGAATTATTAAATCTGAAGAGTATTGCTGAACAATGCCTAGAAGCATTTAAAAATAAAGATGGAGTCAAAAGAAGAAAATTAGATTCAGACTTTCATAAAGAACTTTGCCGCATTTCAAAAAACAATCTATTATTCAATATGCAGGAAGACTTATCTCTAAAAATTCAATTTATTTTAATGCACAATGATTTTAAATCCGTTAATGACGAACAACATTTATATCAACATATTCAAATCGTTGATGCATTAATAGAAGGAAATATTGAACATGCATTACAACTTGATATTCAACATTTATCTGAATTCTATTGTCTAGATATTGATTCACCTATTGATTTCTTTTTAAAGAATGCATAAAAAAACAAGTCACACGACTTGTTTTTGTTTTACCTATTTCTTTTCAAAAGCATTTGTTTCCGGATTAAATTTAGCATCATGAAGCCAAGTATAAGCTTCATCTTCACAACGATCAGTTTGAAGCCATGGATTACCGTCCAAGTGACGAATCATCCAACAAGTATACATCTGATATCCAGGCGCTGTTGATTGTGGATGTAGCTTTCCTCCTGGAATTGCTGAAAAGCTTCGATTCACACTCTTATATACTTCATCCCCTACAAAACTAGCGCCAAATCCTTCTGGATGATCAAATAAGAAATAATAACATTCTGGCTGTGGATGTCTATGTGGCAAATATCCAGACCAGTTTCCTGGATCATTTAAAACTTCACCTAAAACCATATTACTCTTCGGTTCAATATCATGATCAATAATTGTATTTACACGTCGATTTGCGACATTGCCATACCAACCTTGACTTGAATATTTCCATGGTGCATCTTCTGGTGTATATAATTTAGAGTTAAACGTTACCTTATTCTTTGTTTTCTGAACTAAAATCTCTGTCTCTTCTAATGCTTTCACAGAGATAATTTTACTATGCGAAACATGTCCAGCATAGGGGCCTTCCAAGAACACACTCTTTCTTGAAACAACCTTCTCTATTCCATCCACATTGATTTCAATCTTACCGTTCAATAATAAAGCCGCAATTTCTTCATCATCACTCGTAAATATTTTAGTTTGATTTTTTTCTAGTTTATAAACACGAATATCCATCAACATATCACGATATTCATTCTCATAAGTTGTTAGAATCATTTCTCCATTGTCATCATATTTTGGATATCCAAATACCTTTTTTTCCATAAGCATCCTCCTATGTTAATTTTTTTACTACACTATATAAAGTTGCCTTGTCCCCTACATTTCCAGGAAAAATCACGACAGGTAAATTTACATACTTACTCTTGTCCACACAACGAATCACACCCACATTTTGTTCAATTTGTCCTAAAACATATGCCATTTTTACATCCAATCCATTTGTCAGGGCGTCCGACGATGTGATTCCGCCTTTTGTGATCAAAAAGCCTGGTCTTTGTATTAACTGCTTTAAAACATTAGTTAGCGCAAAAGAAATTTGCGTCGCCATTTCCAATTGTTTTTCTTTATCATCACTAGGAAAATCAACTCTATCTCTTCTAGTTGCCAAAACAACCAATTTATTCTTCTTCAATAAGTCATTCACTATATTTGCACATCGATTTGTTTCTTTTTCAAGCGTTCCACTTAATATTTCATGTTGATTAAATTCAACCCATTCTAAGTTCTTATAATTCTCTTTTAAATACTCAAGTTGTTCTTTTGTCTTATTGACATGAGAACCTACAAGAACCAAGCCACCTGATCCATCATTAATACAATCTTCTTTTTCTAAATAAGAAGAATCTGTGATATGACCTAATTCTTTCACTAGGCTCGCTGCACATCTAAAAATATATCGCTTATTGGTTTTCTCATACGCGGATACAAATCTTTTTAAATCCTCCATACAAGTACAATTTAAAATCACTTTTCTAAATTCAGACACGGAATTTAAT
Organism: uncultured Clostridia bacterium; assembly: GCA_934155625.1. Lineage (GTDB taxonomy): Bacteria > Bacillota > Clostridia > TANB77 > CAG-508 > CAG-269. The sequence continues at coordinate 6,013 of CAKPHD010000014.1, forward strand.
TTAGATACAACTATAGATTCATCTTGTAAATCCGATAAAGAAATACTTATACAACTCGATGCCAAATAGGCTTTATTTGTTTTTTCTTCAACATATTCTTTTAGATCGCTCGACTGAAATGCAAACGTTTTATCATTTGCAAATTCTGTTTTCCCTACAGGTACCCAAGTATCATTTACTAATACATAGTGAATATCATTTTCTGTTTTCCGTATTCCATCTAAATAAGGACAAAGTATTTCTCCATCAATATGCATGTGATTCTTTTTTAATACATCATAGATGACCTGTGTTTCTGTTGGATAATGTCCCCTCAATGTTGAATCGCTCCTTGAAACAATCGTAAAATCCATATCAAGTTTTTTTGCCACATCTATAATATTTTGAATTAATTCTTTATGATATTGGATCGTATACTCTTTTGAAAATGCTCTAGAATTCGTTAATATATAAAATAAGTTTTGACTTTGTAGAAAAGCCTTTTCGATACTCACCTTGTCTGTTTGTGTAATCATATACACATCATGAACCGTTTGGATGCCCGTGGGATCATCATCGAGTACTATATATTTTTTATTTTCCATATAACATGTCTCGTGCAGTTTGAATTGCGAGTTCTGGACTTGTTAAAACTGGTTTATCAATATTCTTTATATACGGAAGAATGGCCGTCATTGAACCCTGAGCAAGTACAATCACATCGCAAGCCTTACTTGCTTCTTCAATTTTACTTAATACTAATTGATTGTGTTTTTCCACATTCTTTTCTTTCATTAAAATATCCAAGGCTCCATCCACTAAATATTCAATAACTTCTACATCTTTGTTAGCTTCTACAGCCTTTCGTTTAATCAAGTTGCAGCTAGGTAACATCGTTGATTTTACAGTCGCAATTACACCAATTTTTCTTCCTAGTTCGACTGCTTTTTTAGCCATTGGCTCATCAATTTTTAAAGTTGGTATCGTTGTTGATTTTTTTGCGATATCAAAGGCTTCACCAACACTTGAACATTGGTTGAAAATTAAATCCGGATGTAGTGAATTTGCGACTTGAACATACATATTCATTCGCGAAATAATCTGTGGTGTTGGCCCATTATTCTTTTTTACTTCTTCTAGAAGTGAATCATCAATGATATTCACTAACTCAACATCTGGCATATATTGCTTAACCAATGCTTTTAAATCATTCAATGAGACTGGGCTTGTGTGAATCATAACAATTTTCTTCATAACTTTATCCTCTATAATCTTCTAATTTCATCATTGCGTTTAAAATCAATTCTTTTGTAACCTTATAAGGCACATGTTTTAACTCTTGATTGATTACGGTTTTCTCCAATATATCTGACAAGTCCTCATTTCTTCTTAGTTCCAAATCCGCTAAACAAATTGGAAGGCCAATTTCTTCATGCAGTTGATACGTCTTCTTCAATAGTTCCATCTGATTATCCATCATCAATTGTACTAAGGTGCCATAGGAAACCACTTCTCCATGCAGATGGCCCTTCTCAATATGTTGCCTTACTGTAAGTCCATAGAATAATGCGTGTGATAATGCTGAATTATATTCTGGATCTACAATCAACGATACACATCCTGTTGTAATAATTATATTTTGAATCGTTCTTTCAACTTCATGACTTAGCTTATGCGCTTTAACATCTTCTAATGCCTTCTTTGCATCTCTAAGAATAGGATAATAACAATTTTCCCCAATCTTAATTCCTAATTCACTGGTAAAATTTAACTCATCATTACGTGCACTGAATGTAGATTCGATATGCTTAGCCATCGTATCCCCTATGCCTGCCCATAAGTACTTAATAGGTGCTCTTACAATAATATTTGGTTCAATAAAACAATGTACGGGCGGCTTTTGAAGTTGCACAATTTCCAAAAACTCTCCATTTAAATCATACATAATACTGATTTTAGTGACTGCCGCACATGTTGAAGCAATCGTAGGAATGGTATAAACAGGAACATGCAATTGATTTCCAGCACACTTTACAGTATCAATACATTTTCCTCCTCCAATCGCAAACAATGCATCACAAGATTGTATGTCTTTTACATTAAGTATTTTGTTTACATTCGCATAATTTGCTTCTTTTCCATAGCATTGCTTGGCAAGAATTTCATAATTATCTGTATTTAGTATTTTATCTGCATATTGTTTTGCCTCATCATATGCTTTTTGACCATAAAATATAGCTATTTTAGAGTGTTTGGGAACAAACTTTTCTATTTCTAGAAATGCATTTTCTCCCATTGTAAAATCTGGTAAAAATGATGTTTTCATATTGACTCCTAAAAAAGAGATTTTATTTTTCTAAAATCTCTTTTACAAATTTCTCTAATTCTGGATCTTGGCATCCGGCAAAGAAACATTCTTGGAATCGAGGAGACAAACTTCCTTTTACTAGTTCTGGATCAATTGCCTTTAATGCCGAAATTAAATCTTTAGAAATAGCTTCCTTCATTTGAGACAATAAAGCCGCATTTCTATTTTGTGATTCTTTTCTTCCTGGCTCATTTGGATAACCCATTCCTTTTGGACTTCCAAAAGCTTTTTCAAAGATATATTGTAAATTTAAATCAGCTCCCCATCCAAATCCTTTGGCATATGGTAGTGCTAATGCATTACCATTGTTGATTTGCAAGAATAAGTATGCATCGGATGGATCAATACAATATCCACAAACAACACCAGGGAATGCGTTACATGCCATCATAGCGCCTTGTCCTGTTCCACATCCAGTTACTACAAAATCAACCGCTTTTGAGTTTAATAATAGGGCTGCTTGAATACCAATATTTAAATATGTAAGATATGGATCATCTCCATCTTTACACATTCCTGTGTTATATACAGTGTGTCCCATTGGTTCGACAACTTTTTTCAATTCATTTAAGACTGTGGCATTTTTTGATGCCTGGCTAAATTCATTAATTAATGCGATTTTCATATTCTTTATTCTCCTTATTTATCTTGATAACCATCCACCATCGACAGGAATGGTTGCACCACATACATAATCAGATGCTTCACTAGCTAAAAATATAACGGCTCCTTGCAAAGTCTCGGGTTTTCCCCAGTATCCTGCAGGAATACGATCTAACACTTCTTTATTTCGTACAGGATCTTCTTGCATAGGCTTTGTTAATGGAGTATCCATATATCCTGGTGCAATACAATTACAATTGATGCCATATTTAGCTAATTCATTGGCCATTGTTTTTGTAAGTCCCATAACGCCACTCTTACTTGCTGTATAAGCCGCAGTTAAAATACCTCCTGTAAAAGACAACATACTTGCTATATTAATAATTTTTCCTTTTGTTTTTTGTGCGACCATTTGTTTAGCTACACTTTGAGACAATAAGAAAATCGATTTTAAATTCAAGTTCAAAATATAATCCCAATCTTTTACATCATATTCAAGAAATGGTTCACGAATATTAGCGCCTGCATTATTTAAAAGAATATCTACATGGCCATATACTTTAACTACTTCTTGAACAATTTCATCCATTTTTTCCACAGTTGGATTCGATAAATCGGCACGATAATAATGATATTTCACGCCTTCTTTTTCGATAGCTTCACGAATCACATGATCATCTTCGCGTCTTCCGATATTAAATATATCGGCCCCCGCTTTAGCTAATCCTTGACACATTGCAAAGCCTAGGCCTTGATTTGCCCCAGTAACAATGGCTACTTTTCCATTTAAATCAAACATTTTTGCCTCCTTTTAGCAAATAAATAAGGTAGGCATAACACCTACCTTTGTTTATTATTCATTTCCTACTGTAACTGTTTCTCCATATACATATTGATTATTTGAACCAATTACACGGATATAATCCTTAACAAACTTTTTGATAGCTTGTTCTGCAACCATCATAATTTGCATGTAGTTTAAACCAGGATTTTCTTCCCATGCAGCCTTCATTGCATCTTCTGCAGCATGGAATGCATCTGTACATACATTGATTTTGTTGATACCACCAGCAACAGCTTTACGGATATTTTCTTCTCCAGAACCAGAGCCTCCATGTAATACTAATGGCATTTTTAATGCAGCTTTTAATTCAGCTAAACGATCAAAATCTAATACTGGAACATATCCTTTAGGGTAATTACCATGTGCTGTACCAATCGCAACAGCTAAAGCATCTACACCTGTATCTTTTACATATTGAACAGCTTGTTCTACATTTGTATATAAATCAACTTTAGAGTTATCACCATCTCCAGCTTGTCCTACATGTCCAAGTTCACCTTCAACACAAATTCCTTTTTGATGTGCCAAAGCAGCAATTGTAGCTGTACGCTTAACATTTTCTTCATATGGATAAGATGAAGCGTCGATCATAACACTTGAGAAGCCCCATTGAATAGCTGAAACTTCATCTTCAAATTTTTGTCCATGATCCAAGTTTAAAGCGACTGGAACGGTTGCTCTTTCTGCCATTTCTTTGATCATAGGCACCATTTCAGTTGGATGAGCCAAGTTAGCCATCTGACCAACACCAATATTAATAATGATTGGTGAGTGTTCTTCTTCAGCAGCTGTAATAACTGCACGAGCCATTTCCATATTTACACTATTTACTGCCATTACAGCATAATTGTGTTTATCCGCATGAGTTAAAATGTCTTTCATTGATACGTACATAATATACCCTCTTTCTATCTATCTTTTTTGATTATTCAATGTTGATATCTAAGTCTAAATCAACAACTTCTTCTTCGTGATCTTCTTCTTCAGCAGGTTTCTTTTTGAAGATTGCATATAAGATACCAGTTACGACTGAACCAACTACCATGGCAACTAACCACATTAATGGGTTTGTTGATAATCCACATACGAAGATACCACCGTGAGCAGCAGGAGTTTCTACACCAGCAGCCATTGCGATACCACCAGCAATTGCACTACCTACCATTGAGCAAGGAATAAAACGTAATGGATCGTTTGCGGCAAATGGTAATACACCTTCTGTAATGAAGCAAAGTCCCATGAATAAACAAGAAATACCTGTATCTCTTTCAGCTTGAGTAAATTTCTTTGGTTGTAAGAATGTAGCAATTGCAACTCCAATAGGAGGTGTCATACCACCGATAATTTTTGCAGATTCTGGAGCAGCATATCCATCAGCGAACAATGCATTGGCAGCCATAGAAGCTGTTTTGTTGATAGGACCACCCATATCGAATCCCATACAAGCACCAATTACTGCACCAACTAAGAATTTAGAACCACCATTCAATGACATGATCCAATTTTGAATAGCTGTCATAACAGCTGTCATAGGTCCCATCAATAACATGAAGAACAATGCACCAACAATAAATGTAACAAATACTGGAATAATCAATACTGGAAGTAAGCCTTGTAATGCTTTTGGAAGTTTTTCTCCATACTTTTTAAATACATTGACTAACCAACCAACGATGAATCCAAGAATCAATGCACCGATAAATCCGGCTTTAGCTTGGTTTGCTGTATATCCTAAGATAAATGCAGGAACGATACCTGGACGTTCTGACATAGAATATGCAATACCAGCAGCTAATACGGCACAGGCAAAGCTCATCGCAAAATCAGATAATTTTGAAATAGCCCACCAGAATTGGCCCCAATCAAATGCATTTAAATAAGAGAAGATTGTAGCTCCAGAAGCATCTGGTGCTAAGTTTCCAACTTCCCAACCTCCTAAACCTTTGGCAAGAGCTCCTAAGATACCGCCGGCAACAACCATTGGAATCATGTAGGAGATACCAGTCATTAAGTGTTTTTTAAAATCTTGTAACATATTAATTTCTCTCCTTATTAAGTCCTGTTATTTTTTACCTAATTTTTTTTCGATTGTTGCAATTAAACTTTTTGGACTCTTCATTGCAACACTAATCGGAATATCTACAACTGGTTTTCCTTTGAATCGTTCAACACCACCAACTGCGATATCATGAGCAAGAATTACTACATCAGCTGCTTTAATATCTTCTGGAGTTAATTCATTTTGTGCACCAATTGTTCCTTGAGTTTCAATTTTGCACTCATGACCAGCTTCAGTTGCAGCCTGTTGAATTTTTTCTGCGACAATGTAAGTATGTGCAATTCCTGCTGTACATGCTGTGATACCAATAATTTTCATTTTCTTTCACCTCCTGGCTTTCTTTTCTTTTGTTGTCCATATCATATATCGTAAAGCGCTTTCTTATTTTATTTTTTAGGGCACTTTAATATGGTAATTTTTTATTAATTACAGTAAATCAATATCTAATTCCTCAATTGTTTCTTCTTCTTGATCCGATGTTTTTTCACCTTCTGCAACACATGCCGAATCATTAATAATCACATTGATCAATTCTGATTTTGAAGTCACTTCCTGCAATTTACGAACACGATTGTCATTACCTAATTTTCCGGCTAGATCCGCCAATAATTTCATGTGATTCTCGGCAAAATTATTGTCGTCACTTACACAGAACAAGAAAATAATATTTGTATCTTGGTAACCATCTTCGGACATACAGCTTTCCCACTTTACATCTTGCACACAACGTCCAATCGCAATACCTATCTTGCGAACCGCACTACTTTTGCCGTGTGGAATTGATATTTTATGCCCCATTCCTGTAGGTCCTTCTGCTTCACGAACATAAATGTCCTTGACAAACTGATCTACATCCGAAATATATCCTGCCACCAACAATCGTTTACTCAGATTGCGCAACACTTCATCTTTCGTTGTACCCTCAAGTTCCAAATCAATGATTTTTTCATCCAAAATTTCTTTTAATTCCATAATAATCTCCCTCCGTTATTGAATTAAGAATCGATAAAAATCTATATTTGATGTAAAGCCACGTAAGATACTTACTTGTTCATCTCCATCAACTAATTTTATGTATTGTTTATAGAATTGCTGTGTTCTACGTATCTCAAAGTCTGTACTAAATTTAACCACCAACAAGAACACAACATCGACATATTTTGAATCCCACAAGATTGGTTTATCCAATGTTGCAATCACGATCTTTGCCGTATTGACCTCTTGCGTATCTCCGTGAGGTATCGCGACCCCATTTCCAATTGAAGTCGGTGTCATATTTTCACGTTCCATGACAGTTTTAAAATATTTTTTTGTCACATAGCCTTTATCAACCATTTTGTTACAAAGCATCGACAACAATGATTTTTTGTCTTTTACTTTTAAATGACAGAAAATCAAATCTGGTTCAAATAACTCGTGGCATATCGCATTAAAACGTGCTGGCCTATCTTGTTTTTGTACACTTAATTCTTTGATTTTTTCTTTGACACAATTCAAATTTGAATCACTCAACCAATCATCTATTTCAACAATACGATTATCGTCTGAATGTAGATTTTTAGTTGTTAGAATCAAATCATCTTTACAGCGTGGTAACGAAAAGTCATGCATACTTTGTACATGGATTTTCTTTATTTCATCGCAATTTCTTCTTAATTTATCGCAAATCATCTGGTTAATTCCATTCGATGCATTGGATACAAGAATTGCGGAAATTGGCTTTGAATTTCTTTCTAATGCAGATTGAATATAAATCGTGATAAAACTTAATTCATCTTCCGTTATTTTCAAATTGAAGTACTCTTCAAATAAAACTGAAATCAACCAAGATACTCTAAATGTAGTTGTATACTCATTTTTTATGTATCCAGTTAATTCATTATTTGCGCTACGATTGTATTTCAATCTGAAAATTGTTGGTCTTAAGTGGATTAACAAACCGTTATATAGCTCAGTATCTTGTCTTAAATCCACATTTGTAACATTACTGATTACGTCAATCATTTTTTCTACGAATTCTTTTAACTTTGCATCATATTGCTCAATCAAAGACTCTGTATCATATGGCATAGCTTCATAATCAATCATTTTAGAACATAAAATCTGAATAGATAGGAATGCGATTTCTCCATCAGGGATATCTACATGAATATATCTCTGAATCTTTTTATAAATCTTTTCCGCTAAATGATATTCACTATATTGAGAAAGAACCTCAAATTCTTTCTTTGAAATATTTAAATTTTTGATCTTATTCGTGACATTTTCATAAACCGCAATACTTGTATATACTAGAATCTCATCAAAAGATTCATCCACTAGATTGAATCCCCATTCTTTTTCAACTTCTAGAATGGCATCTTTAATAATGTCGACTTGTAATCCTGGCATAAAATAAGTAATGCCCTCATAAATTGAATGCGTCTCATCTAGCTTAGTAATATAGTTTTTCAATGCCAAACGATAGGATGATTCACTATATTCGAGTTCAATTCCTTTATTACGAATCACATTCAGCTTAATATCAAACATGTTCAGCCAATCTTTACAATCTGAGATAACTTTCAACATTGTTGGTACACTCAAATATAATGTATCGGCCAAATCTTTGGAAGTAAGCCTTTTTTTACTGTTCACATTCAATATTTCTCGCAATGCCAATACCATTCGAGATTTATCGGATTGAACCAATTCGCTTTCATCGGCACTAATCAACTTTTGTATCTTTGCCCTTTGAGAAGTGTTGCACTCAAGCCACATTCCAATACGAGGCTTTTTTTCAATTGTACCTAGATTGTTTTCTTTCAACATATAATTGATTGAATCAATTTTTGTACGAATTGTTTTTTCAGATAACCCGATTTCATCAGCCAATTGCTTGTTCGTGACCATTTCATGTTCTAAGAAGTATTTCAAAATTAAATTTGAATAAATAGTCGTCTTATTTTTAACTGTGTTCAATTCGCTCACTCCTTGCACGTATAAATTAACATATTAAAATTTTGATAAAATTAAAAAAAAAGGACTTTAAAGTGGTAATTTTTGTGTTATTTCTCACTAAATGTAATCTCTTTCAGAAAAAAGACTACTAAAAAAGCCCCTTGTTAAGGGACTCTAATTAAAATATCGTTCTCATTGAAATAATTCGCATATCGTTTATCTGGCAACTTATTTGTTACCACCACATGCATAGAATCGATAGGCGCAAAGCAGTTATAGGAAACACGCGAAAATTTTGTGTCATCCGCTAGAACAATAACTTCTTTTGAAGAATGAATAACATGATTTTTAACCATTCCTTCAAAATTATCCATGTTCGTTAAACCATTTTCTAGAGATAAGCCATATGTAGAAATAAATGCTTTTGTAAAATTATAATGAAGTGCAGACACATCAAAAAAGAAACTCTTTACTTTTTCTCTATATTCTCCACCCAACAATATAATCTTTACATTTTTCTTGCCTTCTAGCATTTCAAAGGCCAATGCACTATGCGTTATAACAGTAAGTTGCATATCTTCATTCATAAAAGGGATAATTTGACATGCGGTTGTACCCGAATCAATAAATATGACATCTTGTTCTTCTAATAAACTTGCGGCTACTTTGCCAATTTGTTGCTTCTGATTCAAATTTTCTATTTCTCTTGATTTAATGTCAATAACCTCAGTATTTGTGGTAATACCCTCGTTATAGACAACTCCACCATACACTTTTTTAATCACATTACGATTTTCTAATTCCTTCAAATCTCTTCGCAATGTCTGTATTGAAATATCAAAATGATTTAATAGTTCATCTAAAGAAGCGACCTTTGTATTTTTGATGTAATTTTCTATTTCTTGAATTCGATTATACTTCATATCTATCATCCTTTTGTGAAATTATATCATTTTTTATCTTATAATAATCTAATTTTTACCACATTAAAGAGGTGTTTTTTTAACTTAAGCCCTTACATAACAAACTAAAATATAAATAAAGTGAGGTAATTATATATGTACACAGTTTTATACACGATACTTATCGTTCTTATTATCATTTATGGTTTTAAAGCCTACCAGAATTATCCATCCTACAAGAATTCAATTCTTCCTACGCTATTTCCAAATTATTTAGAATTTTTTTGGCGCATGTTTATTCGAAAAGATGCATCGAATAGTTCTTATTTAAACAAGAGCATTGGAAATCACAAGCTTTCATTTGCGACAATCGAAAACAGACAGCATCAAGTCACTTCTAAATTCGTTCTTTTCTTCTACAATAAAGGAATCACAATCGTTGAATATTTATATTATCCAGGTACGTATTCTGGTAATGATGAAGATCGTTCTTGGATGATTAAAAACAACAATAAGAAGATTCGTATCACGAATCCGATTCATGAGTTACAAACATATAAGAATCGAATTCAAAAAATGCTTGATGACGTGCAAATATCATCTGTGATTGCCGTTACAGATGATTCTGAAATCGATAAGATTCAAACGCAAACATTATGTTGCAAATATACGGATGTCATTACGACTCTAAACAATATTCAATGTGAACATAATTTAAATGAGGATGAAATCCAAAATATGTTTAATTCTTTCAATCAAAAACGATCAACATTATCATAACTTACTCATAATTAAATCATTTTTTACCATATATATGCTCATAATCTTTTATTTATTCCTGTTTTTTCAAGTGTATTCTTAACATAGACAAATGGAGGTAATTTTATGAAATACTTAAACTTTGATACCAACCGTCCCTTCGACTTAATTTTATTAGGGCGTGTTGCGATTGATTTGAATCCAGCTGTAAGTGAGGGATTTAAACCATTAAAAAATGTTTCTCATTTTGAAAAATATGTTGGCGGAAGTCCTGCAAATATTGCTTGCGGAGTCACTCGTCATGGTATGAAGGCTGGTTTTATTGGCAAAGTATCGGATGATCAATTTGGTGATTTTGTGACTGACTACTTTAATGAACATAATATTGATACAAGTCATATCACGCGTTGCACTCATGGCGAAAAGCTTGGACTTACTTTTACTGAAATGTTGTCGAGCACAGAAAGCAGTATTTTAATGTATCGAAACTGCATCGCTGACTTACAACTATCTGTTGATGATATTAATGAAGATTATATTGCGAGTGGAAAAGCATTATTAATTAGTGGTACGGCATTGGCCGAAAGTCCTAGTCGTGAAGCTGCACTTAAGGCAGTGATGTTTGCGAAGAAAACCAAAACACCAATCATTTTTGATATTGATTATCGTGAATACAATTGGAAAAATGAGGATGAAATTTCTATTTATTATTCTACTGTTGCGAATGAAGCCGATATTATCATGGGTTCAAGACAAGAGTTCGATTTAACAGAAAGATTGATTCAGCCTAATATGACAGATGAGGAAACCGCAAAATATTGGCAGGCAAAAAACGCAAAGGTTGTTGTCATTAAACATGGCATGAAAGGTTCTACAGCTTATCTAAACAATGGTGAAAGTTATTCAATCAAGCCTTTCCCTGTTAAATCTAGAAAAGGCTTTGGTGGAGGTGATGGTTATGCCTCTGGATTCTTATATGGTATCTATCAAGAATGGCCTATGATTGATTGTTTGGAATTTGGTAGTGCAGAAGCGAGCATGATGGTTCGTTCAAATAACTGTTCTGATGATTTACCAACCACAGAAGAAGTTAAGCAGTTTATCAAAGAAACAAAAGAACAATACGGCGAAATGATTGCACGTATATAGGAGGTTACTATGTCTAGAGATTTTATTGTTCCAAAACATATTATTACAGGAGAAAATGCATTATCTGAAGCCAGTCTAAATTATGGAAAAAAAGCTTTGATTGTAACAGATCCTGTAATGGTTCAATTAAAAAATGTGGATAAAGTTACACAAAAATTAGATCAAGACCATATTGAATATTCTATCTTCTCTCAAATCACAGGTGAACCTACTGATTTAATGATTGAAAAAGGTGTTGAACAATATAGAGCTGAGGATTGTGATTTCTTAATTGCGATTGGTGGTGGAAGTCCAATCGATTCTATGAAAGCCATTGGGGCTGTAATCACAAATGGACAAGAAATTGATGATTATTTGGGAAAAGAAATCACAATTGAAACACCAGGCATGGTCGCCATTCCTACAACGGCTGGTACAGGTTCAGAAGCAACTCAATTTACTATCATCACAAACACAAAAAAAGATATAAAAATGTTACTAAAAGGAACTGTCCTTATTCCAGATTTAGCTATTATTGATCCTCAATTTACATTGAGTGCTCCAAGTAAAATCACAGCCGCAACGGGACTTGATGCCTTATGTCATGCCGTAGAGTCATATACATCAAAAAAAGCACAGCCTTTATCTAAATCCTTTAGTGTATCGGCTGTTAAACGTATCTTGAAATATTTGCCAATTGCGTATGCAGATGGAAGTAATGTAAAGGCTCGTGAAGAAATGTCAATTGCTGCCTTAGAAGCAGGTATCGCATTCAACAATGCTTCTGTTACCATTATTCATGGCATGTCACGTCCAATCGGTGCTTTATATCATATTCCGCACGGATTAAGCAATGCTATGTTAATCAAAGAATGCTTCTCATTTGCCTTAGATGGTGCTTATTCTGAATTTGGTACATTGGCTAAAGAAGTGGGCGTTGCCGCTTTAGAAGATTCGGATAAAGAGGCTTCTGAAAAACTTCTAAAAGCTATGGTGGATTTAGTTGAAACATGTCATGTTCAAACTTTACAAGAATATGGTGTGAATAAAGAAGATTTCTTAAATCATATTTCAAAAATGGCAAAAGATGCGATGGATTCTGGTTCCCCGGCAAATACAATTAAGGATTGTACGCAAAAAGATCTAGAAGATATCTATAAAAAAGTCATAAATGCATAAAAAGAAGCGAAAGCTTCTTTTTTTAATATATTGGGATTAAAGCTAGTACAACCGCAACACCTAATAAACCAATTGCAATCTTATGCATAACCTCTTCCTTTTTTGTATATGCATTATCCGGTTGTGTTTGTTGTCTTTTTGTGAACTGCATGCGCACATAACACATCATTATTAATCCTGCAAAGCCTAAGACATATGTAATAATTTCTTTTATTGACACAATTATTCCTCTTTTCTACTTCAATTATATATAGAGTAATAGCTAAGAAAATAATTTTAACTACCACATTAATATGGTAAATATTACCACAATTAAAATCTATTTTATTTTATTATTGTTCTTTTTTTCATTTTATAATTTGTTTGAAAGTGAGGAACTACATATGATGAATTATATTAAAAGTACAAGTAGCGAAATCGAACTAACAAATCGTACAGATCTATATCCTGATATGATGTTATACTCATATTTGATTCGCCCTAGCAAAGGAGATGTCAAACATTTTTATAGTGAAGATAAAGAAACTTTGATTTTGTTGCAAGAAGGATCACTAACATTAAAATACGAAGGCAAAGAAGCCACAATCACTCGTGGTAATGTGTTTGATGATGCTCCTGTTGGATTACAATTCAACAAACAAGTCGCAGTTGAAGTTATTGCGAACGAAGATAGTGAGTACCTATGTTTCCAAACTGAAAATGACAAGACTTATCCTACCACTTTATTCAACAAAGATAATGTAGTTGTTGTAGATCGTGGAGCAGGACAATGGAACGAATGTGCTACTCGTAATGTTCGTACAATGGTGGATTATAAAATCAATCCTAACAGTAACATGGCGTTTGGTGAAACAGTAAACTACCCAGGTAAATGGAGTACATTTATCCCACACTTACATGATCAACCAGAACTATACTACTATCGTTTCAATCGTCCTGAAGGATTTGGTGCAAGTTTCTATGGAGATAACGTTTACCAAATTAAAGATAGAAGTTACATCTGTGTAACAGAAAAATTAGCCCACCCTCAAGTTACTGCTCCAGGATACGCAATGAATTATTTCTGGATCATTCGTCACTTCGACGACAATCCTTGGACTGGTGCAGAAAATGTTAAAGAACATGAATGGCTACTAGATCCTAATTGTAAAATCTGGCCTGAAAAATAATATAAGCAAAAAGCTGTAATGTATCAATTTAAACATTACAGCTTTTATTTGAATTCCTTAAAAAGATCCTTTGCCAACTTAGGAAGATTGTCTTATCTTTCTAAACTGAAAAATCATTTTATAATGCTATCTTAAACCATATAATTTAAGCTCTTATCCAGGCATAACTGCTCAAATTCATTTCTCATAGATATAACTCTCCATATATTCATGGAAATTTTCATCTACCGTGTCATACAAATCTATACCGCGATCATGACACATTAATTCACCTAGTACTTGTAAAACAGTTAAATATTCAAAAGAAACAAACAATGAATCTTCAATAAATGGATAATTGAAATCATGTTCTGCTACTTTATTCTGAGATATCAAGTATGTAGTAGCATCTTTATGCTCTTTTAAATATCCTAACAAACGAATCATACGATCTAAATGTCTTGACTGATTTCCTAAAGCTAAGATAAGTGTACTCTTATCAATACCATGATAAATACCGTGCATAAACTCTTCTAACTCATAATAACGAACACAGCATTGCACGGTTTCTAATATTTTCAAAGCCCCTTCTATTGCTGCAGGAATACATTTATCATACCCAATCACAATAATATTCTTAAACTCTTTTAAACTGTCTTTTTCACTTGTGTACCATTGTTTTGTTGCCTTCGCAATATTCGGGATCAAATCAATTGTGTTTAATATTCTTGAAGTCCATTTTTCAGAATTTTCTTTAGACAATTCTAAAAACAACATTAAAATCGCAATCACACTACAATAATAACCCTTTGTCTTTGGTCCTATATCTTCTTCTACTTCAATTTTCAAAAAACTATCTGCATGTGCTGTTATAGGAACATCCTTTTGTGCAGAACAAGCCAAAGTTAAACATCCCATTTCTTTGGCCTTATCTAAGGCTTGAATGGTAGATGAAGATTGTCCTGCTTGAGATATCCCAATTACTAGTGCATTGTCTTCAACAATATCTGTATTATCCACAAATTCCATCGCATATACCGCATATACAGGAATATTCATTAATTTTTCAATTGGATTTATACATGATAATGCAGCTGAATAACTTGTTCCAGATGCAACCAAATAAATATGCCCTATCTTTTTATTTTTTACATATTGTATGCAATCTTCATTATTCCGTTTTGATTTTTCAATTACTTCACGAATAGCCTCTGGAGTTTCCATAATATAATCATACATATCTTTCATAGTATTAATCCTCCAACATAGAGATTACTTCATATAAACTTTTCTTAATATATGATGCATTATCTTTATCTTTGTTTGTAGGTGCATTTATAGATGGAATCATTACAACTTTAATCCCTGCATCATGTGCTGCTTGTACCCCATATCCTGTATCTTCTAAAACCATTACTTGATTTGGATCACAGCTTACAGCTTTTAAAACTTTTTGATAAATCTCAGGGTTGGGTTTTCTCTTTGTTACTTCATCTCCACAAAGAATATATTCAAATCGATTAATCAAGCCCAATTTTGTTAATCTTTTGATTGTCGCATCCCTAGACGTTGTAGTTGCTACTGCTTTACGAATATTTTTATTCTCTAAAACATCTAGTAATTCAGTTACTCCTGGCATCAATTCAATGTCATTTTCCAAATATTCAGTACCTACACTGCGAGCAATATCTAATAATTCCATACGGTTTTCAACATCTGATAATTCATTATTCAATACTCTTTCAACATCACTACCTGAAATTCCAACAACCTTACTAAATACCTCTGCAAATTTTGGAACCCCATATTTAGCAGCTACATCTTTCCAAGCTTTTCTCCATAAAAATTCAGTATTTAATAACAAACCATCCACATCAAATATAATCATTTTTGGATTTTCCATTTTATATCTCCTCACAATCTAAATATGTCAAATGACATTTTTTCAACACCAAAGTACATAAATCTAAAGCTACGCTTGTTATTACTGTATAAAGCATTCCGTAAATAAAAGCTAAAGCTTCTTTAAACACAAATATCGAAAGTAAAACAACAATCCCATCAATCACAAATGCCAATAATCCAAAAGTCATTTTTGGTCTTTTCTTTTTAATGGCAGCAATTATAAAATCTGTTCCTCCCGTTGATGAACCTTCATTAAAAATAAGTGAATATCCAATGCCCGCTGTTAAACCTGCTAATATAGCAGCTAATAAACGATTACCATGGTACACCGGTAAATTACAAAGCACATAGTCAATAAACAAAGAACTAATTACCATCGTTTTTACTGAGTATAAGAAGAATAATTTTCCTAATGAATGAAATGTAAATAATATAATTGGAATATTAATTAAGATTGTCGCAAGTCCAATAGGAATGTTCACCAAATAATTTGCCATAACTGCAAGACCATTCACTCCTCCAGGAGCAAAGTCAGCAGCTACCGCAAAACAAACAATACTAACACCTATAAAAACAGATCCAATTAAATCGTATATCATCATAAAAATCATTTTTTTCATATATAGTCCCATTTCCACAATTAAATATATAAATCTATTTTCATAGACATTTAGAATAATGATTTCGATTATCTTCCACTACATCTAGCGACTTTGTATGGAGATACACTTAGATAATTAATTAATTTTTTTGCCACGAATACCAATAAAGATAATAAATATCTTACCCATTGATCCGCATTAATAATCCACCAAATCCACACAATATCCATCTTTAAAACCGTACTAACAAGATAACACAAGAACACTCGAACGCCCCAAATACCAATTGTATCTATTATCGTAGGTAATGTGCTTGATCCTGCAGATCGAATATATCCATATAATACTTTTGATTTCATTTCAGGGAATTGTGAGAAAATCATCAGCAATAAATATACATGTGCAATAGCAACCAATTCCTCTTTGTCCGTCAACAAATACAAAACTTGTTTTGAGAATAAAAGTAAGAATAGCATATTAATTCCACTAATAATCAAGCAATAAAAGCTCAATCTTTGATATGCTGATTTATACATCTTCTCATCATTTGCTCCTATTGCCTGGCTAGCTAAAGCCATCGAAGCCGTCAAGAAACCAGAAGCCATCATATCGCAGAATCCTTCTGCTTGTAATCCAATTTGATAAGCAGCATAGAATTTCTCTCCATAAGTTAGAATGAAAGTTGATAAAAACACAGATGCAAAATTCCAGAAAGAATTTCCAATTGCGGTTGGAACACCAAACTTCAACACATCTTTGATCATATCCATATTAAATATTGATTTTTCAATTTTCACACGATCAAACATACCATTTTTAGCAAACAACAAATAAAGACCTACTAACATCATCACTATAATTCGAACATTATTTGTGATAGCAGCTCCATAAAGGCCTAATCCTTTTACAGGTCCAAACCCTAAAATCAAAATATACCCTAAAACAACGCTTATCCCATTTCCTATTGTAGCAATATAAAGTGGCGTCTTTGTGTTTCCATCCGCCTGAAATACTGCTGAATTTAAATGAATTATAGCTAATAACGGATACGTCAATACATGGACTTTCAGAAAAGAAGCACCATAAGTTAATAGTCTTGAATCTGTACTCATTGTAGATAACAGTTCATTCGGAAATAGCCAGATTCCAACTGCTGCAGTCACTGCCACAAAAAGTGAAATAATTATGGCTTGCTTATAATACAGTAACCCTTTCTCCTTGTTTCTTGAACCAAACGCTCTTGCAAAAACAACCATAGCTCCTATTCCAAATCCTTTAAGTATTGAAAAATAAATACCATAGATTCTTGTTGAAATACCATAAGCACTGATCTCAGATATGGTTAATCGACCAATATATCCAGTTAAAATCATGTCAGACAAAATCAAAAAAGCATTTTCTAAAATAGCAGGAATCAAAATATGCCGAATCTTAGCATCTATTTTTTTTGTATCCATTTTATTACCCCCTTCCATGTTGCCTAAAAAAGAAAGTCAGCAGTCGCCTGACTACTGACTTGAAAGATTATGAGAAACAACTATTTTTTAGTAGTTAAATTTCCACATGTATTTTCTCCAGCTTAATGGGTGTTGACGACGATCTGCTAATAAATTGTTATAAACATCCAATAATTCGCTGTAGAAGTCATGATCGAAATATCCTGAAACTTCTCCAAGTTCCTTCATACCATAGTCATATCCATCCAATACTGTAGTGTGGTTATTGAATTTGCTTAAGAAGCGAAGAGCTCTTTCATCTACGGCTCTAGTTGCACCTGTTGATTTAAGCATCAAGTAAGCTGTATCTTTTTCAGTGATTTCGAATGGTCCATTGAAGAATTCATCTGAGTGAATTGCTGATGAGTTGATCCATTGCATTTCCATGAAGATACAAATTGTTTGTTGGTGAGCTCCAGCATAACCTGTACCTGATCCCATTGTGTAGATAATGTCATCATTTGCATAGTCTACAGAGAATTTAACTGCATCTGGTACGCAAGCTTTTACTGCTGCAGGAATGATGTCATTCATTTTCTTAGTAGCTGCAACCATTTTTTCGTAAGTTTCTGTATTATGTTCAACAACATTTACAGTTTCATAAGCGATTTGTAATGCTAAAGAACTCTTTGATTCTTCATATAAAGCACCATCTGCTCCAGTATCTTTGAACTGTACAATGTAATCACAAATTTCTTCTAATGGTGTTCCTGTTTCCAATTGTAATCCAATTACTGTAGCACCACATTCTTTTGCTTTTTTAGCTGCTTCAACAGTCTGTGGTGTATTACCTCTACGGCTAGCACATACAACGATTGCGTTTTCATTGATGAATGCAGGTGTGTCATTTGTAAATTCATTAGCATTTTCATACAATGTTGTTAATGTTTTAGCTTCATGAGTTACATAATAGTGAGGAGCAAAGAAACATGCTAACGACCCTCCACAACCAACGAAACTAACGTTTTTGATTTCCTTTTTTGCTGCGATTTCTTCAATCATCTTTTTTACATCGAACATAATTTTTACCCTCTTTTCCTTTTCGATCTTAAAATATTTATATTCAAAGCTTTAGCAAGCTAGAATACCAAAGTAATTCAATACAATTCCAATAACGAAGCAACTCAAGATTACAACCATAGGTTTAACTTTTCCTGATTTAATAATGAAGTACATGATCCAAGTTGCTGCAAGTGGAATCATTTTTGGCATGATACCATCTAATACATTTTGTAATACGAATGCTTCTCCAAATTGAAGTGGAGTTGTTAAGTTTGCTAATGAAGCTGACATACCACCAATTACAAATAAACCTGCAATTGAACATCCAAACATAACTTTTTCCATCAAATCAGCTTCTGCCATTTGTCTAACGAAATCTTGTCCTTTTGTATATCCTAATTTACCCATGAACCAAGTAAATGGAGCTGAAGTTCCAATAGAGATCAATGCTGCTAAGATTGGTCCTATAATACTTCCTTGTTGAGCTAACGAAATACCAATTGACATTGCGATAATACGAATTGTTCCTTGGAACAATGAATCACCAATACCTGATAAAGGACCCATCAAAGCAACTTTAACTGCATTGATTGCACCTGGATCAAATGTATCTGGGTGTTCAGCATATTCTTCTTCCATGGCAATACAAATACCATAAACCAATGCTGCACACTGTGGTGTAATGTTAAAGAACTCAAGGTGTCTTTGATATGCTTCTTTTTTCTTATCTACTTCATCTGGATCTGGATACAAACGATCAATTGTTTTAGACATACCATACATGAAAGCTGTATTCATCTGTCTTTCATAGTTCCAGTTTGTTTGCATACACCAAGAACCCCAGAAGATTTCTTTTAACTTTTTATTTAGTGGATAATTTCTTTGTGCTTCTAAACCTTTAATAGACATAAGTAGTTCTCCCTTCTTAGTTATCTAAATCTTCTAATTCATCTAAGGAATTCGAACTAGAAGCTACCGCTGCTTTCACACCGCCACCAGTATATTTGACTGTATAAAGAATCAATGCAATAACAATACCGATTAGGGCGATTGCTGTTAAATCCAATCCAGAATAAGCAGCCAATAAGAATCCAGCGAAGAAATATACAACTGTATTTTTGTTAACCATTGTAGTTAATAACATTGCGAATCCGAAGAATGCGATGATGTTAGCACCTAATGTTACACCGTCAGTAACCCATGCAGGAATTACATCAGCGATTGATTGTACAAGACCTGCTCCAAAATATACTGATAAGAACACTGGAATGATTGTACAAATTACATATAATGATGGTCCGTATACGATATCAATACGTTTTGCTTTTTTGAAATCTTCTCTTTCAACAGCCGCATCAATCATGTGAGTAAATTGAATACGAATTACATCCGCACAAGTATCGATAATTGTTGATAACAATGTCATTGGCACTGCAATTGTGATTGCTGTTTCAATGTTTGCACCTGACATAATACAGATTGCACATCCAACTAAAGAACCCATGTTCATGTCAATTCCAGAAGCACCAATTGACATCATACCTAATGTTGCCAATTCCATTTGGGCTCCAACTGCTAAACCAACTTGCAAATTACCAAGTAACAAACCACAAATTGTACATGTCAATAATGGTCTTTCGAAATTTAGACGTCCAAACATTCTGGAATCTAATTTCATCATAATAGAAATTAAAACCACAATTAGTGTATAAGCTAATTTCATAAATAACTTCTCCTTCTACAAATTTAAGAATTATAAATCTAATGATTCACGTTTTGTTGTTGGCAATTGTTGCATAAACAATTGACAACCTGTTGCTTTGATCTTACGAAGATCTTCCTCTTCCTCAGGTGTCAAATAAACTACCTCTCCATAGTTTTTTGAACCATCTTTTTTAGCAATTCCACCAAGATTCAATTCTTTGAATACTGGATGAGCTGTGATATATCCTGCTGCGTCTTTTGTTGATCCAAAAATAATGAATACTGAATCACTTAATGAATCAATCTTTTCCGCTCTTTCAACCGCTTTTTCTACAGAGAATACATTTAATTTAACTCCTGCTGGTTTTGCCATATTTAATGCCATCTTTTGGAAATCATCTCCAGCTGCTTTATCATCAATAACAATTATTCTTGTTGCTGCCAAGAAATGAGTCCAAGTAAATGCTACTTGCCCATGTACCAAACGATGGTCGATCCGTAGTGCCTTAATCATAGTTCTCACCTCCATTTCTCTTACAGATCATCTTCAATGTCCGCCATATTGCTTATAAAGTCGTTACAATAAACAGCATTAAATTCTTTTTCATTAAACTTCTTTTTCAAAGTTTCTACATCAGGCTCCATCAAGATAAAATCAATCAAGAGACCTAAACTTGTATTTGTAATTAGATGGAAATCATATGTTTTCAAAGCTGCGACAAATCCATTGTTTACTGATCCACCAAACAAATCCGTGAACACAAACAATTCTTCTTCTGAACCTTTAGAGTCCATTATTTTTTGAATTGTTTCTTGAAGATTAAAATCTGGTGATGTATAACAATTAAACGCTTCAACGTTTTCAGCTCCAGCAATAATTTGTAGTGCTGATTTGAACCCTTCTGCAAGCGTTCCATGTGTCGCAATGACTATTTTTCTTTTGCTCATATTCAATCCTCCCTATAAATAAAAGAATAAATATATTTCATTTCTGAATCCGGAATCTGGATACTGTAATGTTTTTCTATATTTCCAAACGATGCTTTTATATCTTCTATAAAATCTCCATGTTCTTTCACAAATGCTTCCGTTGCGCTATCCTCACGTATCATTCCTGTTTTAGTTACTAATCTTTCAACAAGAATACAAACGTGAATATAAATACCTACCAACGTTCTACCTTCAAGTTCTACATGGCGACGTTTCTGTAAATCTTCAACCGCGATTGTTGTCTCATCCATAAGTGGTTTCGGATTTAGAATTGTTAAATAATTTAACACATTCATCAAAGAAAAGTTTGTACGAATGTTGATAATCAATTGTTTTAAATTGTTATCATCCAAATACATATTTAATTTTGATGACACCAAATCCAAGTTTGTCGTTGTCACAATATCTTCTAATGGAATAAATACAACGTCGCTTATTAATGGATTGTCCGTGCCAGTTATAAATAGTACGTTGTACATTTGTTGCAATTCATTAATATCATCAATCAATGAATCAAATGGTACAGCTCTTAAATCAACAGGTATTTCTTCCGGGAAGGAATCTGCAAATAAGTCTGCCATTCTTTGAGATGTCTGTAATCCACTTTCACTCGTAAATAAAATGACATCTTTCTTCTTACCCTTTAAGATAGCGTAATCTACCTTGTAGTTCTTATCTGCATCTATAAAATATCGATCAATTGGAACACCGTTTTTAATCTTATAACCAATATCTAAAGCCATTTTAGTCGTTACATTGTTAATAAGTGCCACGTTTCTGTTTTTTGTGAATTCCTCATCCGCAATGTTTTCCAATGAACCCATGTCAACCATAATACAAAGATCAGCATAAGCATTGACTCTAGACAATTTATCTCTCAGAGTTGCCCGAATCTCCTCCATTGTTGTCGTTACTGGCATATCGATTGAATCAAATATGTAAGATCCAATTAGTGAATTAACTGCTGCTGCCATTGAAGAAGCAGTTGAGTAACCATGACAAATAATGACCCCAAATGTTTTATTCTTATTTAACTCAACGTTATAAGCTGCGATAGTTAAAATCATAATCAATTGAACAATGCCAGGAATTTCTTTTTCGAGATTAGACATACAAAGAGATTTAATCTCATTCGCAATCATTGCTTCACTGACATACATTCTCTTCACTTTATTTAAAGCTGCTTCAATATTTACCTTTTCTTTATCTTCGCGTTGTTTAAACATTGATTCATTCTCTTCATAGATGTACATCAACTTTGCTACAACGAATGTAAAGTTTCCTGGAATATTGATAAAGTGCTTTTTTGCTACCTGATTAACAATTAAGGCTAATGTAGCTTCTGTTCCTTTTAGTGTCTGTTCATTTCTAGAAGTACTCATGATTGTTTCAACAATCAAATCGTAAATACTTCTATACTTTTCAATAAGATTACTTTCTTTCTTAACACACAACTTGATTACCGAAGTAAATAATTCATCAAATTGACTAATTTTACTACTTTTTGTATAAGTATCACAATCAATATAAGAGATATTCTCACTTGAGATTTCTAGCGACTCAAACATTTCTTCTGGAAGATAATATGTATGAATAGTCACTGTATCACTTTTTTGATTACTTATAGCCTGAGCACAAATCAATTTCACTTTTTTAAATATTTCTTCAATATTCTGATTTGGTTGAAAGTTAGATAATGTCTTTAAGACATTTGAACAAATCAACATATGAACATGTAAATTTGCTGCCTCTTTTCGGAAAAGCTCAACAATAATTCCTTCTCGTTCCTCCTTTGGTCTTTCACTAAAATCTTTTAGTTTAACCGCAATTGGTATATATTTTCCCAAAGATGAAGGAAGATAATCATCAGGTCTTTCATTTGATAGAAAGATAAAATGAATACGATCATTCTGCTTTTTTTCAAAGAATCGAATCAAGTATCCAGTTAATGAATCACTGATTTTTTCAAAATGTGATAGGATAATACATAGCGAATTCTGTTTGTTTGCATTTATACAATCTTGCAATTGCTGATTAATCGTTTGTGGATCAATCACTGAAAGATCATACTCAGCAATTTTGGCATCCTTATCAAGGATTCCCTTACTAAGGATGGAATGCTTACAAATAAGTTTTGCTAGACTCTTCTTCCCAGTACCCTCATTACCGTAGATTACGAATGATAAACCGTTTGGCGGATAATTAAAGGCTTCAGTACACCTTTTGATCACTCGCTTTAACGAACCATCATGACCTATTAGTTCAGCAAACACATCAGTAAGTTGACCGTTATCTTGTAAAAACTCAACCATTTCTTCAAGATCAATAAATTCATAATTCTCAACGTTGATTCCATATCTTTGGTTCAAGCAGCGAGTATTAAAGAAATACACAGGTCGGCTTTTAACTTTGAACACCTCATTAGATTCACACAACTCATTCAAGTACTGGCTTGTAATAGTTCGTGAAATATGAAGTGCATCAGAGATTGCAACTGTTGTAAATGCATCCGCATGTACTAAATCAAATTTTTTTGTTTGATCAGCCAAATATTCACTGATCAGTTCCTTTGTTGTCTTGTTCATATCTTTAACCATCTCCATTCTATCCAAAAATAATCCGAAAATATTTTTGTTAATCATTTACAACACAATATTCATTTTATTAAATTTTTTCGTCATTTGTCATAACATTCGACACATTGTTATTGTATCTTTTGATTTGTCGACGCATTTTCTGATTTTATGATTATGTGTCGACACAAACATCAACATTACCACAAAAGCAATAAGTCAACTCATAAATCTAAGCGCTATCATCAAAAATCCACGTATTGTGACATACCATTAGAGTTTTGCATTATAATATAAGAGAGGTATACATATATGTTTAAATTATTTAAAAAGAAAGAGAAAATAAAAAAAGAATTGCCACCAGGGACAATTCGCAAAGAATTCCATTTTGAAGGAAATGTTCAAAATATAGGTTTTCGATTTGAAGTACAAAGCCATGCCAAACCATTAGGCATTACAGGCTATGCCAAGAATAACGAGGATGGTAGTGTTACTGCACAACTACAAGGAAACGAAAAAAACATTAATAAAGTAATTAAAGATCTTCAAAACATTGATCGTATTCAGATTGATTTTATCAGTGAAAAAGATCTTCCTTTAGATTATTATGAGAATGATTTTTTTATTCTGTATTAACTTGAACAACGCTCATGATTTAGAGCATTGTTTTTTTGTATCAAGAAATAATTATGTTATTCCGATTGAATCACAATAGGCATATTACCAAAAGATCCTGTAACATTCGCAATCAACTGAGATAGATAAGTATCCATTTGTACTTTATCAACAAGAAAATCCAATCGCTTTTCTACATAGTCTTCCATATCTCTTATACTATCAAAATTTTGCACCGCTTTATCCGATAAATAGAATTCTCCAATTGAAGAAATATCTAAAAAAGGAGCATTTAAATTTTCGAATTTTAACTCTTTTCTTAAGCGAACACTTATTTTTGTTTCAGTACAATCCACAATTTCTAACAATCGAGAAACCTGAACATTTTCATTTTCTTTAGATACTTGTTCTACTAAATATTTGAGGCTTTCCAAATATAAATTCACTCCAGTTATCTGTAACATATGATCTCCTTTCCTTATACATTAAAATCTTTTAATGACCTTAACACAAAGTTTCCAAAGCCAAATCTCTTCGATTCATGCCCTATATTTTGCTTATCCGCCAAATTTTTGTCCTTATATTTATAATAAGTCAGTTCTTGTTCCAAATCTGATATACGTTGATTTGAAAATGAAGCTCGTCCAATTTTTTCACTTATGGCTGTATTTATATACGCATTTAAACTTACTCCATCCATTTGTGCATTTTCTAATAATTGCTTATGCGTCGTTTTAGGGACCCTCAAAGCTATTTTTCCACTTGGAAGACTCCCTTCCTCTCTTGGAACCGGTAATTCTATTCCTTCTTCTTCTAAATAATTTAGATATACAGCTTTAGTAGCTTGGGCATCGGCAATTGCTTCTTCAATTGTATCTCCACCACCTACACAACCTTTTAAATCTGGATATTCAACACACCATTCTGTTTTTCCATTTTCAAAATGCATAGGATATACTTTCATTGCATAATCCATACTATCTCTCTTCCTTTCTGTAATTAATCTCTTCAACTAATTCCACTGCTTTTTTTACATATACTCCTTTTACACTGTTTCCATGTTTAGGAATTGGTAAAGGTCTATCTAACAAATCATGTGTGAATATTACATGACTTGTTCCATTTTGATTTTTCTTCTTAAAACCAAAATATTTTAAATACTTCTCTAAATCGGAAAATTCTATTTCATTTCCAAATTTGTAATTTTCAATCTTCGCAATTAACTTTTCAATTTTTGACATTCGGTCCTTTCTTATATGATATCATATTTAATATCATTTATGTATAATTATCTACATATTTAAGTTTAACAACCCAATGTGAAAAAGACATTAAATCTGAAAATTTCATAAAAAAAGATACCATTTCAATATGAATTGGCATCTTTTAATTCTATCTAGATAAGTTTGTATTCTTAGAATTCATGATCTTAAATACATCTTCTTGTGTTACCACATTAAAATCATGTTGAATCATAAGCTTTAATACACTCGCACTGATTGCGAAATCCACTGTCTTTTGAGGATCAAATCCATTGATTAATCCATGCACAAATGCAGCGCCATACGCATCTCCAGCTCCTACAGCTTCTAAACTATGTACTCTATGAATTGGACTTTGGTAGAACTTTCCATCTACATAATAGATGCCCATCCAATCTCCTTCTTCTACAGTATGCATATTTCTTAATACACTAGTCACACTCTTCACATTCGGGAATTGACGAGTAATTTCTAACATACCCTCTTTATACGTATCAATCTGATCAATGCCTGTAGATAAATCTCCATCAAAGGCATGAATTCCTAGTGTTGCTTCAAAATCTTCATCATTGGCAATACAGACATCAACATACTGCATTAAATCACGCATCACAACTTGAGCTTGTTCTTTAGACCACATTTTTCCACGATAGTTTAAGTCACAAATAACCTGAACACCATTTTCCTTACAATACTTCAAAGCACTTCTTACTGTATCCTCAACATATTTAGATACAGCTGGAGTTACACCTGAAAAATAGAAAACATCTCCTGGCTCTAAGATATTTTCCCAATGATATTCACTTGGCTGAGACAATGAGAAAGCACTAAATGCACGATCATAAACTACGTTTGTACTACGAATATCACTTCCTTTTTCAAAGAAATAAATTCCTAATCTGTCTCCACCTCTAACCAAATAATCCGTATTTACTCCATAATGACGAACTTCACTCAACGCAGACATTCCTACTGGATTGTTTGGTACTTTCGATACAAAAGCACATTTATCTTCAAACATTGCCAAGCTCACTGCAACATTAGCTTCTGCACCACCATAACTTGCCTCAAAACCATCGCTTTGCATAATACGCAAGTTTTCTGGTGTTTTTAAACGAAGCATGATTTCTCCAAAAGTTACTACCTTCATAATATATATCCTCCATAAACTCCATTAATTATACCATTTTTTAATATTTACTCATCTCAATTTTTCCATCTTTTTATGTAAGGGATTTCAAAAAAGTACTTGTATTTTATTTTTAGCTATGCTATTATCCCACTGTAAATAACGGCTGTTACTGGTAATGCAGGCAAGACCAAGATATTTAAGTTGCATTTTTAATGCTCTTTTTATCTTGGTCTTTTTTATTGCCATAAGCCTAGAAAGAGGAGAATATGAATTATCAACAATTAGGAAACGATATCATTCAAAACATTGGTGGTATCGACAACATCAAACAATTAACGCATTGTGCAACTCGTTTAAGACTTGAATTCTATGATATGAATAAAGTCAACACAAAGAAAATCGAATCATTAAACGGTGTAATTAGCGTCGTAGAAAAAGGTGGACAATACCAAATCGTAATTGGCAATGAAGTACAATCGGTCTTTAGAGCTATTCAATCCCAAATGAAAGATGTCCCTTCTACTTCTCATGAAGAAGCTGAAGAAGAAAAAGGAAGTGTTGTAAACCGTATTATCAGTGTTATTTCTACAACATTTACACCTGTTATCCCTGCTTTAATTGGTGGAGGTATGATCAAAGCCGTACTATCTATCCTAGTTTTATTTAACTTAGTAAATGAAGCAAGTTCTACATACGAAATCATCAACTTTATTTCAGATGCTCCATTCTACTTTATGCCCGTACTTCTTGCGTATGGAGCCAGTCAAAAATTCAAAACAAGTCCTATCATGGCAATGACTATGGCGTGTGCTCTTTTACACCCAACATGGTCAGGATTAGTTTCAGCAGGTGAACCATTAACTTTCTTTGGAGCTCCCGTTATATTAGTTGACTATGCATCTAGTGTAATTCCTATTATTTTAAGCGTATGGATCATGTCTTACGTTGAAAAGTTTGCCGAAAAATATTCACCATCTATCATCAAATTTTTCTTAAAACCACTACTTGTAATGTTTATCTCTGTTCCTATTGCCCTAATTATTGTTGGTCCATTAGGAAACTTATTAAATGACTTAGTACAATCAGGTGCAAACTATTTAAATGCACACGTAAGCTGGTTAATTCCAATGTTGATGGGTGCCTTCCAACCATTCTTAACACTAACAGGTACTGCATGGGCTATGACACCAATCGCAACAAGTCAAATTTCTACACTTGGATATGAAATTGTAAATGGTCCTGGTATGTTGGCAAGTAATATTGCACAAGGTGGTGCTACTTTGGCTGTCGCATTAAAGGCAAAAGATGAAAACTTAAAATCACTCGCATCATCATCTGGATTTACAGCTGT
>CAKPHD010000015.1 GCA_934155625.1 uncultured Clostridia bacterium
ATTGTCGCTGTTGTTGTTCCCTTTCCTCCTGTTGTTGGTGTTCCTATAAATTCCACCACAAAATTTGATTGGTTTGCCCCTGATTTGGCTGTTCCATTAATGTTTAGTGTTACATTTGTTATTGCTGCATATCCTACTGCTACTAATATTATTGCTAATAACACTACTCCTCCTACAACCTTATTGTTTGCTTTCCTCATATGTTCTTCCTCCTTTTTTGACTTGTTATCCAAAGGGATGCTTTTTGATAACTGAACTTTTTCTGTTCTTTTTATAACTTATCATTTTGTGTATTTCTTGTCAATACTTTTTGTGTATTTTATTGTTTAGAAAGTTACTAGTTAATAGTGCATTTTAAATAGATATAGAGAAATAGTTTAAAGATAAGCTTTAAATGAAATGACGAATGTGCAAGGAGAAATTTTAGAAATTCTTATGTAGTTTTATGGTAAGAGTTCACGATAGTGGAAAGGACCCATAAAACAAATTAGAATTTATTAAATTTTGTATTAAACCGAGAAATGTAATGAAAAGCTTATCTTTAAACTATTTCGTATAAAAATTCAACTAAAATCATCAACTAGTAGCTTTAGAACATTAAATAGTAACAAAATTATAATCAATATTTTCTTGCTCTAATATATATTTTTCTCTATTGCTACAAGTAAATATTATTATTTGTCTATCATTAAATTCATTAATTAAATAATTTAATATATTTTTTAATCTTTCATCATCATAATAAGCAAATGACTCGTCCAAAATTATTGGCACTTTTTCATTTGATATTTCATCTAGCATTGCAAGTCTTAATGATAAATATAATTGATCTATTGTTCCTGTACTTAATCTTTCTGCTGGAATATAATTTCCATTTTCTAATTCTACTATTAAACCTTGTTCATCATTAAAATTCAACTTACAATATTTTCCTTTTGTTATAGTTTCTATACTTTTAGATAATTTCTCTGTAAATACTGGACTTACGCTGTTTTTCATATTGTCATATGCTCTTGCTAATAATGTTTTTACTAGCTCAATACTTGTATTATTTTTTTGCAATTCTTCATATTGTTCTTTTAAAGAATATAACTCTTCTTCTAGGCTGGATAAATTTTCCAATTGTGGTTCTATATTTTCTTTTTGTATTTCTAATCTATTATTTTCTATTTTTAAATTATTTATTTCTGATTCTAATAAATTAATTTCATTATTTATATTTCCTGTTTTTAATAAATAATTAATTTCATTTTTATTAATATTTTTTTCATATTTATTTATTAATTTATTTTCTTCTAAATTATTTAATAAATTATTTTCTGTTTTTATTTTATTTATTTCATTTAATAATTGATTTAAATTTTCTTCATATATTTTTTTATTATTTTCTATATTTATTTTTTCATTATTTATTTTTTCTAAATTATTTTTTTGATTATTTTCTATTATTTTTATTTTTTTATTTAATTTATTTTTAAAAAATATATAAAAAATCAAATACGTTGGTACCGTAAGGAGAAAAATATATTTAATTATTTTATTTTCTATTATTTTTGGAATAAATAAAATCCATAAACTATTTATTAAAATAATAATTAATAAAAATATATTTAATTTTTTATTTAATTTATTTTTTTCATATTTTCCATTAATATTTTTTGAATTATTTTTTTCTTCTAATATTTTATTATTTATTTTTTCTAAATTATTATTTATTAAATTTATTTTATTTTTATTTTCTTCAATAATATTTTCTTTTATTTTTATTTTTTCATTTTCCAAATTATTTTTTTCATTTTTTATTTTTATTTCTTTTAATAAATTATTTTTTATTTCTTTTTCATTTATTTTATTTTTTATTTTATTTTTTTCCTCTTCTAATTCATATTCTAAGTTTTCGTATTTTTTTAATTCATTTATTTTTTCTTCATCAGCTTCAATATTTTTTTGAATAATATTTATTGGTTTTTCTCTACTTCTTTCAGTTCCAATTTTTTCAAGTTGTATTCTATTTAATTTTTCTACTGCTTTTTTATATGATATCTTGTCCTCCCCTGTTTCCAATAAATTAGAGATTTTTTGTATTAATATATTTTGTGTATTTTTTTCTATTTTTACTTCTTGTTGCATTGCTACTGATGTAGCTAAAAACATTTCTTCACTTATTTGTGTTTGTTCAAAAAAGAATTCACTTCCTTTATTTTTATCTATATTAAATTCTTTTAAAATATCCTCTCCATTTTCATTAAATATATTTGGATTTTTTTTATTAAATTCTCTATAAATTTCATATTTATTTTTATTATCTAATTCATATGATAATTTTCCAGAATATTCTTCTGAATTCCATGGCTTATATTTTTCAAAATCAGAAATATCTTTTCCTTTTTTATTTTTTGATGCACCATAAAAAATATTTAAAATAAATTTTAATAATGTTGATTTTCCACTTTCATTTTTTCCATAAATAATATTTAAATTATTTTCTAAATTTATTTCTTTATTTTTTAATTTTCCATATGAATTTATTTTTATTTTATTTATTTTCAAATAAATCCCTCCTAAATTAAATATTAAAAAATTAATTTGATTTTTATTCTAAAATTTCCATTCCAATTTCTAATGCATTTTCTATAATTTCTTTATTATAATTTTCTTTTTTTATTTCTTCTAATATTTCTTTTGCAAATAATCCTCTTAATGAATTTTCTTTTGCAATTTCTTCTATATTATAATTTGGTTTTGTTTTATTTTTTATTTTTATTATTTTTTCATTTAATTCATATTTATATAAATTATATATATTTATTTCGAAATTTCTTTTTCCATTTAATATTATTTTATATAATTTATTTTCTTTTATTTTTATTTCATTTATTTTTTCAATTAATTCTTCAATCGAATTTATTTCTGTACAATTTATTTCTATTTCTACATATTCTGTTTCGTCTAATTTAATAAATTCTAATTTATTTTCATTTTTAGTAATTTCTCCAACTACCATTCCATGTTCTCCTAATTCGTCAAACCCTAATGATATTGTTGAACCTGGATATATTATTTTTCCATTAGAAATAAAATTTTTTTTATGAATATGTCCTAATGCCACATAATTAAATCCTTTACTTTCAAGCATTGAAGAACTCATAGAATTATATTGCATTTCTTCTAAATCAGCTCCATTTAATGTTCCGTGAATTATTAATATATTTAATTTTTCTGGATTTTCTATATTTAAATTTTCTATTCCTGAATTTGTGCAATAAAAATCATCAAAACCATAACCATAAATATCCGCATCTTCTGTTGATATTTTTTTAATTTCTGAATTAAATATATAAACATTTTTATTCCATAAAAAATTATTATAATATGATTTTTTTAATATTGGATCATGATTTCCTGGAGATATAAATATTTTTGTATTTTCTATTTCTTTAAATAAATTATTTATATATTCTATTGTTGATTTTTTTATATAATTATGCTCATATAAATCTCCTGAAATAAATAAATATTCTATTTTATTTTCTTTTATATATTCAATAACTTTTTTAAATATTTTTCTTTGTTCAATTCTTCTTTGTTCTCCTAAATTGCCCTTATCTGATAAAGTAGTAAATGGAGAATCAAAATGCATATCTGCTATATGTACAAATTTCATTATTAATACCATCCTTTCTTGCTTTATTATTTTATATTATTTTTAATTTTTTGGCAACACTTTTGCGAATATTTTTTCGGTTTTATGTCATAAAAATAACTAGAAAAAATATTCTAGTTATTTTTTAATTATCTATAACATCAGACAAATCATAAAATAAATGACTCAACTCTATTTTCTTATCACCACAAATATATTTATTTCTATATAAATAATATTCTTCTTTTTCTTTATTAACTCTTTCTAAATTTTCACAAATATGTATATCTTCAATCTGATTTTGAATCTCATTAATTTTTTCAATATTTAATTTTATATTAATATTTTTTACTACAAACCCTAACATAATATTCTTTTTATTATAAGATGAATATTTAGGCTTATCCAAAATAAATCTACATACACCCTCTGTAATAAATTTTTTATTTAAATTACTTGAGCCATCAATTCTTTTACACTCAATTATATGATAATCTTTCGGATTTATAATAGTATTAATACTATATACCTTTATATCTACTCTTCCAATATATTCTTCACTTGTTAAGTCATACCCTTCAGCCACTTCTGCATCAAACAATAAATATAAATCAGCAAAATACTTTTCTCTAAATTTTTCATTTTTCAAATAATGTTCTAATAAATGTGTTCTTATTTTTTCTTCATCATTTTTTATATTTTTATTTTCTGTTAATAAATTTTCTTTCATTTTTTCTAATGCAATAAAAATAAAATTTATCATATCTTCATATATGTTGTTTTTGGCAATCTGATTTAATTGCTGATTTTTAAAACCTCCCATTATAGATCGCCTCCGTTTCCCGAAAGCATCTCATCTATAGTTTCTGATAAATCTATTTTTGCCATAGCAGGGTGCCAATTTTTAAATTCATTTGTTTTTATAATAAAAAGTGAATTTTCTTCAAAATTAATAACATTTTTTATTTGATAAAATATATCTGTATGTTTACTTATCATAAATCTTGTTAATAATTCTTTATTAGTATCAATATCATTTTTTATTTCTATTATTTCATCATTTTTATTATCACTAATTATTAATTCAAAAATAGAATATATTCCTTTTATTCTTGGATATAAAACTATTTTTATATATTTATTTGATTTATTAAAAATATGTTTAAAATATGTTTGGAAATATCTTGCATATTTTTCCATTTCTTCTGCCGTTACTGTTCTTATCATCATATTTTTTTTACTATTTATCAAAGGTATTTGAATATTTAAAGCATAATCAATAAATTCATTATTTTCTAAATTAAATTTTTGTAAAATAATATTGTCTAATTCTTCTATCATTTGATCTTCATTTGTTACATTAGTTAGTTTATCTTTTTGTTTTTCTTCTTGTATTTGTTCTACTTTTTCGGCAATATTTATATCATAAATATATGGAAATTTATCTATTTCATCCATAAATCTTTGTTCTCTCTCTATACCTATTGATGAACCTAACATTAAGTTTAAATATGCATATAATGATGAATTTAACAAACCTGTTACATTAAGCAATTCATCTCTATCGTTAATATTTCCTTTAATTGCACATATTCCGTCTTTATATAGCATTTTTTCTTCTGTATATGCTGCTCTCATTTTATAATTTAAAGTATCTACACCTTTTTTTAATAAGCAATATGGTGGTTCAAATTGTTCTTGTGACCTTACTCTATGTATTTCTTTTTTATTAAATATTTGCATATTACTTGTATCTATTTTAAAAGCATCAATTTCATTATTAGAATCTAATATTTTCATTCCAATAAAATGTGTACTATCTTTTTTCTCTTTTTCTTTACTATTTATTGCAATTCCTGTTTTTTCTATAAATTTTTTATTTTTTATCATATCTCCAAAAGTATTATAATGTTCTTTTAAGTCTTGAATTATTTTTATATCATAATTTGTACCATATAATATTGTTTTCCATGCCCAATCATTTTTTAATAAAAATTCTTGAGCAACATATTTTATATCATTTTTTTCTACTGCTATTATATTAAATAATTCAAAAAATATATTAGGTTTAAAGCTTATATATTTTATATTATTTTTTATATATTCAGTATTATCTTTTTTAAAAATTATAACACTTGCTGGCGCAATTGCATTTTTAAATATTAATTTTCTTACAGCAGACATTTCTATTATTTTTTCTATTTTTGTTTCTTCTAATAAAATTTTTCTTGTTTCTACTGCTGGTGATAAAGTTTTATACCATAAACTAGATGGTACTACTAAACAACATCTTGTATTTGTACTACATAATTCTTTTACTTTAAAAATAAAACTTCTGCTTATTTCTTTATTTAATATTGGTAATTTTTTTTCTT
The DNA here is from genome assembly GCA_934155625.1 of uncultured Clostridia bacterium. GTDB lineage: Bacteria > Bacillota > Clostridia > TANB77 > CAG-508 > CAG-269. The sequence goes on from CAKPHD010000015.1 coordinate 6,019, forward strand.
TACAATATTCTACATGTTTTCCTTGCAATGCTCCCCATGGTGGATTTCCAATAATTAAATCAAATTTTTTATCAGATAATTTTTTATCAATTTCTTTATCAAAAAAATCTGATACTAATAAATTGTTTCTTAAATCCGGAAATTTGTAATCTTGTAATGTTTTTGGATTTTTATAATCCATAATTGTTAAATATAATGAGAAAATACTTACTTCAATCGCTTCTGCATTTATATCTACACCAAAAATATTATTACTTAATAATTCATTTATTTTATTATTATCAGCAATATAGCCATCTTTATCAAGATTTGCTTCTAATATTCTTCTAAAACATTCTTCAAGGAATATTCCGTGAACCACACGCAGGGTCTAATATACGAAGTTTTTCACCAATTTTTATTCCTCCCATTGCTTGTCTTGTTGCAAATTTTGCTAAGTAATCTGGAGTATAAAATGCTTTATCTTTTTTTTGCTTTTCTTTTCCAAGTAGTATTTCATATATATTACTAATTAAAGATACTGGTATTATATCAAAATCATACATTGGGAAAAATGATTGCTGTCCTGTCCATAATACTTCTGTTCCTGATAAAAAGTCTGATATTAATATAAATACATTTTCGTTTAAATTACTATCTTCTAATTCACCATTTAATTCAAATAAATTCCCATTAAATTTCTGTTTTAAATATACAAATAATTCATATAATTTATTTTTATTTTGTGATATTTCAATTAATCTTTGCTGTGATTCTTGTATATTATTTGAAAATCCATCATAACAAATATCTATTCCTTTATCAATTAAAAATCTTATAAATATAACTCTTAAAATTAATTTTGTAGCAAATTCTATATTATATTCTTTTTTTAATTTATCTGTTATATATCTAATATTTTCAAGCATTAATTCATTTAATTTTTTATTTTTATATATTTCTGCATATCGATTCCAAAAACTTTTTGTATTAATATTCCAATAAGAAAATTCATCATCTTTTTTCATATTTTCTAATTTATTTTCTTGTATTAAAAAAAGTTCTTTTTTTTCAAAGTCTAAATTACTTCCATTAAATATTTGTATACAATCTATGTTATCAAAAATAACTACAGGAATTTGCATATTCCATATTTTTTTATTTATGTTTTGTCTTTCTTCCTTGTTTTCTATTTTTGAAAAAAATAAGATAAATGGCCTATTATCTATACAATAAAAAGCATATGGTTTGATATCTTTTAAATTTTTTTGAGTTTGTAATGATAATTTTATTTTTTTATTTTTATATAAATCATCATAATAAAATAAATTGTCTGATTCAGTATATCCTAATCTTTCAATTATTAGCTCGATATTTTCTTTTATATCATTTATCATATAATTTCTTCTCCTATTTTTTATATATCATACACCATTATAACTAAAAAATCAACACTATTTATCTAGTACAGAAAGTCATCCTGCAATGAGAACTTTCCTACTATATAAAAAAAAGACACATTTCTGTGTCTTTAATCATCTATTGGTCCAAATAATTCATCAAATTTAGCTTCAAGCTCTTTTTGTAAATCATATGAATCCTCTTCCTCTTCAATTTGATTAATTGAGTTTTCATCACTATTAGGAACTTCTATGTCCCCAAACATATCATCTAATGATTCTATTTTTTCTGTTTCTTTCGAATTAGTTATAGTAACCTTTTCCTTTTTTTCTTCTGGATTTTTAGGTTCTTCATCAAACAAATCATCTAATGACTCTACTTGTAAATTTTGAACTTCCTTCTCTGTTTTATCTTCTGTCCAAGGATTGTATGGATTAAACTTTCTCCATTCTCCTCTGTCAATTTCTTCAATATCATTGTGACTAATTTCAACTCTTTCTAAAGCATTAACCATATTTCTATGTTTAAAATAATAAAATTTGTTAGCTTTAACAGGTTTTATTCCTTTTTCAAAAATAATACATAAATCATTATCCATTCTTCTTAATTCATCAGGTGTCATTAATGCTCTAGCCATTACTTGGTCAGATGTACTTTGTCCTGTTTTAAAATACTGTCTATCTCTATTTATAGAAATACTATCTCTCTCAATTGTCTTTTCACCTAATGCTTTTGAAAAATATTCAACAGTTTTATATGAGTTACTTCCTAAAAATACATGTGTATCGCAGTTACCAATAATTGTTTCATAAGATTTTTCATATATTGCCTCTAATTGGTCTAAATTCTGTAGTATTACACTAAATGATATTTTTCTACTTCTTGATGTAGATATTTTTTTGTCAAAGTCTGGAATTTTTCCTATATTAGCAAACTCATCTAATATAAAATATGTAGGGACTTTTAATTTTCCACCATTGTCATCTGCATAATTATATAATTGTTGTATCATTTGTGAGAAAAATATTGTTAATAAAAAGTCATATGCTGCATGAGTATCTGAAGATATTACATATACTGCTGTTTTTTTACTTCCAATCTCTTCAAAATTAATTGTATCAGTTGATGTTAATTCTGCAATTTCTTTAGAATCAAATTTTCCTAATTTTGATTGCAATGTACTTAATATTGAACTATATGTTTTCTCTGGTGCAATTTCTATAGATTTATAATTCATTCTTGCTGGATGATCATATGGAAGTTTACTTATTAATTCTGTAAGTAAGTTACTTCCTCCATTTGAATTAGCTGCTCTTACTAATTCTGCACAACTTGCTAAGTTTTGCTCTTCTTCAGGTCTTGTTGCCATTAAATAATATATTAATGCTTTTAACAACATCTCTGCAGAATCATCCCAAAATGGATCTGAACCTCCATCTCCTGTTTTTTGCCCTTTTACAATTGTATTTGCAATAACATCTACATCTATTTCTGAGGATATATGCATTAATGGGTTGTACCCATCACTATTTTGCGGTTTTACTAGGTTTAATACTTTTATATCATATCCATGAGCTTTTAAATAACCAGCAGTTTTATCATATAATTCTCCTTTAGGATCTGTAAATACGTATGACCCTAACAATTGACATGCATTTGGTATTGAGTATGATGCTGATTTACCAGAACCAGAACCTCCGACTACTAATACATTTACGTTTCCTCTTTTATCCACCGGCAAGTAGTTATTTTCTGCTAATATAATTCCTTTTTTATTACTTAAAACTGTATATTGCTCTCCATTTTTGCTCCAGTCACTTGATCCATGTTCAAAATCTGTGTACTCATTTTTAGGAGCTGATCTTGCAACACCTACTATAAAAAATATTGCAAAAATTATTGAAAATACTACTAAACTTTTTATATATGCTCCCATATATCCATTTGATATAATTTCAGATAAGCCTTTAAATGGATTTTTCATTGTATCTACAAATACACCTATCGCTCCTAATGAACTTCCTGATGGTGCTGGTATATTGTAAGCAGCAACTAATGGCACAATTAATACTATGGCTATAAATAACCATAGTATTCCAAATAATATAAAATATTTTTTATTTTTTCTAATTGCTCCTTCAACTTTATAATTCATATATAAATCACCTTCTCTTTGGTTACAATTATTCTAATGTGTTAAATCTTCAGTGTTTTTGTTTTCTTTGTTTTTGTCTGATTTTTTAGGATTTCCGCCAGCATATGCTCTTATTACCATATAACTGCTTTTATCATTTAAATCCATTTTTTTATTTATTGATTCCATAACTTTTTTATGTAATATTCCTTTTGCATCTAATGTCCATTCTTCTTGTAATTCATCTTTGCTTTTTTGAATTATTTCACATGCAGTTATTATTGCATTGTCTTCTTGACCTGCTGCTGTTCCTATTTTTTTACCATTTACTGTGCTATTTGCCATAGTAAATTGCCCCTCCTTAAACTTTCCCATCTTCTCCTCTTACTTCGAATGCGAAGTAAGATTTATATGGTTTTAATTTACATCTTCCCTTTACTTTATTTTCATTTTCATCAAAATAAAGTCTAGGTCTTAATTCTTCTGTAGTTTCAGGATCTATAACACAAATGTCTCTTTTCATATTTGGTGTATAGTTAAATTCTTTAAATTCCTGTTCTTCTTCTGAATATAATGTATTAAACTTAAATGGTGTTGGTGTTTTTGATATTCTGACTTCATCATCAATTAGTATTCCTGAATTTATTACAACACTTTCTTTTCCAAATGATAATATTACTAATTGATTTCCATTTGGTTGTGGCTCGTCTACATAAAAGGTTTTTCTACGAGCTTCTCCTCTTATTTCTTCTGTGAAGTCTAATCTCTCAACAGTGTATTTCGGATAATCTTTTAAAAATTCCTTTTTTGTTTTATTAACTTGATAAATTACTGTATTTACTCCTTTTGGATCTGTTATGCTAAAATGTTTTCCTGGTAACATCTCCATGTTAATTTACACCCCATTTCTATGATTTAATCCATAGTTTATCTTATGTTTACGAACTCACACTAATAATTATACTAAAATTCACTCATTATGTCAATACTTTCATTGATATTCTAGCTTTTTAGACTCTTCTAGGATTAAATTTTGATATTTCTTTTAATTTTTTAAACATTTCTATTTCTTCTTTTGTTAGTTTTTCTGGTACTACTATATTTATTTGTGCAATTAATTTTCCTCTTTTTCCTTCAGAATTTTTATATCCTTTTTCAGGTATTTCTATAACTTCCCCTGATTGCACTCCACTTGGTATAAAAATTGCTGTTTTTGTATCATCTATAGAATTCACTTTAGCTTTTGCTCCTAATGCTGCCTCCCATGGTGAAATAGGAACTACAGTGTACAAATCTATTCCATTTAATTTGTATTTTTTTCCATCTTCTATATTTATTTTTATATATAAATCCCCATTTTTTCCACCATTTTGTCCTTTTTTTCCTTGCCCTATTAAACGAATTTTTTGACCATTTTGTATTCCTTCTGGAATTTTTACTTCTATTGTTTTTGGTTTTCCTTCTAAATTATTTAGTACTACTTTTTTTTCTGCCCCATAAAATCCATCTTCTATTGATATATTTATTTCTGTTTCTATATTTTCTCCTTTTACAGGTGGTATTTGACTTTGAGCTATTTCTTCTTTTATTTCGTCATTTCCAAAAAACATTCCAAAAAATTCGCTTGCAACTTCTCCTGATGTTTTTTGCCTAGCCTTTTTTTGTTTATATCCTATATTGTAATTCCATGTTCTGTCATATTTTCTTTTTGATGAAGGCTTTGATAATACTCTATATGCTTCGTTTATATCTTTTATTCTTTCTTCTGCAACTTTATTACCTACATTAACATCTGGATGGTATTTTTTTGCTTGTTTTCTATAAGCTGTTTTTATTTGTTCTATTGTTACTTTGCTATTTTCTAATTCTAATATTTTGTAATAATCCTTAATTTTCATTTGACATCCTCCCAAAAATAATTGGTATTTGCATTATACCAATTTTCGGTAAAAAAATCTATAGTTTTTGGCAAATTTCGAAAAATTTCATCCCATTTGAGGCTTTTACTAAAACAACATCTCCTTCTCTTAATTTTTGAGATAAGTTTTCCACAATTTCTTCATTATTGTGCATAAAATATGTTTCAATTTTATTATCTTTTTTTGCTTCTTCTATTATATATTTTGCATTTTTTCCAGCACATATTAATACATCAATATTATTTTTGGCAACTTCTTTTCCAACTTTTCTGTGGAGTTCTTCGGAATATTTTCCAAGTTCAAACATATCCCCTAATACTGCAATTTTTCTTTTTCCCGTATGGTTAGCAAGAAATTCTAAACTAACTTTCATAGATTCAAAACTTGCATTATATGCATCATTTATAATTATTGCTCCATTTTCTAATTTTCTAATATCCATTCTTTTTTTAGTTAATTCAAAACACTCAATTCCTTGTTGAATTTTCTCTATCGCTATATTTAACATTTTTCCAACAGCTATTGCACATAAAGCATTGTACACAAAATGTTCCCCACCAACTGGTACTTTTATTTTTGTTTCGCTAGAATCTACTATAGCTGTAAATTCACTACTTTCTTCTTGTATTTTTATATTTTTTCCAATAATCTCACTAGAATTTTCTATTCCAAATGTATGTATTTCTAATTTTTTCGAATTTTCTTTATACCAATTATGTAATAGGTCATTATCATTATTAATTATTATTTTAGGAATTTTCATTCCTTCTAATATTTCTAATTTAGCTTTTAATATATTTTCTCTTGAACCCAAATTTCCTATATGTGATGTTCCTATATTTGTAATTACTGCTAATGTTGGTTTTGCAATATCTGTTAACAAACTTATTTCTCCAAAATGATTCATTCCCATTTCAACAACTAATGCTTCATGATCTCTTAGTTTTAATATTGTCAACGGTAATCCTATATTGTTGTTATTGTTTCCTTCTGTTTTTAGTGTTTTATATTTTGTACTTACAACACTTGCAATAATGTCTTTTGTACTTGTTTTTCCTACACTTCCTGTAATTGCTACTACTGGTATATTATATAAACTTCTTTTATATTTAGCAATTTCATACAATGCTTTTAATGTATCTTCTACTTTTATTATTGTTTTATTTGAATATTTTTCTATTTCTTGTTTTGTAAATTTTACATTTTGAACTATTACCGCTTCTGCACCATTATCAAATGCTATATTCCAAAATTTATTTCCATCAAAGTTTTCACCTTTTATTCCTATATATATATCACCTTTTTTTATTGTTCTTGTATCTTTTGAAAAATTTTCACATTCTAAATTTTCGTTTCCTATTATTAACTCTCCATTTGTTACTTTTAATATATCTTTTATTTTCATTACAACCTCCTACGTGTAATATATTTTTTAATATCATAATTATATATGTTACGATTTACAGCTTATAATCAGATTATATAAATCTTAGGAAATTAATAATGTATTATTAATTTCTAAATATACTTTTTCCATACTGTTAATTGTAACATATTATATTCCAATTAAATAAATTTTGCAATAATTTTGTTGACTTGTAATTTTTTTTATATTAAAATACAACTTAGAAAGGATAGAATTATGAAAAAAGAAAATCGAGAATTTGATGACTTTGTACATCAAAGACATGTTGCACAAAATGGCGAAAGCTATTTTTTAACAATCTTAGATGATACAGGTCTACAAACAATAAATTTGTCTACATTTGGGAAAAACAAAATATCTTTCGGTAGTTCTTTTAATAATGATATTGCGATATCATCAAATTCTGTTGATGACCATCAAGGGTATCTTGAAATAACCGAATATGGTGTTTTAATCTCAAATGATAGTTTACAAGTACCAATGATAGGAAATGATAATAAAATAATTGATGATGTTTATTTATCAGAAGGTAGTTTTATTAAAATTTTAAGTAAAGACAATCAAACTGGCATTATAATGATAATGTCTATCAACAAAAACTTAGACGCCTGGGAAACTTATACCTTATCTTCCGGGTCTATTTCAATAGGAAGTAGTGGTTCTTGTGATATAGTTTTATCACCTGCAGGAGTAGCCAAACATCACGCAACAATACATCACACTTCAAATAAAACTTCTATAACAGATGAATTAAGTTTAAATGGAGTCTATGTAAATGGCAAAACTATACCTCAATCTGAAAATATCCCTTTAAACAATTTAGATATTATATTTATAGGAAATACAAAGTTAATTTTATCTGACAACAAATTAATCTATCAGATATTCGAAAAAGGTATTCAGTTAGATGCTATAGATATAGTAAAAGATGTTAAAATCAAATTTAAAACACGCCAAATATCTTCACATGTAAGTATGAGTATAAAACCATCTGAATTTGTTGCATTCGTAGGAGGTTCCGGAGCTGGAAAATCTACTTTTATGAAATGTATAAGTGGTGTAGATAGACCAACATCAGGTACAGTTTTATTAAATGGCGAAAATCTATACGAAAATTACGAAAACTTAAAATATAATATAGGATATGTACCTCAAGATGATATTGTATTTTCAAATCTAACTTTACATGATACTTTACAATATGCAGCAAAATTAAGAATGCCAGATAATACATCTGCCAAAGAGCGTAATCAGAGAATTAAAGAAGTTTTAGATATTGTCAGCTTAACTGATTTTGAAAATTCATATATAAGACAATTAAGTGGTGGACAAAGAAAAAGAGCTAGTATCGCAGTTGAGTTACTAGCAGATCCAAATCTATTTTTCTTAGATGAACCTACTAGTGGATTAGATCCAGGTACTGAAAGAAGCATTATGAAAACATTAAGAAAAATGTCTCAAATGGGAAAAACAATTATACTTGTTACACATAATACGCTTAATTTACACTTATGTGATAAAGTAGCATTTTTCGGTGACGGCGGTCATTTATGTTTTTATGGTTCTCCTCAAGAAGCGCTAGACTTCTTCGAAGTAAACGATTTTGTTGATATATATACATTAATAAACGAAAACTTAGATTATTGGTATAATAAATTTGAAGACACAAGAGAAAAAGTAATACCAAAAGAAATTCAACCAGGAAAAAGTAATAATATTGAAAATAAGAAAAAACCATTCTTAAAACAATTAATTATCTTAATAAAACGATATATAAAATTAATTTCGAATGATATTCAACAATTATTAATACTTTTTGCACAAGCACCTATAGTTGCTGTCTTATTAGCATTGGTTACAACAGATGATTTATATAAGAGCTATGATGATACAAAGGCTATTTTATTTTCATTAGGCTGTGCATCAATTTGGTTAGGACTTTTGAACTCTGTTCAAGAAATTTGTAAAGAAAAAGTAATACTGCAAAAAGAACATATGGCAGACTTAAAGCTATCGGCATACTTACTTTCTAAGTTTATTGTTCAAGGAATATTAGCTTTTATACAAGCATTATTATTAGTATTCATTTTCCAAAAAATGGCTGGAAGTTCTGAATACAGTATATTAATAGATTCGTTCTGGGACATACAATTAATATGTTTCTTGTCAATATTGTCATCAGCAACAATGGGATTATTTATATCAGCATTTGTTAAAAATGCCAATATAGCAATGACAATAATTCCGCTTGTTCTTGTACCACATCTATTATTCTCAGGTATGCTATTTAAACTAGAAGGCGTTTCGGATTTTATATCTAATTTCGTCTTATGTAGGTGGACTGTTGAAGGACTTGGAACAAGTGCAAACTTAAATGAACTTACTCATTTAGTTCAAACAATAAATCCAATGATTGAAGTCGAAACAGAAAATTACTTTACCTTTACAGTAGAGCATATGCAACATATTATTTTTGTTATAATCCTTATGACATTAGCATTATTATTAGGAAGCTATGTTGTTTTAAGAAAAAATGTAAATAAAAATATGTAAAAAAAGAAGTTCGAACGAACTTCTTTTTTTACTTTATTTCTCTTAGATTTCTATATTTTTTAACAAATATTCCTGCAATAATTACTAATATTAAAGATATTATTCCAATAACGCATCTTATTCCTGCTTTAGGTATTGTCATATTAGCAATTGTATCATCTACTGCAATTGTATTTTGTGTTGTTTTATCATCTATTATATTTGAAGTATTATTATCACTTGGATTAGTATCAGTAGTAGTATCACCAACTTTTGCATCTGCCCATTCTTTTATTACTGATATTTCTTCCCTCATATCATCTATATTTTCATCAGTTAAATTGTCTATTTGTGAATTTAATTCAATATCTAAAACACTTACTATTAATGGATTTATACCTGTTATGTTATTGAATTTTTCTACATCTTGTCTTAGTTTTTCCTTTAGTGTATCATCAACCTTAGTTGCTGTATATAAATCATTATATGTTTCATCAACTTTAGCTTTAAATTCTCTTAAATTTCCTAAATCATCTTCATATTCGTTTAATAAGTCTTTTAATTCTTCTGCATCAGTTTTTGCATATGCAACTTGTGATTGTAACCCAATAAATATTAGCATTGTTATTAATAATATTGAAATTGTTTTTTTATATAACTTTCTCATGTTTATTCCCTTCTCATATCTTTAGTTTATTTATAAATCTAATTTTAGTATACCAATCTTTTAAATAAAAGTCAATGCTTTTAATCCAAAAAATCGACCTCCTCTTTAGGTGGTCGATTTTTTATATTTCTATCCTTTATTTATAATATTCTTTATTAATTTTAATGCTTTTACTAATTGTGTAATTGCAGATGTTTTTTGTTCTGTTTCTTCTTTATAATCTGATGTTTTATTTACTGTTTTTCCACTAGCAATATCTTCTGCTTTACTAACAAAGTTTTCTATATGTCCTTTGTATACATTGTATTTACTTCCTAATATAATAAATGCATGTTGTTCTCCTTCTGCTGTAAATCTTTGAACATATGGTATTTTTGAATTTGCAATTGCTGTATTGTAAATTTCTGTACTATTTTCAAATGGTACTGTTGAATCTTTTGTACCATGTACAATTAGTAATGGTAAATCACATCTATTTAAACTATCTAAAGCATTTTGATATTGATCAAAATTTTCTTCCGTTAAACCTACACCAATTTTGCTAATTAAAAGTTTTTTAATTATAGTGTCTGTTAAATTTCCTTGTGTTAAGCTTGATAAATCATCTTTACCAGATATTCCTAAGATTTTTGAAGTTAATGCATTACTTGAAGAATCTGATGAATTTGAAGAACCTAACATTCCTTTTATAATACCTGTTAATGATGTATATCCACAATCTTCTACTAGTCCAATTACTTTTTGATCTTTTAATGTTTTTCCATTAACTTCTAGTCCTGAAGCAAATACTGTTGTTGCTCCACCTAGAGATACACCATGTATTATTACTTGTTGACATTTGTTTCCATATGTATTATTTAAATATGTTAGCCAGTCCCATACATCAAGACTTTCTACATATCCCATAGCTACACTACCTTCACTGTTTCCATATCCTCTTGAATCTGGTGCTAATATATTATATCCTTGATCTAAGTACATTTGTCCAACAGCATCTGCCATTGCTTGTCCATTCATTTGTGAACCATGTACTAAATATACCCATTTATTAGATGTTGGATTTCCATTTTTATCTGTATTTGCATAGTATATTTTACCAACTAATTTTACTTTATAGTCAGCTCCGCATCTTTCCCCTGCTGTTGTTGCCACCATATCATCAATTTTTACATCTGGTGTTAAACTTTGTATTGATAATCCTGTATTTCCTAATAATTTTTTTAATACTCCTGATACTGATCCTAATAAATCTGTTGTTGAAGATGCATTAGAATTAATTGTTGAGTTAATTATTTGGTTTGTAATATTTGGTATTGATGATGAATTACTATTACCATATTTTTTTTGTAATTCATTTGCTTTGTCAATGATTTGAATCTTTGAATCACTGACAGACATGTTTTTATCAAGTCCTTCTATAAATTTATTCATTTCTTTTAAATAGTCTTTATATGTATTTACTGCTTGATATCTTTGTGTTGCCATTTGTAGCATTGAACTAAAATTAAATCCTTTTGATTTTGATGAATTATAGTTATATGATGCTGCATTAGCCACTGTTGGCATTGCAACCATTGTTATTATCAACATTAATGCTACAATTGAACTAATCATTTTTAACGGTTTCTTCATATAATCCCCTCCTAAATTTAATTATAAATATTTGAACAAGATTAACTCTTTTGCCATCTTTTGTACTAGTAGCATTACTTGCCCTTAGTATGATTCTAACACTATTTAAATTTATTGTCAATTTTTTTCCTTTTTTATTTTAAAAAATCAGATAAGCTGAATATCAACTTATCTGACGTTTTTTGCATATCTAAAAACTATTGATTTTCAACAGCTCTATTTGCAATTTCTATAGCTTTAGAAACTATACTACCACATTTTTTAGAAGATACATTCTCCCAACTACCACCATCTTGTTTTACCTGATCATAAACACCTAATTCTTTTGCTATTTCTGTTCGTAAGTTTTCAGATATTAATTTGTTGTTTCTAGACATTTTAGAATCTCCTTTCAAATTTATCTGTATTACGGACCGTTTTTCGAAAAAAGCTATTTAACTTTTTTCATTAATTATTATTAACAAAATTTCAAATTTTATTTTTCAATTTTTGTAAATTATTCAGTTAAAATTCCATTAGGTGTATTCATAATAATTAACACATCCTCTTCTTCACCAGTTTCCGCATTAATATAAGCAATAAAATCTATATCATTAATTTTACCCTTAAATTCATAGCAAAATTTTTCATCTTTCCATTCAGTTGGAATTATTGCTAAACCTTCACTTGTAATTTCGACTTTATCAGTCAATTTTTTTCTTGCATCTTCTATAGACACTTTAGTTATAGGAATTGTTCTTTCATAATGACAGTTTAAATATCCGGTTGTTTCTAATCCAATAATTTCTCCATTATCCAATGCAATTTTTACTTTTATTAAATCCGGATAAATTGTTACATTATTTTGATTATATGCATAATTTACAGTTATAAATCCATTTTCTTTTAAATAATAAGTTTCCTTCATATTATTATAGCCTTTACTTGTAAGGTATTCTTTTCCTTTTTGCACTGCGTCTTTTTCTTCTATTTTTTCTTCTTTAACATCTCTATCATAATTTAAAAATACTACATGTCCACCTTTTTTAGAAATTGATATCCCTATAGTTTTATCATCTTTTGTAGTCATCTCAAATCTATATACTGGAATATCACCATTTTCTACATATCCATTATTCTTAGTTTCCTTTATTTTATCTTTTCCTATAAATTCTTCTGCTTTTTGTTTTGCAGTTTCTTCATCAATTTCATCTCCTGTTAAACCTTTTTTCTCTGCACTTGTTATATGCTCAGAAAAAGCTCCATCATAAATTAAACCTGGAAATTCATGGAAATTTTCTTCAACAACATCAAATGTACTTACTTCCGTAATATCTGCACCTTCTGTGTTCTTTATCAAATCAGACCATTTAATTGTACCATTATTCAATTCATCTGACATTTCATTTAAAGTATTTGATAAGTCATTACAATAATTATATAACTCTTTTATTTTATTAATATCATCATCAGTTAATTCAATTCCATCTATATTTTTTCTTGATAATGAATAACTATACTCGCTTACCTGATTCAAAAATTTTTCAGTATTTTCTAATTCCTGACTTTCTACAGGCAACATTCCCAAATAAGCTTGTGCTAAATTAGCCTCTCTCCAAACTTGTGTTAAAATTTCTGCACCATGCTCAGCAGATTTTGATACCATTGATTTTGCTAAATATGTTTTTACATTTTGTACATATTCAACAATTTGATAAAATGCCATATTATAATCATTTTCTTTTGTTGTTGCATATGCCTTTTTTTGATTTAAAAAATTATATCCTAATATTATTGCTACAATTATCGCAATTGCAGTTGTCACCATCCAAATTTTACTTTTTTTCATTGCAAACCTCCTTTTCTTAATATTTTGGTTTTTTTTCCAAAAAATATACAAATTATTTTACTATTATGATAAAATTAAAAAAAATGCCTTAAGGAGACAGATTATGAAAAAAGTAATAATATTTTATGCATCATATGGCGGAGGACATTTAAGTGCTGCCCGCTCCATAAAAGAATATATTGAAACAAATTATAATAATATAGAAATACAACTAATAGATTGCATGTACTATGTTAATAAGCTTTTTGATAAAGTAACAACTACAGCATATGCAGAAATGGCAAAAAAAATTCCACAAACTTGGGGCAAAGTTTATTGGCATGCTCAAAGTGGACCAATTGCACAAATAAGTACAACATCAAACAAATTATTATCAAAAAAATTAAATAAATTATTGCAAGACTTTAATCCAGAATTAATAATTTCAACACATCCATTTGCCTCAACAATGTGTGCATATTTAAAAAAACAAGGAAAATTAAACTCAAAAATTGCTACAGTTTTAACGGACTATGCACCTCATGAACAATGGCTTGTATTTAACGAATATGTTGATTATTATTTTGTTTCTCACGAAGAAATGAAAAAACAATTGCAAGAAGAAGGAATTCCAAAAGAAAAAATATATGCAACTGGAATACCTCTTTCAAATAAATTTTTATTAAAATATGATAAATCACAAATATTACAGAATTTTGGTTTATCACCTAATAAAAAAACTGTACTATTTTTTGGTGGTGGAGAATATGGATTAGGAAAAACTCAAACACTTAAGATTTTCAAATCTTTTATAGAATGTCATGAAAACATTCAGCTTGTTGCCATTTCTGGGAAAAATCAAAAAATGAAAGAATCTTTCGAAAATCTAGTTAATGATTTAGGAAAGCAAGACTCCGTAAAGATTCTAGAATATACAGATAAAGTTCCTCAATTAATGAGCATTTCTGATTTAGTTGTTACTAAACCTGGTGGACTTACAACTACAGAAAGTTTAGCATCTGGATTACCAATAGTAGTTATTAATCCAATACCTGGTCAAGAAGAAGAAAATGCAGCTTATTTAGAAAAAAACAAAGTTGCCATTTGGATAAAAAAAGGAGATAATGTTGAAGAAATTTTAAATAAATTATTTTCAAATCCTGATAAAATGCAAGAAATGAAAATTCGTGCAAGACTCATTTCTAAAAAGAATTCAACTAGAGACATTTGTAAAATTTTATTAGGTTAATTAAAAAGTCACCTCTTATATTATAAAGAATATAATATAAAGAGGTGACTTTTATGGATTCCAATAATTGCTACTACCAGATAATATTTATTTTATAATTCTCTTCTACCTTCAAGAGCCTTAGTTAAAGTAATTTCATCAGTATACTCTAAATCTCCTCCTACAGGAATTCCATGAGCAATTCTTGTAACTTTTATTCCTAAAGGCTTTATTAATTTTGATAAATACATAGCAGTTGCTTCGCCTTCAACCCTAGGGTTTGTAGCAAGTATTACTTCTTTAACTTGTCCATCCATAAGACGAGCTAATAGTTCTTTTATTTTTATATCATCTGGTCCGATACCATTCATTGGAGAAATTGAACCATGCAAAACATGGTAAACTCCTCTAAACTCATGTGTTTTTTCCATTGCAATTATATCTCTTACATCTTCAACAACACATATTTCTGATTGGTCTCTTTTAGGATTTCCACAAATCTGACATGGGTCAGTATCTGATATATTATAACATTTACTACAATATTTTAAATTCTTTTTAGCATTTACTATAGAAGAAACAAAATCATTTGTTTCTTCTTCTGAAGCATTTAAAATATAAAAAGCTAATCTTGCAGCAGTTTTATTCCCTATGCTTGGCAACTTTTCAAAACTTTGTATTAATTTTTCTATTGATGGTGAATACATTGACATTGTTCTTTCTCCTACATTAAACCTGGTATATTAAATTTTCCCATTGAAGCTGCTTGTGCATCATCAACTTGTTTAAAAGCTTGATTTAAGCATGTAATAATTAAATCTTGTAACATTTCAACATCATCTGGATCAACAACTTCTTTTTGTAAATTTAAACTTAATATTTGTTTTTGGCCATTAACTTTTACAGTTACTGCATTCCCTCCTGCTGATGCCTCAAATTCTTTTTCTGCAAGTTCAGATTGTGATTTTTCTAAATCTGCTTGCATTTTTTTAGCTTCTTTCATTAAATTATTGATGTTCATTCCACCAAATCCTCCCATTCCTGGGAATCCTCCTCTTTTTGACATTTTAATTTCCTCCTTTTTCGGCACATTTGGGACCGGTTCTCTGCGGTACCTTTTGGGGTACATTTGGAACCGGTTCTTATCGGTGCTATTCTATTACATCAAGCGGTATATCAAACTTACTTGCAAAATTTGATAATTCACTTTCTTCTGATACTTCACCCACGTCTTGAGGTTTTGCATCAATATATTTTATCTGCATTGTTTTTCCACATGCAATTGATACTTGATTAGAAATTTCCATTTTATTTTCTGGCTTTTCTAAAACTGTTTTTCCAAAAGGTGTAATTCCTTTAGGGAATTCAATTCCAACAGTCATATCATTTATTTCAACTGCATTTGTGTTTAACAAATTAGTATATAACATTATTTTTCCATTTTGTTTAAAATTATTTACAACTTGTTGCCAATATTGAGCTGGCTTTTTATCCTTTCCTATTCCTGCAATTGCATCTGTAGAGCCTGCTTGGGCAGTAGTATTTGCACCTGTAGTTGCTGTTTTTCTATTTCCAGTCGATGGTACTTGTGCTCTAGCTCCTCCTCTTAAATAATTTTCTATTTTTTCTAGTCTAGCATAGATTTCTCCAGCATTAATATTACTATTCCCTCCACTTTGTGAATCACTCAAATTATTACTAGAACTTGAAGTTAATTCTTTATCACATAATCTTATTATTCCTGCCTCAAAAACTATTAATCTTTGAGTTGAGCTTTTCATATCATTTTCTAATTTTGATAATTCACTAATTAGCTTAATTGCTCTTTCTTTTGAAACTTCATCTGCTAATTTTTTTAAATTTGCAAAATCATTTTCATTATAGATTGTTAGCTTTTGCCCTGTTTTAACCATCAAAATATCTTTAATATATTTGATAATTTCCCAAAGTAAATTATTTAAATCTTTTCCTTCATCTAAAACTTTAGTTATAGATTCCATAGCTTCATCTATATTATATTTTATTATTGCTTCTGTTATGCTATGTATATAAGTAATTTTAGGAATTCCTACTAATTCTTTTATTTTGTCTTCATCAATATTGTTTTCTCCGTCTTGTACACATCTTTCTAAAATTGATAAAGCATCTCTCATTGCTCCTTCTGCTAATGATGCAATTATATTTAATGCTTGTTTAGTAATTTCTATATTACTTTCTTTGCAAACAATTTCTAATCTTTTTATAATATCTTCGTTTGAAATTCTTTTAAAATCAAATCTTTGACATCTTGAAAGTATTGTTGCAGGTAATTTTTGTGGTTCAGTTGTAGCCAAAATAAATTTTACATGTTCTGGTGGTTCTTCAAGCGTCTTCAATAACGCATTAAATGCACCTTGTGATAACATATGAACCTCATCTATTATATATACTCTATATTTTGCTTTTGTAGGTAAAAAATTAACCTCTTCTCTAATAGAACGTATATCTTCTACACTATTATTGGATGCAGCATCCATTTCTACTATATCTGTTAATGACCCATTTAGTGCTGCTTTGCAAATTTCACATTCATTACATGGCTCTCCATCTTGCGGATTTAAACAGTTTATAGCTCGTGCCAATACTTTAGCTGATGTTGTTTTTCCTGTTCCTCTTCCTCCATTAAATAAATATGCATGTCCTACTCTATTTGCCATTATTTGATTTCTTAATGTTCTTGTTATGTGTTCTTGACCTACCATTTCTGCAAATGTTTGTGGCCTAAACTTTCTATAAAGAGCTGTGTACCCCATTATCTCACATCCTTTATAACCCCTAAATTTTAAAAAATGGTGTGAATATCAATCTCTCTATGGAAAACAATTCCCACATAGAAGTATCTACTTATTGCTGCTTCCTCCCGGACCTGACAAGGTTCATAGGCTTCTATTGAGCTTGCTTTCCATACAGAGATTAATTCTCATACCATTATGTATTATATACTCTATTTATGATTTTTGCAAGTATTTTTATTAATTTTCTATTCTTTTAAAAATTATATTATTTAGGTCTGTTTTGTCAATTCCAACTGTTCCTTTTTCTATAATTTCATCTGTTGGAATATCTATACTTATTGGCGCTTGATATTTTTTACCACTAGTTAAATTAATAATAATATCAAATGTTAATGTTGTCTTTAAATCATCTTCTGTTATATTTGTTAATTTTAACAGTTGACTATGGTCTATTTCTTCTGCATCTTGAGAAATGTATTGTGAAATATCATTTATTCCATATCTAAATGCAATTATTCCACCTTGATTTGATATTTTCTGTTCCTTAATATTTGATTCTAAATCTCCTTCATATGTTATTTCAGTAATTTCATTTTCTTCTTTATTTACAAACATTCTTTTTTCATCTTGAACGGGTTTATATAATGCCACTATTCCTTTTTCTTTTGATTTACTTATATTTATATTTTTTATATCAACAGATTGAATTATTTCTGTTTTTCCATAAGCTGAATTTTTTTCAATATATATGTATATATCATTATTTTCATCAACATTTAAATTCCATTTTTCTTCTGTCTCTTGACTTTCAGTTCCTTCTACACTTTCTATTATTGAAATTTTACTGATTTTAAATGGCATATTAGATTCACCTTCAACTTGATACCTTAATATAAACATTCCACCTACACATAAAATAGCAATAATTATCACAGTAATAATTACACTATGAAAAATCTTTTGTTTTATATTTCTATACATTTTTTCCTCCTCGTTTTAACTCTCTTAATTCTTTAAAAAATTTCTTAAGAGTTTCTTGGCATTCTTTTTCCATTATCCCTTTTTCTGCTTCTACCTTATGATTGAATGTATAATCTTCAAACAAATTTAATACAGACCCTACGGCTCCTGTTTTTTCGTCCATTGCTCCTATATAAACTTTTTTTATTCTTGAATTTATTATTGCTCCAGCACACATTGAACATGGTTCTAATGTTACATACATCTCACAATCAATCAGTCTCCAAGTTTCTAATTTTTTACTTGCTTTTTGTATTGCTAATATTTCTGCATGTTTTGTTGTATCTGTTTTTGTTTCTTTTTGATTATGTGCTCTTGCTATTATTTTTCCGTCTTTTACTATTACTGCTCCTACCGGAACTTCTAATTTTCTATATGCCTTTTCCGCTTCTTTTAAGGCTTGTTTCATATAATATTCTTTTTGTTCCATTTATACTCCTAAATAAATACTTGGTGTTCCCAGAGGGACTCGAACCCCCTACCTCTTCCTTAGGAGGGAAGCGCTCTTTCCTGGTGAGCTATGAGAACATAAAAATATACAAATATTATAATACATAACTATTAAAAAATCAATAATTTTTAAATAATAAAAGAGATGTATTTACATATTACATCTCTCATTTTTCTTATAATTTAATCTCCATTAAAAAATTTATTTATCTTTTTAAAAAAGTCTCCCTTTTCTTTAACATAATTATCCTTATTAATTATAACTTCAGTTCTTCCCTTTTCTTTTACTTCTTTAACCTCTTTTTCATACTTCATATTATATCTGTCTATTAAGGTAACCATAAATGTATTATATTCCGAATATTCCTCTGGAATTTTAATCGAAAAACTTTTCTCATCAGGATTTGATTGTTTCATTTCTTCAATTTCAGTTCCATTGCCTACAGTTACTACAATTTCATTAATAACCTGATCCGTATCATTTATAATTGTTAAATATCTGCCATCTATATCCTTTTCCGCAAAATCATTTGTCACTCTCGAATCATTAACCGGCTTAATTTTAATTATTAACACTGCTACACCTATAATTATTGCTATCACCAAAATTATTGCAAAAAACTTCTTCATATTTTATCCCCTTCATTTTTGTTTTTAGTTTCTTTAATTTGATACTCATCTTTTTTAAAACTATATAATCCTTTTGCAGTCATACTTTTTAATCGAAACATTGCTTCCATAAAAGCAGGTTCAATTGAAATATATAATATAATACCTATAAATGCACAAATTATATATAATGGTCCATATATATTTCCCATGGCCACGTTCAATGCCGTTATATTACAAAATGCAGCTATTACTACACCACCTATGCAAACAAAACTAACAGCTTTTAATCCAAACCAAGACAAAACTATTGCTACTATTAAAAACATATTTGTATCAATATTAATTTCTGTTAAGCCAAAAACATTAATCGATTTTGTTATTAAAATTGTTTTTGCAAAAGATGCTAATAACAAAACTATTATAACACAAAATAACATATCTATAAACGAACTTACTGTTCTCTGAACTCCTTTAAAACGAACTACAAATGCACCATAAATAAAAGCTCCATATAAACATGAAATATAGTCTGGAGTAATTACTATTGTTTCATGTCCATTTTTCCACTTTACAAATGATAATATAATTGGAATAAACATACAAATTAATGCTGCAATTGATTTACCTGTTCTTTTATTTGATTCTGCATATATTTCAGTAGTATTTGTAGAAAATTCATCACAAAATTTTTGTGTTGCAATCTTTTTTGCTTCATCCATTGAACTAGAATTAACTACATAAGCTTTATTTTGTTTATTGGCTACATTTCCACTTACCTGGATAACATATTGCATACTTTCACCTCCAAAACTATTTATATACTATTCATAATAGTCATTGTATATCTCGCGATTTTTTTTAGTATATCATAATCGACATATTATTACAACTAAGAACATTTTCTTTCACGCTTTTATCTATGAAAGCAACACAATTAACTTCTTATTACTTTGATTAACCTTTCACTAATTTTTATATATCTTTTGTAATAAGGCCTCTTCTAATGTTTTTGAAAAATTTATTCTTAATTCTTCAGCTTTAGTATTTATCCATTTTGGTATATTTACAGTCTTCTTGACCAATTCTTTTCCCCATTTTTCTGCAAATGCCGTTATATCTACTGCTATATATGTTTTAAACTTAGAAACATAGTTCCAATCTTTTACATCTATTTCTTTTTCCAACTCATCAAATGTCACATCTTCTATTTTGCGAGATCTAGGAATCTTATTTCCCTCTTCCATTTCATCTAAAACTATTCCAGCAATTAAGTCTTCTGCCATTTCCATTGCTTTTTCTAAAGAATCTCCGCAAGTACTTGCTGGTATATTTAAACTTCTTACTAAGTCAGGAACAAATACAGAATATTCTCCTTTTTCCTCTTCATAGAATAAAACTGGATAAATAACTTTCATACTTATTCTCCTTTTCTATACAAGGCAGAGTTCATTTTAACCCTGCTTGTTTTAAGATACTGTTAAGAGTTCCTTCAAGTTCTCGAAATGTCATCATTCTTTCCTCCTAACATAAATTATTATACTACGTATAATACGTATTGTCAATCTTTTTATATATTATATTCAACAATTTTACTTAATATTACCATTCCTTACTTGACATCTATGTTATAATAAATTTATCTTAGTTAAAGAAAGGAAACTTAGCATGCAACACATATTAAGTAAAATGAGAAAAGCAATAGAAGAATATCAAATGATAGAAGAAGGAGATAAAATAGCAGTATGTCTATCAGGAGGAAAAGACTCAATAACATTATTAAATGGCTTAAAAGCATTACAAAGATTTTATCCAAAACATTTTGATTTGATAGCAATATCAGTAAATCCAGGATTTGATTTTTTCGATACAGAACTCTTACAAAAAAATTGTGATGAAATTGGAGTACCATTATTTATAGAAAATAGTTCTATAAAAGAAATTGTTTTTGATGTAAGAAAAGAAAAAAATCCATGTTCACTATGTGCCAATTTGCGTAGAGGTATAATAAATAGTGTAGCCGTAAGAGAAGGATGTAATAAAATTGCACTTGGACATAATATGGATGATGTTTTAGAAACATTTTTATTGAATTTATTATATACAGGAAGTATCTCAACATTTGTTCCAAAAAGTTTTATGGATAGAACTCAAATAACGTTAATAAGACCATTAATTTTATTAAGTGAAAAAGATACTCGCAGATTTGTAAAAAAATACAATAAACCAGTAATGCCTAAAGTTTGCCCTATGGATGAACATACAAAAAGAGAAACAATGAAGGAACAAATATTTTTATGGCAAAAAGATATTCCAATGGTTAGAGCAAATCTATTTGGTGCAATTTCAAGAAACCTAGAAGGCTGGAAAAAATAATATTATAAAAGGCTGTTTAAAAGGGCCATCCCTTTCGACAGCCCTCTTTTATTATTCTTTAACTATTTTAACCATAGCATCTTTTAACAATTCTAATTCTTCTGTTGCATTTTCTACAGAAGTACCTTTAACCCCAAAATAAAGTTTAATCTTAGGTTCAGTACCAGAAGGACGAACACAACACCATGAATTATTTTCCAATTGATAATATAAAACATTTGATTTTGGTAATCCTGTTTTACTTTCTTCTCCTGTAGTCATATCTTTTACATAATCTCTATCAACGTCTTTAAAACATAATACTTTATATTTACCAATTTGTTCTACATCTTTATTTCTCATAGATGTCATCATTTCTTTAATCTTTTCAGCACCTTCAGCACCTTCTAAAACTATTGAAACTTGGTCTTCTTTATAATATCCATATTTTTCATAAATATTATTCATTTGATCCCATAATGTAATTCCTTGTGCTCTATAATATGCTGCAGCTTCGCATAAAGACATAACAGCAGCAATTCCATCTTTGTCTCTAGCATAGTCTCCGATTAGGCAACCATAACTTTCTTCAAATCCAAATACATAAGTTTTGTCATGATTTTCTTCAGCTTTTTTCATAACAGCACCTATATTTTTAAATCCAGTTAAAACTTCTATACACTCTAATCCGTAGTTTGCAGCAATAGCTTTTGCTAAATCTGATGAAACAATTGTCGTAATAAACATACCATCTTTAGGTAAAATATTTTTTTCTTTCATTTGAGAAATTCTATATTCAGCAATTAATAAAGCTGACATATTTCCTGTGTATGGCATATATTCACCTGTTTTAGTATCTTTAGCATAAATTCCTAATCTATCAGCATCAGGGTCTGTTGCTAAAACTACATCAGCATTAACTTTTTCAGCTAACTCTAAAGCTAATTTAAATGCTTTTTTATCTTCTGGATTTGGATAATCAACTGTTGGGAAGTTTCCATCTGGTTTAGCTTGTTCTGGAACCACATAAACATTTTTAAATCCTAATTCATTTAACAATCTTTCAGCTATTGTATTACCTGTTCCATGTAAAGGAGTATAAACAATTTTTAAATCTTTTCCTTGCTCCTTAATAATTTCAGGATTTAATATTTTACTTTTTAATGTTTCTATATATTTATCATCCATTTCTTTACCAATAACATTAAATAATCCTTTTTCAATAGCTTCTTCTTTACTAATTGTTTTAATTTCTTTAAAATCTGTTATGCTTCTTACTTTATTAATAATATCTTTATCTCTAGGAGCAACAATTTGAGAACCATCATCCCAGTAAACCTTATATCCGTTATATTTTGGAGGATTATGACTTGCTGTAATCATAATTCCAGCAGTACATTTTAATTGTCTTACTGCAAATGATAATTCTGGTACTGGTCTTAAACTTTCAAATAAATAAGTTTTTATTCCATTAGCATTTAAAATTAATGCTGTTTGTAAACTAAATTCATCTGACATTCTTCTAGAATCATAACTAATTGCAACCCCCATGTCTTGTGTTCCTTGTTCTAATATGTAATTAGCCAAACCTTGTGTTGCTTTTCCTACTGTGTATTTATTCATTCTGTTAGTACCCATTCCAATAACTCCACGTAATCCTGCAGTACCAAATTCTAATTCTTTATAGAATCTGTCTTTTATTTCTTCTTCATCATCTTTAATAGCAATTAATTCTTTTTTTGTTTCTTCATCAAAACTTGGATCTTCACACCATTTTTTGTATTCATCTTTGTAATTCATATTATTTCTTCCTTTCTTTTCAAAAGAGACACTTTCTTTTAATATATTTTAGTATTTCAAAATTAAACGTTAAACGGCCAAAAGGACTACCCCCTTGACCGTTTTGTTTTATAATTGATAGAATTTTCTATATAACTCTCTTGCTGTTTCAGGACTGTCTATTCCTGAAGCATTTTTTACTGGAGCAAATTCTTCTTCTCTTTTTACTCTTAAAACAGCCATATCATCTAATTCTCCAAAAGCATCAAATAAAAATGCTTCAAACTTATATGCGTTTGGCCCATCTGGTACAACCTTATTTCCTTTTCTATCTATATATGTTGCCTTTTTATATGCAACATGGTATGGTAATGGTTTTGTTCCCATTCTTTCTACTGCATCTATATTAAATAAATTACATAGAATATGAGATTCTCCATATATTAGCTCTCCTCTTGAATCCGTAGCCTCAGCCATTTCTTTAGGTATTTCTGTATATTCAACAACTGATGGTCTTCCATTTTTTTTGCAAAATACTCCTACTTTTTCTTGAGGATTTGCCTTTACAACTGATTTTCCTGCAGCTGTTACGTGTTTTTGTATTGCTATTCCCATTAGTATAGGATCTACCATTTTTACTAAACAATTATCAACTCCACCGATGAAAATCCATTCAACACCTAATTCTCTCATCTTTTTAGTCATTCCATTTTTTACAAGTGCTTCATATATTCCACCATGTCCATCTGCGGCTTCTTTAATTAATCCATTTTCTCCTATTAATATTTTTCCTTCAGTATCAACCATTGGTAATTCACCTTGTTTAAAGAAAAATAGATTCTTGTCTTTTTCATAACCAAAATATTTATGTTTTGCAAAAAAATCAATAGTGTCATCATTATTTTCTTCACTTGTCATTATAAACCATGGAATTACAACATTATATTTTTTTCCTTGACTTTTTAATGAATCACTTAATAATTCAAATAGTGATTTATGTGATTCTAAACCTATATCAAATGTTCCCTTAGGTCCGTTATGTCCAAGTCTTGTTCCTTGTCCACCAGCCATTGTTACTGCTGCTAATTTACCAGCTCTTATAGCTTTTTCACCAGTTTCTTGAAAACCTTTATAATATCCATTTAATTTATCTTTGTCTAAATATTCAATTGGTGATATTTTATTTTCTTCAACATCTGCACTTTTTTTTGTTTTACTATATAAATTATTAATTAATTCAAAATCTATATGTTGAATTTGATCTAACAATTGTTTTTGCTTTACTCCATCTAATTTTTCATATTCATCTAATAAATGTTCTTGAGAATATTTTTTTAGAGTTTTTCTAATGTTTTCTAAATTCTCTTCCATATGTTTACTTCCTTTCTTGCTACATATTTTATATATTATATTATTTTATATATTTTTTCAATACTTTATACAAAAGTTTTTTTATTTTTGTATATTATTTATACCATATGTATTAAGATTAAAATCATATGTGTTTTTTATTTGATTAATATCTCCCTCTAAATCTTCAAATTTATAACAGTCTACAATTGTTACATCTCCAAATTTATTTTCTTTAATTTTATAATTTATATTTTTTATATATTCTTTATTTCCTATTATAATAATATTTGATTTATCCTCCAATTCCCTTTTTTCATTCAAGTTCCATCCTAAATTTAATATCTTATTCTTATTTTCTTGTTTTATATTAGTCCTTTCAAGTACTACTTTTAGTGATTCTTCTAAATCATATTCTGTTTCTATTATCACTTTTTTATTGTTCTCAATTTTATTATTTATAAATGGTAATAAAATCATTTCCAAATGATAATCACTAACATAAAAACTATATATTTTTTCTATTTTATCATTTTCAACAACCATATTATTCATCCTTTCCGATTGTTTATATGGTAAATTTTACCATTTCGTTTTTTTGTTGTCAAGCATTTTAACTGTAAATGTATAATTTATTTTTTTTGGTTAATAATTATTTTAGAGATATATTTTAACAAAATTGTTTTTAGGAGGATTTGTATGAAAAAAATTTTAAATTTTATTAAAAATTCCAAAATAAAAAATATTACTATTATTACATTTTTATTATTTTTATATACATTTATTTGTGCTCAACATTACGCTTCAGCGGTATCCACTAATTTATCAGAAGCAGTATTTAGATTACATGTCCTTGCGAATAGTAATTCTGAAGAAGATCAATCCTTAAAATTGAAAGTAAGAGATTCCTTATTAAATTATATGAATAATTTATGTTCTAATTGTTCTACAAAAGAAGAGGCAATTTCATTAGCAAATATTCATAAAGATGATTTTCAACAAATAGCTGAAAATACTATAAAAGAAAATGGATATAATTATCCTGTAAAAATAAATATAAATAATTTTTACTTTCCAACCAAAAATTATGGTGATATTACACTCCCTGCAGGATTTTATGATGCTTTAAGAGTAGAAATTGGAGAAGCCAAAGGTAAAAATTGGTGGTGTGTAATGTTTCCTTCGTTATGTTTTATAGATGTATCATCTGGAATAGTTAATGATGAAGCAAAGGAAAATTTAGAAGAAAATTTAGACCAAGAATCATATAATCTAATTTCAGAACAAAATAATACTGAAATTGAATTTAAATTTAAGCTAGTAGAATTCTTCTCTAATAATGGTCTATTTACAGCCAATAAAAATAAGTAATATTCTATCGATTTTTTCTTCCAAAACTGTTGTAATATTATGCTTTTTATGATATATTTCTGGTGAATAGAAATTTAAGGAGGAATACTTTTGGAAAAATTAGTTATAACTGGAGGAACACCTTTAAAAGGAGAAGTAACAATTAGTGGTGCCAAAAATGCTGCAGTAGCAATTTTACCAGCAACACTTTTAATAGATGGAATATGTACTATAGAAAACTTACCTAATATAAGTGATGTAAAAAAATCATGCGAAATATTAGAAGGTCTTGGTGCAAAAATAACTTGGAACAACACAAACGAAATTACAATAGATACCAGAAACATAGTCAAAACAAATGCATCTGAAGAATTAACAAGCAAATTCAGAGCATCTTACTATATATTAGGAAGTATGCTTGGACGTACAGGAAAAATATCTGTTGGTATGCCTGGTGGATGTAAATTAGGAGCTAGACCTATAGACCAACATATAAAAGGTTTTGAAGCTTTAGGTGCAAAAGTAGAAGTTGGACAAGGAAAAATTTTAGCAACAGCTGACAAATTAGTTGGCAACTCAATTTATATGGATGTAGTTTCTGTTGGTGCTACAATTAATGTAATGCTTGCAGCAGTTTTAGCAGAAGGAACAACAATAATTGATAATGCTGCAAAAGAGCCTCATATTGTAGATGTAGCAAACTTTTTAAATACTATGGGAGCAGATATTCGTGGTGCAGGAACAGATGTTATAAAAATAAATGGTGTAGAAAAATTAAAAGGCAATGGAACTTATTCTGTTGTACCTGATCAAATTGAAGCAGGTACATTTATGCTTGCTGCCGTAGCCTCAAAAGGAGATATTTTAATAAAAAACTGTATTACAAAACATTTAGAAGCAATAACAGCTAAAATTTTAGAAATTGGCGGACATGTTGAAGATTTTGGTGATGAAATTCGAGTTTGGTGTGACGAAAGACCATCAAAAGCTATAATAAAAACTCAACCATATCCTGGATTTCCAACAGATTTACAACCACAAATGGGAGTTGTACTTTCAATTGCAAACGGTACTAGCAGAATTATTGAAAATATTTGGGAATCTAGATTTCAATATACTGATGAACTTAATAAAATGGGAGCAAATATAAC
>CAKPHD010000016.1 GCA_934155625.1 uncultured Clostridia bacterium
GAGTAAGTGTTCTTGATGAATATTATTGGTTAAATAAAGAAGATCCAAACTATTCATTAATGAGAGCAACAATGAATCGTGGAGAGGATGCACATACAGACAAAAAATTTGCAATATCAGATAAGGGTGCAATGGAAATAATGCACTTATTCTTTACACCTGATGAAGAATTATATGACAAAAAAATAACAGACTATTTTTCAGATGAAGTATTAAATTCAAACTTCTGGCTATATTGGAGAACAATGTTTGCATTTGAAAATTGGCATAGTGCATTAGAAATGAAATTATATATAAAAAGATATATTCATCATATTGGAGGATTACCAGACTTTACAGCATTAAGATTTACAAAATACAATCAATATGAATCAATGATTTTACCAATGATAGAATATTTGAAAAAATTTGATGTTCAATTCCATTATGGAACAAAAGTAGAAAATGTAAAATTTGAAATATCAGATTATAAGAAAGTAGCTAAAAGTATAATAATTACAAAAGATGGAGAAGAATCAAGTATTGATTTAACAGAAAATGATTTAGTATTTATTACAAATGGAGGATGTGTTGAAAATTCAAGTATGGGAAGTCAAAACACACCAGCAGAAATGAATACAGAAATAAAACCAGGTGGAGGATGGGACTTATGGCGTAAAATTGCTGAACAAGACTCATCATTTGGAAATCCAGACAAGTTTTGCTATGATCCGGAACAAACAAATTGGATGAGTGCAACAGTTACAACATTAGATGATAGAATTCCTCCATATGTAGAAAAAATCTGCAAGAGAGATCCATTTAGTGGAAAAGTAGTAACAGGGGGAATTGTAACTGTAAAAGATTCAAACTGGCTATTAAGTTGGACATTTAATCGTCAACCACAATTTAGAAGTCAACCAAAAGACCAATTAGTTGGATGGATATATGGACTATTTAGTAATGTACCTGGAAATTATGTTAAAAAGCCAATGAGAGATTGTACAGGTAAGGAAATTTGTATGGAATGGTTATATCATTTAGGTGTACCAGAAAATCAAATAGAAGAATTAGCAGAAAATAGTACTAACACAATACCTGTAATGATGCCATATATAGATGCATTCTTTATGCCAAGAAATGGAACTGATAGACCAAAAGTAGTTCCAAACAAAGCTGTAAACTTTGCATTTTTAGGACAATTTGCAGAAACAGAGAGAGATACAATATTTACAACAGAATATTCTATAAGAACTGCAATGGTAGCTGTTTACACATTATTAAATATTGATAGAGGTGTACCAGAAGTATGGGGAAGCACTTATGATATTAGAGATTTGCTAAATGCTACAGTTAAACTAAGAGATGGAAAGCCTATTACAGAAATGAATTTAGGATTAAAAGAAAAAATTGCTTTAAAAGAAGTTTTAAAACAAATTAAAGGTACTGATATTGAAAAAATTCTTAAAGAATATCATGTAATTAGAGAAAACGATGTTTAAAAATGATAAAAAGGTTCCAAATAGGAACCTTTTTTTATCCTAGAATAAAAGATTATTGTATTACTACAATAGCAAAGTTTTTAATTTTAATAAGGGTAATCCGTTCTTCATTATAAAGATTAGCTAAAAGTTGAATCTGCAAAACAGTGCCCCCCTTATAGTTAAAATTGCTTGAATGAAGGTCAGATTCAACTGTTGATGCTATATCCTCAAAAATATTTTGAGAAAAAGCAGGTTTTGATAAAATTAATACTTTGCTTCCTTTCTTTCTAAAGATTTTGTATAGACTTTTCTTGCTCGGAATTAATTTATTCTTGAGCATGCATGCCACCTCTTTCTAGTAATTAGGTCTATGACTTGATTTTAACATATAAAAAAAAGCAAGTCAACAGACAATAAAAAAACAGAAAAAATAAAAAAATAAGTTTACTTTAAAAAAAAAAAATGATATAATTGAGAAAATTAACATGGAGGATACAAATGATAAATTTTGCAGATAAAGAAAATATTACAAAATTAATTGAATTAGAAAAAATTTCTTTAACATCAACACTAGATATTCAAAAAAATTTAAATAAACAGATATTAATATTTATAAAAAACTTTATGGCAAATGTAACGTTTTCATCTGATATAAACCCCAATGACAATGCATTTTATTATTTAAATGAATCAACAGAAGCATTAAGCAAATCAAATTTAAATATTACAATATTAAAAAAATTATTAGAAGACATAGATGAGATAGAAGTTAAAAGCGAAAGTTTGGAAATGAAAGTTGAAAAATACAATAATGATTTTAAAGAAAATATAGATTTAATATATATAAGTACAGAAACAATAGAAAAATTTGTGCACAAAATAAATACAATAGATTTAATGAAATTAGCTAAAGATTTAACAGTAGATAAAGAGGATGAAGAAACTGATACCATAATTGGAAAAGACTTGGAAATAAGTTATATAGAAAATACACTTGTAATTTCGGAGGAGCAGAAAAAAGTAATTTTGCCATATACTATAAATAAAGTAAAAGAACTTTTATTAAATAACAATAAAGAATATTCTTCACTTCAAGATGTTATTGATAAAGTTTATACAAAACCTATTGGTTATTATAAATTTCCTGCAATTGCCAGATTTAGAGAAACATACAAACTTATTAAGGAAAAAGAGAAAGCTTCAAAAACCAAAGCTTTGGAACTTGCTTTTGAAATGCTGTTAAATTATAACTTACATCCGGCTATAATTACAGCTTGTGAAAATTTAAATCAATTAGATGTGTATCTGGCTTGTCTAGAAGATAACACTCTAGAGGAGTTTGAATTTTTTGACATAAAATATGAGATTCCATTAGCAATTCCAAAACATACTAAAAATGCAATAATATAGATAAAAGAGTAAAACTAAAATGTAAAAAAGTTTACTCTTTTTTCATTATTTGTTCTTTTGCAAAAAATACAAAAAAAATATTGAAAAAAAGAAAACGTTATGATATATTAAAAAAAAATACATAAGGAGGAAACTAGAATGAAAAAAATAATAACAAACATTCTAATAATAATTTATATGATAATTGCGATATTTTTAACTATACTGTTATTGTCATATAACGAATTTAAAGTAACTGAAATTGGAGGAAATTCTTTACTTGTTATAAAAGATAATGATTTATCACCAGAATATAATAAAGGAGATTTAGTAATTGTAAATAGTGAAGACAGTGTAAAAGTTGGACAAAAAGTATTTTATTATGACTCAAATGACTCAAAAATAAAAGTTAGAGAAGGAGTAATAGAAGACGTAGAACAATTAACTAGCAAAGAAACAGCTTATACATTAGAAGGAGAAAAGAAAATAGCAGGAAAATATTTAATTGGATCAACAGATACTGCAAAGGTTATGCAAAATGCTGGAACAGTGTTGGGAGTATTAGAATCTAAATGGGGCTTTTTATTTGTAATAGTATTACCAGCTCTATTATTAGTTATTAATCAAATAGGTGTTGTATTCGCAGGAATTAAAGAAGCCAAACAAGAAAGTAAAAAAGAAGCCTAAACTTACAAAGGAATGATTGAAAATGAAGAAAAACAAAAAAGTCATAGCATTTTTAGTTTTATTAAGCATATGTATATTAGCACTATTAATGTATAAGCTAATAAGCATATATGCAATATTTCAGAGTAATGTTGAAGCCGGTGTAAAATTTAAAAATGGAGTTTGGAATATAAATGTAAATGGAACCAAAATTACTACAGGCATACAGACTGATTTCGTTATAGATAAAATAACAATTGATGAAGATGAACATACTATGCCAGGAAAAATTTCACCAGGGCTCTCTGGTAATTTTAAAATTGCAATAAACCCAGAAAATACAAATGTATCAATGAGATATGATATTACACTAAATCAAGAAGAATTAAAAAATGGTAGTGTAAAAATAAATTCAGTTGAAGAAACTGCAAATGGAGCAAAATTGATAAAAACAGGAGAAAACATATATACAGGAATAATAACATTAGACGATATACAAAAAGGAATTGTACATGAAATAGAAATGAAAGTAGAATGGATTGATGATGAACAAAATAATAAAATAGATACAGAACTAGGGACAAATAAAGATGTAAGAAAATTTCAGATACCAATAACATTCCGTGCAATACAATACTCAGGAGAGGAAATAATACCTGTAACATAAAAAATATAAAGCAGGAGCAAAAATGGATGACAAAGGTAATAAGTTTTATTTTAAATACGCTTTTAACAATAATTACAATAGTAATTATTATAGGAGCATATTATATGTATCAAGTAAAAATACAAAAAAAAGATTATGCAAATTTATTTGGATATAGTTTATTTGAAGTTGCTACAGGAAGTATGTCACCAACAATAAAAGTCGGAGATGTAGTAATTACTAAATTAACTAAAGAAGTGAAAGAAAACGATATAATAGTATACATAGATGGAAATAATATTATAACACATAGATTAATTGAAAAGAACGGAAACAAGATAATAACCAGAGGAGATGCTAATAATAGCGAAGACAAGCCAATAGAAGAAAAAATGATAATTGGAGAAGTTGTAAAGATAATTCCGCAACTAGGAACATGGCAACAGATTTTATCATCGCCAGAAATATTAGTTTTAATAGTAATCTTAATATTAATTCTAAGTGTTATATATGCATATACCTCAAAATCGGAGGAAAAAAATGATAAATAAAAAAAATAAAAGAGTATTTGTAAAAGCACTAATTCTTATTTTTTGTGTGATAATTATAACAAGGCTCTTTGTATTAATTTTAGCTAGATATGAAAGTATGTCAAATTCGGTAGCAAATGTTGATATGGCATTTTACTTATTAAAAGATGATTATAAAACAATGACAACAAATTTAGATTCTTTATTACCACAAGATGACGCATATATATATAATTTTTCGATAGGAAATCAAGAAGGAACGCAAAAAGCAGAAGTCGATTTGGAATACGAATTGACAATAAGAACTACGACTAATTTACCACTAACATATGAATTATATATGAATCAAAATTATACAGATTCTGGTGCCACAAACATAATAACAGAAAATAATATTGCACTAGATGATCAAGGAACATATTTTAGAACATTATCAACAGATAAGGTGAATTTATCATATAAAGTAGGCACTACAAATTTATATCAATTGGTTGTACATTTCCCTAAAGAATATAATACAGAAAATTATCAAGATATTATAGAATTAATAGAAATAACAGTAAATGCTCACCAAGTAACAGGAAAATAGAAAATTAATAAGAAAGGAAAGCAGATGAAACGAAAATATAACCAAAAACAAATAATAATTATAATTGCTATATTATTATGCGTAAGTTCATTAGTTATAATTTTTGGAAGATATGTTACCAATAGCATTAATAATTTTTTTGTTGGAAGTAAAGAATTCTATTTTTATAGTGATAAATTAACAGAAAAAAAATCAATATTTCAAGTTGAAAACTGGTCAGGTGTAGATGATTATACTATTACAGTAAATATGAATAGTAGAAAAAACAATATTGAAGCAGCTACATATGATATAGGATATAATATAAAATATAAATGTTCTGCTAATGCAATATGTCAATTAAGTAAAGAAAGTGGAGTAATAAAAAAAGATACTAATACAGACTTCTTTAATTTAACAATAACACCTAATCAGCAATTGCAGAATGGAGATAAAGTTGTGGTAGAAATAGAAGCAACTTCAAATACAGGATATCAAAAAACAATAAAAGGCAATTTTACATTAGTTGTTGGTCAAGAAAATTTAACATATCAGATAACAGATGCACCAGAAAAACCATATATGGAATTAAGAATTACAAATACATTGTCATATTATATAGTTGATCAACCATTTGACAAATATTTAGCAAATCAAAAGATAGATATAGATACATATTTAGCACTTTCTGATGACAAAAAATCTAAATGCCATTCAGCAATAGTAACAGCTACATTTAATCCACAAGAAATATTAATAGACAATACGAGTGAAAGCTATCAGAAAGCAGCAAATATTGAAACAACAGAAATTAACGGAAATACATATATAAAAAGCATAACACTAACAATAGATGCAATATCAAGTGAAGATATAAGGTTTTATAAAGTTGATGTATCACAAGACTATACATATCCAAACAATAATAATAAATCTGTTGTAACAATTACAAGTAAATAGATGGAGGAAAATTATGACGATAAACATTATGGAACAATATATAAAAATAACAAAAGAGCAGATAGAAGAATATATGAAATTAGTGTTTAAAGATAGCTTTAACAAAGAATATTGTGATTTGTTTACAGAAAGATATATAAATATTCGTTATTATAATTATTATGAAAACGAAGTCATAGAAACAATGAGGAGAAAGATATTAAACCATTTAAAACAAGTAGGAGAGGATATAATAATAAATAATATTAAAGATAGAGAACTAATAGAAAATATGACAGTGTTTTTTTATTATGTCCTATATTTTGATGATGTTGTGTATTATAAGGATTTAAAAAGCAAAGTACAACAAATAGTCAAAATGCGAAAACGAATATATGGATATGATTTGGACGGATTTGAAGAAGAATTATATAAAAAGATGCAAGAATATATAAATCAGAAAAAAGAAATTATTAATAGATTTTCATCAGATAACTTCTTTATAAAATTAACAAATTATCCAGATAAATTGAAAATATATAGAGTTAACTTGAAATACAAAAATATAAAATTTCCATTAGAATATAGTGAATTTGCAATAAATAAAGCATTTCAATCTGGACTAATGGCAGAAGATAAGTTAGTAGTTGAATATTATCTTGCAGTATTGCAAATATTAAAAGATATTTTAAAATTAAACTTTAAAAGAAAATATGTTTTGGAATTTGCTGATACATTATTAAAAAAACCTAAAAAAATAAAAAGTATATTAAATATTATAAGCAGTGCTGCTGTTCAAGACAAAGTTAGTTTAAAGATAAGATATGAGCAGTTTGCCCAAAATAAAGAAGTAGTATATGAACTAATGAGAAATGGATATAGAATAACAATAATATTGGACAATTCTTTTGATGTGACATTCAAAAATGTTGAGACTTTACAAATGTTTGAATTTGTTATAGTAAGCAGAGATTTAAAAAAATATAAAGAAATAAAACAGAACATAGAAGAATTGCATAACATTATAGAAATATGAGGTAAAAAATGGAAGTATTTACAAGATTCTTATACGCGTTTTTATCACAAGTCTTTTTAGGATTTTCGACAATGTTAAAAGGAATTGGGACAGGAATTAAACAATTATTCGATATTAAAACATATCAAGATGTATTAAATACATATAAAGGAGACTTTACTATTCCTGAATGGGGATTAGTTGTTTTAGTCATATTATTTATGTTTGTATTTGTAGCACTAGTAATTGGATTGATATATCTATTAATTAGAAAATATCTAAAATTTAGAAAAAGTGCAATCGAACAAGACCAATTATTAGATGAGCTAGCTAATTTAAACGGACAAGTTGCAAGTTTAATGAAAGAAAAAGAAGACATATTAGCAATGAAGGTATCTCAATTAGGCTTAAAACCTGATGAATCACCAACAATAGAAGAAAAAAATGAAGGAGAAGAAGAAACAACTGATAATCCTGACATAAGATTTTCTAAATTAGATCAAATAGATAAACAATATGAAAACTATGAAGTTGTAAATTATGGTAATACTTTTACATTGCCAGAATTATGTGCTAATTTTAGAAATTTTGCAGGTTCTAAATTAAGATTATATTATAAAGAAGAAATGGTAAGAGTATTTATAGCAGGATTAGCTTCAACAAAATTAGTTATATTACAAGGTATTTCTGGTACAGGTAAAACATCATTAGCATATGCATGGGGAAAATTTATGATGCATAGTTCATGTGTTGCTTCAGTACAACCGTCTTGGAGAGATAGAACAGATATGTTTGGTTATTTTAATGAATTCACCAAAAAATTTAACGAAACTGAAATGCTAAAAGAAATGTATATAGCAGGATATACTGACGAAGTATATACAGTAATATTAGACGAAATGAACTTATCACGTGTAGAATATTATTTTGCAGAAATGTTATCAATTCTAGAAATGCCAAATAGAGATGAATGGATAATTGAGTTAGTACCAAATAGTTGGAAAACAGATCCTAAAAAGATTATTGATGGAAAAATAAAAGTACCAGCCAATATGTGGTATATAGGAACAATTAATAATGATGACTCTACATTTGCTGTAACAGATAAAGTATATGATAGAGCTATGCCAATAGATATAAATGATAAAAGTGTACCTTTTGATGCAATACCTACAGATGCAAAAGGAATTAATTTTTCATATTTAGATAACTTATTTAAAACAGCAATTCAAGAAAATCCTATTTCTCAGTCAACACTAGACAAAATAGATGAAATGGATAATTATGTAATACAACATTTTCGTATTGCCTTTGGTAACCGTATAGTATCACATATGAAAAAGTTTGTACCTGTATATGTAGCATGCGGTGGAGACGAGGTTGATGGAGTTGACTACTTTATTGCAAAAAAAATACTTAGAAAATTTGAACAGCTAAACTTAGCATATATAAAAGATGAAATAGACCCATATATCAATTTCCTTGATAAAACATTTGGAAAAAATAAAATGAAGGAATGTATAGAATATTTATTAAGACTTAAGAAAATGGCATAATTAAAAGGAGGAAAAACCTTGGACAATTTAGGAATAATAGAATTATATGAAAAAAACGAAAAAAGTAATAGTGTAGATGAATTTAAAGAAAAAACAAATTCTACATTACACGTTGAAACCAAAAAGAAAAAAACAGCAAGAGATACTGAATGGTTAGATGTAATAGAACAAACAATTCCATATATTGATAATATATTTAGAAAACCAAATCGTTTTATAGTAAATGAAGAAGAAATTGTAAAAATAGAACAAACCAAAAAAGTAACAGTAGAAACAATAAAACATTTATCAAAAAATACAAATTTAATACAAACAATAGATGAAAAAACAGGAGATGTTACTCCATCAAAACTTTTAAATGTTAGAAAAGAAGAGAGTTATAATACATATGAAAATAGATTAATATACACATTGGTTCAAAATACAAAAATGTTTATAAAAAGAAAAACAGATGAACTAATGAAAAGTATTAATTCAGAAAATGAACAAGATGATAATGATAAAGACAATACCAAATTAGAATATAATGCAACTTCAGAAGTAAAAGATGAAAAAATAAATGTACAAGTAAAATTAAACTCAGAAATAGATCCTAATGGAGATGAATCTAAAGATAAAAATAAATTAATATTAGACAGAATTGAAGAAATAAAAAGGAAAATTGATGTAGTATCAAATGCTGAACCATATAAGGTTATAGATAAACTACATATAACATTGGTTAGAGAACCCATTAGGAAAACTAATGTAGTATTAAAAAATGTAAATTTTCAATATGCAATGAAATTATGGTCATATTTAAGGGAAAATTTTGATGAAACAGATTTAGAAAATACAGAAGAAAATAAAGATTATATGGATCAGGGAGAACTAAAACAGTTTATAGATGAAGCATTTCTGTTACAATATTTAGCCATGAAAACAATAGACGAAGACAGAAAAGAAAACGAAGCAACCTATCAAGAATTAAAGGAAAAGATGGTTGAACAAATGCTAGAAAAAATGGTTGACATGGATGAAGACGAGTCTGAAAACGTAAATGATAATGGAAGTACAGAACAACAGCTAATTCAAATGATTTCAGATAAATATGAAGTAATAAAATATAAAAAGACTGAGATAATAAAAGAAATTCAGCAAATATTTAAAAAGCATATTGAAAAATATGAAGAACAAGTAGAGAAAAGGTGAAGAAACAAATGTTAAATAAAATGAATAAAATCAAGGAAAATAAAAAAGTAAAATTAATAGGAAATATTTTATATATTTTATTATTTTTAATTGTAGTGTTAATGTTGGTTGTTGTTACTTTACAAAGAACAAGTAATAATAGCATTTCAATAGGTGGATATCGAATGTTTGCAGTTGCTACAGGAAGTATGATACCTGTTTATAATGTTGGAGATGTTTTAATAGCAAAAGAAACTGAATCTTCAAGCTTAAAAGTTGGTGATGATATTGTATATAAAGGAGAAAAAGGCTCTTTTAAAGATAAGGTTGTAACTCATAGAATAATATCAATAGAAGAAAAAGAAGATGGAAATTATAAGATAATTACTAAGGGAGTTGCCAACCAAGAACAAGATCCAGAAATTAATCAGACTCAGGTATATGGAAAAATAGTATATAAAATAAAGACTCTAAGCTTTTTGGATAGAATGTTAAAAAATATGTATACATTTTATTTTGTAATTTTCATTCCTGCTGGAGTAATTATTTATAAAATATTTAAAGAACTAACTACTAGAGAAGATGAAGAACCTGAAGAAGAGGAGAATAATGGAAAAGATAGTAAAAATAATTAAAAAAGTAAAAATAAAAAATATAATAATATTAATTTTATTGATTATTTTTAATACATATGCATGGTTTATATATGCAACTAAAGTAGCTACAGATATTTCTGTTCATATTGCTTCTTGGAATGTTGAATTTGCTACAGGTGAAGATGAAACAACAACCAATATAATAGTTCAGATTGATAGAACTTATCCAGGTATGGAAAGGTATTTAAAAGAGATTACTGTAAAAAATAAAGGTGAAATGAAAGCCCAATTGAGTTATAATATAAAATCGCTAAAAGTTTTAGATAATAGATATACTGTTGGCGAAGATATAACAGATGAAGAATTACAAAACAAAATAGAAACAGAATATCCGTTTAAGATTAATATTGCAAAAGATGATAGTGAATTAATCCAAGGAACAGGAGATGGAAAATTTTCAATAAGTGTTGAATGGCCATATGAGTCAGGTGATGATGAAAAAGACACGTTATGGGGAAATAAAGCTTATGATTATTATGAAGCTAACCCAGATAAAAAAAGTATTGAAATTCAATTAGAACTAGTAGCAAAACAAATAACAGACTAAGTATTGTCTGTTATTTGTGTAAATGAAATATTAACATGAAAAAGTGCTGGATTTTCTGAAGAGGTAGAAATTGTATCTGCAGTATTATCCATGCTTTGAGAATCGGCATTATCATTCCACATTATATAAATTCGTATTTTTCTTTTTTTTATATTGCTAGACAGTCCTATAGTATCTGATATAGGTTCATTAAAATCTTGAAAATTAATTTTTTCGCCATCATCTACAGAATAACCAGTAGCAACTAAATCTTTAACACTACTTTTTTCATCAGCAGATGTGGTTATTTCATATTTAAATGATACATCTGCATGAGAAAAATCAAAATTTAAATCAAAATATCCTTCTGCTGTTGGAGCAATTATATCGCTAGAGATATGCTTATTACCAGGAAATACTGGAACAATAGAATTTGAAATGTCGGTGTTATTTTTTATAGAAAGATTATTTACAAGTATATTCCAACTAGCAATGGTCAATGATGTGTTACCATCTGCTGTTGTAAGATATTTGGCATAAATTTGGATAAATATAACAAATACAATACCAAAGCATAAACCTATCAGAAATAATATAAATTTTTTGTGATTTTTCATAATATACCTCTTTTGTATTTTTTTCTTAGTCTATCACAAATTATTTTATAAATCAAGAATTTACAAATACAATCTAATATTTATAATTATAGAAAGGAAAAGATGTTGTGAAAAATAAAGAAAAGATAAAGTTAAACTCTGAGAAGATAAGAGAAAGAGATAGAAAAATAAGGGTAATAAAAACAGGATTACTAATGATGTTAGTATTTTTAATAATAATATATTTTTTATTAAGAATAGTATATGAAACAGGATATTTTACAGTATCATTAGATCCTAATTTAGCAAAAAAAAGTGGACTAGTTATGTATGAGAGTAAAGAAACCAAAGAAGAAAGAAAGATATTAAAAGCAACAAAAGTTGAATTTATGGACAATATATCTGTAAAATGGTTACCAGAAAATTTAAATAACGAAGCTGATGGAAGTCATAATGGGGATAATTATTTAGCATATACATTTTATTTAGAAAATAAGGGAAGTGACCCTATAAATTATT
Organism: uncultured Clostridia bacterium; assembly: GCA_934155625.1. Classification (GTDB taxonomy): domain Bacteria; phylum Bacillota; class Clostridia; order TANB77; family CAG-508; genus CAG-269. Next base: position 12,240 of record CAKPHD010000016.1, read on the forward strand.
GGTATTCAATTTTGATTGATGAAGTAATAAAAAATGTAGATAGAGCTATAAGAATAATTGTATATAGAAATGACGAACAAAAAATATATGCTCAGGCAAATAGAACAACAGGTGAACCAGAAAATGGAACAGAAAAATTTAAATCAGATACAGAAATTGCATTAGAAAATAGAAAAGGAATGCAACCAGGAGATATAGATAAATTTACTATTGTAGTATATCTAGAGGGTGATGATCCAGAATGTGATAATTCTCTAATTGGAGGAGAAATGAAAATGCATATGGATATAACAGAAGAGCATCCTGCAGAAAAATAAGTAAATATTACAAAAATATTACAAAAACATTACAAAAAAATTACAAAAACATAAAAAATTACAGTTATATTACATTTTTTGAAGATATATTGACATATTTTGCAAAATTATTTATACTAAGTACATAGTGAAAATAAATTAAGTTCAATAAAATTTGAACAGAAGAGAGGGTAAAAGAAAATGAGTAAAAAATCAAAAGAAAAAAACAATTTAAAATTATCAATACTATTATTAATCTTACTATTAATAGTATTAATCGCTTCAACTTATGCATGGTTTACTGCAAACCAAACTGTAACAGTTGATTCAGTAGATGTACATATTGAGGCACAAAATGGTTTGCAAATTTCAACAAATGCAACAGATTGGAAATCATTAATTGAAAATACAGATATTACTGACAATGCTTATGCAGGTAATAAAAACCAATTACCCACATCAATGGAACCAGTATCAACTATTGGAGACATAGATGATACAACAGGATTTATGAAAATGTATTATGGAAAAGTAGAATCAGATGAAACAGATGGTTTTGATAAATTAACTGCAACAGCGGAAGCTGAACCAGTAGCAGATCCAAAGGCTACTGCAAAATTCGTATCATTTGACGTGTTTTTAAGAGTTAATAGTGATACAAAATTAAAAATGACTTCAGGTTCGAAAGTTGTAATGAAAGATGGAAGTACTGATAAAGGTATAAAACAAGCTTCACGTGTTGCTTTCTGTATAGAAGGAAACACACCAGCAGGTTCTGATGCTGCAACAATAACAGGATTAAAAGGAGCTAAATCATTCTCAGATCCAGCAAAAACAGTTTACATTTGGGAACCAAATGCTAACTTACATACAGCAGCTGCTGTAGCACATGCAAAAGATAACTATAATATAACAACAACAACAGGTGGAGCAAAATCTGATATAGTTACATATGCTGGTATAAAACAAGCATTTGATACAAAAACTTTATTAAAAGATACATATACAGCTGGAGATAATTTCTCAACAATAAAACCTGATTATATAACACTTGCAAATGCTAACGGAGAGATGTTGAATGCTGATGGTTCAGAAGGAACAGGAGAAAAACCAGCAGAACAAAAAATATTTACATTAACTGCAGGAATTACAAAAGTAAGAGTATATATGTGGATAGAAGGACAAGATGTTGACTGCGAAAATACAGCATCAGGAACAGATATTTCATATAATTTACAATTCACAATTGATAATTAATTTTGGAAAGAAGAACAGTAAAAAAACTGTTCTTTTTTTTGTTATAAGATGGACTTTTTTTGGCAGATATGATAATATAAAATTGTAAAATAGTGGAGGAAAAAGTAGATGGGAAATTCTAAGAAAAAAACTAATGAAATAATAGAAAAAATAGAAGCAGAAAAAGAAATCTTAGCAACAATGCCTAAAAATAATAAAAAAAATATAGCTAAATATTTAGAAAAAATAGAACAATTAAAAAAAGAATATACTAATTTACTTGATAAATCAGTAAGAGAAATGAAAAAAAGATATGATAATGCTATAGACATAAAAAGCAATGAAGAAATCGAAAAGAATAATGCAGAATTAGAAAGAATATCAAAAATTTTAGTAATATTAAATGATGCACAAACATCATATGAAAAAATGGGACTAGACAAAATCATCTATAAAATTGATAAATATTACAAAGGAAATTTAGAAGATATTAATGAACTGATTGATATGGCAATAAAAAAATTTGAAGAAGTGGGAATCATACTTAAATTATCTGACTTTAATTATAGCATTTATGTATCTCAGTATATGGAAGTATTTTTTGAAGAAAAAAACAATGGAGAAATAAAATCAAATAAAATAAAAGAAAAATTTGAAGAAGTTTATTGGAAATGTTCAGACATAATAGTTCACATAGAATTGAATTTAAGAAATATTTATTTATCTAATAAAAATAATATAGATAAATATTTTGAAAAAGAAAAAAATTCTATTTTAAAACAATATGGAAAAACAAGAAAAGACATAAAAGAATTATATTCAAAAATACAAAAACAAAGAGATGAAAAGTATGCACAAGATAAAAAACAATTGTTAGATAAATTTTTGACAGGTGAGTATTCTACAAATGATTTTGAAGAAGAGAAAATAAAAAGTGATTATCAAAAAGTCTTATCAACAGATAGTTATGAAGAAAATCAGGATTTTCAAAAAGGAATATTAGAATTTTTAAATAGTTTATATGAATACAAAAATTATCTTAAATTTGAATTCATAATTAACGATATAAAGAAATATTTTCAAGAAAAAGATAAATATAAAAATTCATATAAAGAAGCAAAGAAAAATGTAGAAACTTTAGAAAAAAAGATAAAAAAGATTAATAAGAAGAATTTAAGAAAAGGTATATTCAGAAGAGTTAATAAAGAGATAAAACAAACAGCAGAGCAAAAACAAATGATAGCAGAAGTCAGAAATGCATATAAAGAAATGGAGTTAAATAAATTTTACAACCAAATTTATTTAAATGTAAAAAGTGATTCAACAGTATATGATGTACTAGAATTAGCTAATTCTTATTATGTTTATTTGACTAAATGTATAATTGAAAATAATAAAACAATAACACAAAATAAAATTGATGAATTAATACAAGAATTAGACAAATTTTTTAAAAATCCATATAATAATATAATTAACAATATAACAATATTAGAAGAAAATGATATTGCAATGATTATAAAAGACAGATATAAGCTATTAAAATTTAATATAGATAAAGATGATTTTAATGGTAAAAAAGTTGATAATATGATATCAACTTTAGAACATATTGTTATAGACTATAATTTGAAAAAAGCTAATTTAAAAATACAAGATATAGAAGAAATATTAGAAATAAAGCAAGCGCTAAAGCTACAATAAAACTGGAGAGTTTAGATGAATAGATTAAGTAAAAAAAGAAGGATAGTAATATTAATAATAGCAATAATATTAATAATTGTTGGTATAAGAGTTTTTACAAAGTCAAGAGCAAGTAAAACTTTAGAAATAACTGCCAATTTTAAAGATGAAGGTGGTTTATTAAGTGATGAAATTGCTACTGTTACTGCTACAGATGAAGGTGAAAATGGAACTTCATTTGTGTTACCAGATTTTGCAAATGACAAAAAAGTCAATAAATATATTGTAGCACAAAAAAATATTGAAAGTAGTAATGAAGAAAATCAACAAAATATAATTGAAATGTTACCAGGTGACAAAATTTATTTAACTCAAGATGAAATTGAACAATCACAAATAGAACTAAAAGTAGAATATGATACAAAAGATATAAATGAGAAAAAACTTTATAATAAGAAATTAATTAAGCCAAGTGATGATAATAAAGAAGAATTAGTAAAAGTATCAGGATATATGCCTGTAGATACAAAATTGGAAGTAACACAGGCAGATATTTCGAATATACAAGATGAAGTTATGACAAATTATCCTAATAATGATATTTTAGAAAATTACAATATAAAATTAACCTCTGAAGAGAACGAATATAATCCAAATGAATATGAGCAAAGATTAAATATTTCAATATTAATTGATGGAAAAAAGAAAAATACAATATTAGAAATAGAAGAAAATAAAGTCCAAGAAATACCTAATGTTATATTTGAAGAAAATGTAGCTAAATTTGAGGTAGAAAACTTAAAAACATATTTAGTATTACAACAAAATAAAAAAACAGAAATATTATCAGATGATAATACAAATGAACAAGTGATAGCAGATGATAGTGTATTAGAAGATAAAAATGATATTGCAACAATTGCTGTAGGAGGAGAAGAAACAAAATTAAAAATAGATGATTATGAAAAAGATAAGAATTATTATTTTGGTTTAAACTATACAGAAAATAATTCAAAAGAAAATACAGGAAAATATACAGAAAATAATTTAAAAGATGTAACAATAAATTATTATGGATATGATTATAATTTAACAGAATTAAAAAGACCGGAAAAATATGATGTTTCTTTAAATGCAACAGCACAAAAAACAACAAAAGGAAATATTACAACAACACAAGAAGGATGGGGTTGGAATAAAACGACATATTACAATAGAATAGATACAATAACTATTACAGTTAGAGGATTAAATGATTTAAGACAACAATATCCAGGATTTAAGGTAGAGTCTACATGGAATTTTGAAGCAGAAATTCCTAATAATAATTTTTCTAAATATTATTATCAAGAAGGAACAAATAACGCTAATAATGGAGTAAGTGTAAATTTAGAAAATGACATTATAACAGTAAATGGTAGTAATTCTTCTAATTTATTATCAAATGAAGATACATGCACATTTACATTCAAAATTGCATTTCGTTCTACAAATAGAAATTCTGTAAATAATACAGATTATACAACATTAACAACAAGATCATTTAAAACAACTATACAAATTGGAGATGATTATACACCATATGGAACAATATCTGATACAGAACAACAAATGATAATATCTTATAGAAAATGTATTCCAGTAGACAATAATGGTAACATTTCAATAGAATTGATAGATAATCCATTTGCAAATAGAGCTTTAGAAAGAGGATTTAATGGATGGAAAACAAATGACAATCGTTATGCAAATAGTATAAATACAAATTCTAATACATTTGTACAAACATTAAAAACCAATATAAATAATATAAAAGATAATTCAGGAGAATATGTTATAAATTTATATGTTGATTGGGTAGAAGCTAATGTTTTATTTGTAAGTTCATATGGAAGTAGTTCTAATTCAGGAAGAACACCAAGTAGTCCAATAAGCAATGAATGGACATATATAAATAATAAAATAAATTCTAATATAAAAACATGCACAAAAGCATCAAACAGAGAAGTAAATATTATAGTTTTAATGCAAGGAACATTAGATATAAATGGATTAACAGGACCTAGTACACCATATACATTAACAAGTTTGTATGATGGAAAAAATTATGGAAGTACAAATACATATTTAAGTGCTGGAAGTTCTAATGCAATAATAGATAGTGATTTACAACTAGATTATATATATATATATTCAAATGTATCATATTTGTCATCAAGAACAAGTACAGATGGAACAAGTAGTGTAGCACCATGTATATATGGTAATATGTATAATTTAAGGATAGGAAGGGGAATAAAATCTACAAATTCAAGTAATTGTTCATTAGCTCAAATTCAAGGAGGATATTATAACCATAATAGTTCAGAATATAAACTAGTAGTAGAATCAGGAATATATCATACTATACAATTATATAGAGCTGGAGGAGGAACTGGAGCTAATACAAGTACAACAGCAAATGGAACAATGGTCATAGGAAATGATATAGACAGAAGAGACAATAATAATGAGAATTTAAAGTTTTATAATAGAATATCTTCAAGAACTAATACATCAACTAATAATCCATATACAAGAAATAATGCTGATGCAATAGCAATTAATATGAATATAAAAAGTGGAACAATAGGAGTAGACTACTTTAATAGTGCATCAACAAGTGATTCAAGTGAAAGAAATTATGCAGGAGTATATATTGGTGGACATGGACAAACTGGATATGATAAATCTGATAGATATTTGCTTATAGAAGGTGGAAACATTGCTAATGTAATAGGAGGACTTAATGTTGGCAGTGATGATATGTATAAAACGTATATGTACATTAAGGATGGTAACATTATAAATATTACTGGTGGAGCAGGATATACACATACTTATGGTGATAGAATAATACAAGTAACGGGAGGATGTATAAAATACAGTATAAGTGGAGGATCAAATGGAGTTGCTGCTAGTTCTACAAGTAATAATGGACAATTAACAGGAAATTCATTAATATATGTTGGAGGTGATGCACATGTTGGAGCATCATATACAACAGATGCAAACGGAAATAAGCAAATAACAGAAACAGATACTAATTTAGTATTATATGGTGTTAATGCAGGAAGTGTATGTGGTGGTGCAAATGGAAATGAAAATTATGCAGGACAAACTGATAGCTCATATATAATAATAGATAAAAATGCAACAATTCATAATAATGTTTTTGGTGGTGGAAATTATGGAATAATAGGATCATCACAACGGAGGTGTTACAGGAAAACCAATTCTTACATTTAGCAATGAATCATCTAACTTTCAAACAGGAAAAGAATATATAATTTCTTTAAATGCAAAAGGTGGAGACTCATTATCATCAAATGGCTCAAATGTAACTAATACAATAATTTCGAGTGCAATAGAACCAACGAATTCAACAAAATGGATTTTTGAAAGTGCAGGAAATAATAAATATTATATAAAAAGTCTAGAAACAAATAGATACATATATGTAAATAATGGCTCTGGATATGGAACTGTAACTGCAGATTTAACATTATCAACAAGTGATAAAACAGCATTTTCAGTTAGTGGAACAAATTCGATACAAATAAGTTGTCAGATTAGCTATAGAAACTTTTGGGGAGGAACTCAAACAGCAACAGTTTATATTGCTTGTGATAATTATGGAAATTGGACGGCATCAAATAATTATTATAATGATGTTTCTACTACACTGTATTTGTTAACATACAAATTGCTTCCTAAGGATGATGGAAATGATGAGAATGATATAGATACTGTTGTAAATATTAAGGTGTTAGGAGGAATAATAAATAATAATATATACGGAGGTGCTAACCAAAATAATATTTATGGAACAGTAAAATTTGATATGAAAAAAGGTAATATTAATGGAGTTGTTTATGGAGGTTCTAACATAAAAGGAACAATTTTCGGATCAACACTAATTAATATATCTGGTGGGCAATTAGGAATTAAATCAGAACAAAGTCAAAATGACTATACAAATACAGATACATTATTCGGTGGTGGACTTGGTTCTGAAACAAATGTAAATGGAAGAACATTAATAAATATTCAAGATACAGATGATAACCTTAATATATATGGGAATGTGTACGGAGGAAGTTCTCTTGGAAAAATGAAAGATAATGTTAAAATAAATATTAAGGATTTACCAACAATATCAAATACAATATCTATAATAGGATATGTATTTGGAGGAGGAAAAGGAGACTCTACGATACCAGCTACAGTTGAAAAAAATGTAAATATAAATATTGATGGAAGCAATTTAGACAAGTGTAGTATATTTGGAGGAAGTAATATAAATGGAACAATAAGTGGTAGTATTGAATTGAAGATTGGAGAAAATAACAATTCTATAGTTCAAAATATATATGGTGGAGGAAATCAAGCAAATATTGCAACAGAAACTCAAAATGTTAAAGTATATATATTAGCAAATTCAAATATAAAAAATGCATTTAATGGTGGAAAATCAGCTGATTTAATATCTTCTGGAGAAAATGATACAACAAGAGAAATCTATTTACAAGGAGGAAAAGTAGAAAACATATATGGAGGTTCAGATTCATCAGGAACGGTAACTGTAAGCCATGTATATGTAGAAGCAGGTACAGCTACTAATGTATATGGAGGAAACAACCAGGGAGGAACTACACAAATATCAAGGGTGTTCATCAAAGGTGGCGCAGTAACAAATGCTTATGGTGGTGGTGACAAAGCCGAAACAACTACATCTAATATAACAACTTCAGAAGGAACAATAGAGAACATATATGGAGGAGGAAATCAAGCAGGGGTTACAACAACAAATGTAGTCACAAATGGAGGAAACATAGGAAAAATATTTGGAGGATCTAATAGAAGTGGTAATGTAGAAAAAAGCAATGTAACAACAAATGAAAGTACAACAGAAGATTCTACAAGTCCTGTAAAAATGCATGTGCAAGCAACTGCAACCAAAACAGAAAGCTGGGAGAGTACAACATATCCAACAAAAGCAACATTAAAGATTACATTTTCAAACAATACATCTAAGGAGATTTCAAAATGGAATGCATTTATATATGCACCAGATTCAAAATTAAAAGATAATTATACAAGTTCAGATATAGAAGAAGACAATGGAACATATAAATTGACAGAAAAAAATAGATATTATGGAACAAATCCAATACCAGCAAATGGTACACTTACAATAGAGTTTACAGTATTGTCAAATCAAGATGCGACTGCATTTGCAGTAGGATATGGTATGAATGGTACAAATTCAGATGGAGAAACGGTAAGTAGTAGCAATGCAGTTATACAAACCGTATATGGTGGAAATAACCAAGGAGGAACTACTCAAAATACTAATGTAATAATAAATGGTGGAGGAGTTCAAGATGTTTATGGTGGAGGAAACCAAGCTGTATCAGGAAAAACTAATGTTAATATAAATGGAAATGTAAAAAAGAGAGTATTTGGAGGAGGAAACCAAGCAGGAGTTAACACAAATACTAATGTTACTATAAATGAATCAACTGTAGGAGACAATGTTTATGGTGGAGGAAATGAAGGAACAGTAACAGAAAATACATATGTAAAAGTAAAAAATGCAACTTTAAGCAATAGTTTATATGCAGGCGGAAATGGTTCATCTGCAACAGTATATGGAAACACTAATTTAATAATGGAAGGAACAAACAATGTTACTAATAGTGTGTTTGGAGGAGGAAATCAAGCAGAAACAGGAACAGAAACAAATAATAATTCTATAAGTACAGTAAATATTGTTGGAGGAATTATTGGAAAAAATGTTTATGGAGGTGCAAATACATCAGTAGTATATGGAAAAACACAAACTAACATTGGATATGACACTGTAGGAGATGAAAGCTTAGAAAAAGGAGATATTAAAATTAATGGGACCGTATTTGGCGGAGGAGAAGCAAATGAATCTGGTAGTGAAGTGTACGATTTTGACTTTATAAGTGTAACTAAACAAATAGATATACAAATAGATGCAAATGGTCATAATAATTTTGATATACTAGGAAGTATATTTGGATCTGGTAATGCATCAAGTACAAGTGGAAAAAGCTATATTACAATTAAAAATTATGGGACATCAGATAAGCCTAAAAGTAATGTTTCTTTACAAAGAACAGATTGTGCAACAATAATAAATTCAGCACTTTCATTATCTGGAACAACAGATAGAACAAATGAATATTCAGCAGTATTCTTTTCAATAAGTAGGGTAAGCAAAGTAAAACTAAAAAACAATTCAACATTATTCTTATGCAATGGAGCCAACTTATTAAAGGAACTAGATAGTGCAGTTGATATAGATGGAAAAGAAGAAAAAGGAGCTGTCACAATAAACGAAGATACTGGAGAAGTGACAAGAAATGTTAATAATAGAATTTACATGATGGAAGGTAAAAACTTAAATGTAGCATTAAATGAAAAAGCAACAATATATGGTAAAGTACAAGGTATGTTTTTCTTTGGATTATTTACAAACAGAAATAATCCAGCTACAAGTACAGGTTTATACCACAATAGTTATAATAATGGAGATGCAATAACAAACTCTGGAACATTTGTAACCAATTCTTATGTTATAGCAGAACATTTAACAAATCCCGAACATGATATAAAAGTTGATGGTTTTTATACAAATTATAATAATGAAAATAACATAAAAGTAGATTATATACAACCAACGCCAGATGCCGATGTATATTATATGTGGGTAGCAGGTGAAAAGATGGATGTAAAAACATTCAATATAGAGATGGTTGCATCAAAATATGCAACACTTGGAACATATGACTTAGCATTAACTGAATTTTCTGATCCTAATATCAAGTTTTATATTGCTGGATTTTCATCAGGACTAATCAATGATGTTTCATTAGTACCAGCAGATCAAATAGAATCAGTAGAGGCAGACGAAGACAAAGCTAATAGTCAGTTTGGACTAACTATGAAAACAGGAAATATTGGTTGGCAAAATAAAGGAAAAACGCAATTTTTAACAGAAAATGGTGGAACATATACAGGAACAACAAGTTATAATTCAGATAATACTAATTATACACCTAGGTTGAATTTTTACTTTTATCATTCACAGAACCTTACTGTCAAGAGAGCATTAGGAGAGGTAAAAATAAGATTACAAGTATGGACACCAATAGATGACTTAAATTATAAAATTTCATATATAGATATAAATACAACATTATCAACAGCATTATTCCAAGACGACTATTATGAAGCAGCAATGACACCTGGACAAGAATATGGATTATTTACAACTACAGATACAACAATAACAAATCATAGTGCATTATCAGCATATTATTCATTGTTATTACAGAACTTTTCAGATAAAGAATATTATGATGAATATAAAGATTACCAGAGAGTATTAGTTTCAAGAGATGCAAATAATTTACCATATGTATTTCCAGAAAATACAAAACTAACCATGCTAGATATGGCAACAAATCAATATTATTATTATAGTGTAACAGCAGATGATGTCGCGAACAAAAAATATATATACAAATTATCGGATTTTATTTCTATGGGAAGTGAAGATGCTAAATTTAAAGAAAGCGAAATGTTTGATAAATATTATAAAAAGGATGAAAACTTAATTTATGAGAATTTTATATTTCATGTAAATTTAGAAAATACTAATATTACAGAAAACATAATAGATAATTCATTATTAATGGAGCTAAGAAATCCTGATAATCAAACAATGATAGGAGTATTAGGAATACAAAGAGAAAATATGTTATATAATGTTTTTTGTGATAAAGATGCAACTATAAAAGTAAAAGGAACAATTGATCCAGAAACAATATATTTGGGTAGTCCGATAAGACTAAATGTTAATACAGAATTTACTCAAGAACTACTTGGATCAAAGACTATTTACGATACACAATATTTTGATAATAAGCTTGGTATAAAAATAAGTATATATGATAGTAATGGAAATAGGCTAAATAATGACAGTTTATTAGGAATAAATTTTGAGTTAGATGGAAAAACTTACTATCCTAGAGTTGATGGAACAACAAGAATAAATATAGCTGATAAAGTAACAGATGTATTGGCTAAAATACAAATAAATACCGAAAACAATAAAACTTGGGCGACAGGAGATTATAAAATTAGAATAGAATCATTTGGATCATCAGATGGAATTTATTATGGATTAACAGCATCAGACATGGTGGAATTAAATATAAGAGTAATTAATCAATCTTTTGGACTAAAAGTACTAACTTCTGATAATGATAAGATTGTTAATAAAGATACAGGAACAACAATAAGTGGAAGTGATTCAATTGCAACAACATTGCAATATTCATCTGCTTTAAGTAAACCTAATGTTGCTGTATCATTATATAGAAGAGACTACAAAGAAGAATTCTCACAAGAATATAATTTAGTTGATTTAAAAGATTATGTATCAACAGAATTAACTGCAACAAAGAGAGAAAAAGAATATGTAGTATCAGAAAATCCATTAGAAAATAGTATACATTTCTTGACATTGAAACAAAATTTAGTGACAGGAACATATAAATTAGTATACAAATTATATGATGGAGACATTTACATAGGAGAGGTCTACGAATATATGATTATAAAATAATATACATATTATTGGAGGAAAATAATAAAAAATGAAATATGATGTAGAATCAATAAACAAAAGAAAAGAAAAAGCAAAAATTTTAAAAAGAATTATGGAAATAATTGCAATAATATTAATATATAATATTATTTTAATTATTGTATCATCAATAAATGGAAAAGATTTTAGCATATTAGGATATAAAGCATATATTGTAGATACCAATAGTATGGAACCAACAATAAATGTTGGAGATATTGTAATAGTAAAAAAGGTTAAAGAAGATAAATTAAAACAAGGTGATGTAATAACCTTTACCGAAGAAGGTGAGGTTATTACACACCGAATTACTAAAGTTGAGACAGAAGAGATAGGGACACAGTATGTTACAAAAGGAGATAATAATAATACAGAAGATACATTTAAGATAAGATATAATGATATTATTGGAGAGGAAATTCTAACAATTCCACGATTAGGAAAAACAGTACAAATATTAGATAGTAAAATAATTATACTAATTATAATTTTGATAATATTAATATTCATATTAGTAAAAATACAAAAAAATGAGAAGATAGAAAATAGGAGAGAAAAAAAGAAAATTGAAGAAAACAAAAAAAATAAAAACTAAATTAATTGTATCCATATTTTATGTAGTTGCTATAATAAGTATAGTGTATAACATTATATATACAGTAAACACAGCAATTTCTTCAAAAGAATATTTTAATTTATTTGGAATTAGTTTATTTAGAATAGACAATAACTTAATGAAAAATGAAATTAATAAAAATGCATTAGTAATTGTAAAAAAAGTAAACGAAAAAGACTTGAAAGAAGGAGATATAATAGCCTATCAAGTTCATGGACAAACAAAAATAAATAAGATTTTTAATATAACAGATGAAGGGTATAAAACAAAATATAATCAAGCATATTACCTAGATATAGAGACAGTAAACTATAATCAAATTATAGGAAAAGTTATTGTAAATATTCCAGTTATAGGAATATTATTAGAAATTTTACAAAGTAAAGTAACAAGTATTATAATTTGTATTATACTATTCATGTTATACAATTACAATAATTACAAAGCTGATAAAAAAATTGAAAGAAAAAGAAAAAAGCTACTTAATAAAAGGAAGGAAAGAAAAAATGTTTTTAGCAAAAGCGGGAGAATATGAACCATGCGGTATATTTTCAATGCAACATTTTGAACTAATAATTATAACAGTATTAGGAATAATATTTGCATTAAAAAATACTGTAAACAAAACAAAAAAAGAAGTAAAACAAATAATAAAAAGATGTACAATAATAATGTGGATATTAGAAATAATAATGATAACATTTAAAATATGTACAGGTGATGTAAGGAACTTAAACAATTATGTGCCATTATATTATTGTAGTTTATTATTATATGCTGGATTATTGAGTTCGTTTTGCAAAGGAAAATTAAAAAGAATTGGAGATGTATTTTTAGCAACAGGAGGAATAATAGGAGGAATAGTATTTATAATATTGCCAACAACATCATTACCAGCATATCCAATGTTACATATTGTAAGTTTACACAGTTTTTTCTTTCACGGAACAATGATATACTTAGGATTATTAATAGATATAACACATTATATAGAATTAAATTTATCAGATGTAAAATATTTTGCTATATTAGTTGGAGAAATTTGCGTATTAGCATATATAATAAATAAAAGATTTGGAAGTAATTTAATGTTTATTTCGCAAAACTTCCCCGGAATGCCAATAGAAATAATATATAATGCAACAGGAAGATTTTTTACACTTGTAATGAGTATAGCACAGATGACATTGCCATTTTATATTGTTTACGGTGTAATAAAATTAGTAAACAAAAAACAGAAAGCTCAAGGAGGACAATATGAAAAAGTTAGTATTAATTGATGGAAACAGTATAATGAATAGAGCATTTTATGGAATAATGGGAAGTAAAATGTTGACAACAAAAGATGGAAAATATACAAATGCAGTATATGGATTTTTAGCAATAATGTTCAAAATATTAGATGATATACAACCAGAATATTTAGCAGTAGCATTTGATATGAAAGGAAAATTAAAAAGAAAAGAACTATTTGAAGGTTACAAAGCCAATAGACATGGAATGCCAGAGGAACTTGCAGAACAAATGCCTTTAATAAAAGAAATATTAAAAGCAATGAATATAGATATAATAGAAAAAGAAGGTTATGAAGGAGATGACATATTAGGAACACTTGCAAAATATGGAGAAAAGCAAGGTCTAGAAGTAACAATACTTTCAGGAGATAGAGATACATTTCAACTTGCAAGTGATAATATAACAATAAGAATTCCAAGAACAAAAGCTGGAAAAACAGAAACAGAAGACTATAACAGAGCAAAAGTATTAGAAGAATATGGACTTGAGCCAGAACAATTAATAGAAGTAAAAGCATTACAAGGAGATACATCTGACAACATTCCAGGAGTTCCAGGGGTTGGTCCTAAAACTGCAATTTCATTAATACAAAGATATAATACAGTAAAAGAATTATATGAGAAAATTGAAGCTGGAGAAGATGACTTAAAAGGAAAGCAAAAAGAAAATATAGAAAATAACAAAGAAATGGCAGAGCTTTCAAGAGTACTTGGAGAAATTGATACAAATGTGCCATTAGAAGACACACTTGAGCAAATTAAAGTAGAAGAATGGGACAAGGCAAAAGTACTAGAAATATTTGAAGAATTACGTTTTAATAGATATATAGACAGATTTGGACTAAGAGGTGAAGCTAAAGAAAGCTCTAGCAAAAAAGAAGAACATTTTGAAATTATAGAAGCAACTGAGATTCCAAAAGTAGAAAAACTATATTATTACTTACAAACAGAAGAATGTAATAATCCAGAATTTATAATAAAAAGAAAAATAACAGGAATAAGTATATATTCAGATAATAAAATATACTATATAGTTGCAAATGAAGGCTTTGAACAACAATTAAAAGATTTATTTGAAAATGATAAGATAGAAAAATATGGTTATGATTTAGCACAAGATTATATATTATTAAAGCAAATTGGAATTACAATGAAAAATATATCATATGATGCCAAAATTGCTGCATATATATTAAATCCAACAAGCAAATATACATTAGATGTAATAGCAAGAGATTATTTAGAAATAGATAATGGAGAGTACTTACAATCACAAGGTGCAAATAAACAAGCAGAGCAAACATCACTATTTGATGCACAAGAAGATACAAAAGATGATAGCACAAAAATTGAGAATTCATTATATGCAGAAGAAATCTATAAATTATCAGAAGTTACAATGAAAAAATTAGAAGAAATAGATGCAGTAGAATTATTTAAAAATATAGATATGCCAACAGTAGAAGTATTAGCAGAAATGCAATGGAATGGTATGTATGTAGACTTGCAAGAACTAGAAGAATATGGTCAAAAACTAAAAGATAGACTAGAAATATTAACACAAGAAATATATGAACTTGCAGGAGAAGAATTTAATATAAATTCAACAAAACAATTAGGAGAAATCTTATTTGAAAAATTGAAATTAACAGTAGTAAAGAAAACAAAAAGTGGATATTCAACAGATGTAGATGTTTTAGAAAAACTAAAAGATGAACATCCTGTAATAGAAAAAATATTAGAATATAGACAATTAATGAAGCTAAATTCAACATATGTAGAAGGAATGAAACCATATATAAATCCAAAAACAAAAAGAATACATTCATTTTTCCACCAAACAATAACAGCAACAGGAAGAATAAGTTCAACAGAGCCAAATCTTCAAAATATACCAACACGATTTGAATTAGGAAAGCAACTAAGAAAAGTATTTAAACCAGCAGATGGATATTTATATATAGATGCAGATTATTCACAAATAGAATTGCGTGTATTAGCACATGTATCAAATGATGAACATATGGTTCAAGCATTTATAAATGGAGAAGATATTCACAGACAAGCTGCCTCAAAGGTATTTAACACTCCAATAGATGAGGTTACAAAAGAGCAGAGAAGTAATGCAAAAGCAGTAAACTTTGGAATTGTTTATGGGATAAGTGATTTTGGATTAGGTGAGCAATTGCATATATCTAGAAAAAAGGCAAAACAATATATTGAACAATATCTAGAACAATATTCTGGAATAAAACAATTTATGGATGATGTTGTAGAAAATGCAAAAGAAAAAGGATATGTAGAAACTCAATTTAAAAGAAGAAGATATATACCAGAACTAAAATCAAGCAATTATATGGTACGTCAATTTGGACAAAGAGCAGCAATGAATACGCCAATACAAGGAACTGCAGCAGATATCATGAAAATTGCAATGATAAATGTTTTAAAAGAATTAAAAACAAGAAATATGAAATCAAAAATTGTACTTCAAGTTCATGATGAAATGATGATAGAAGCGGAATTAAGCGAAGTAGATGAAGTTAAAGAGTTAATAAAAAAATGCATGGAAAGTGCATGTAAATTAAATGTACCATTAATAGCAGAAGTATCTGAAGCTACTAACTGGTATGATTGTAAATAAAAATCTTGAAAAAAGGAGAGAGATACTTGAAGAAAAAGCAAAGAAAAAAGGGAAAAACTCTATTATTAATATTAATAATACTAGCTTTGTTTTGCAAAGAACCCATAAAACAGCAAATTACAAGAACTGTATATAAAAAAGAATATTCAGAATATGTAACTAAATATGCCGAACAATATGGAGTTGAAGAAAATTTAATATATGCATTAATAAAAGCAGAGAGCAATTTTAACCCTGATGCAGTATCTCATCAAAATGCTAAAGGGCTAATGCAATTGATGCAGTCAACAGCGGAAGATTTAGCAAAGAAAAGCAAGATAAATTTAAATAATGAAAATATATTAGAACCAGAAGTTAATATCCAGCTAGGAACACAATATATTGCTTCATTGTTAAATAAATATGATTGTGTGGAAGTAGCTCTTGCTGCATATAATGCGGGAAGCGGAAATGTTGATAAATGGATAAGCTCTGGTAAAATCAAGGCAGATGGTTCTGATATAGAAAATATTCCATATAAAGAAACTAATACTTATGTAAGAAAAATTATGAGAGATTATGAAATTTATAAGCAATTATAGTAGAAATATTTTATAGTTCTTTAGTGGTACGCTTTTACAATTTAAAAATAACTTGTATAAATTTTAGCAAATTAATAATATATTGTTTTTTATACCTTGGTGTCGCAATCTCCATATTAAAAATGTTAGTATGTAGATTGCTCCATATCGCATTCGCATATGCTCATTTGGTCGCTTACGCGGTATTTTAAACAATATATTATTAATTTGCTAAATATGATTAATATTGTTATAAATTGTAAAAGTGTACAAATAGAGGACTATAAAATTCTTAGTAAATTATTGACAAAATAGGAAGAGATTGTTAATATATAAGCAGAAGTTTTGTGACTAGAAATGGAGGATTTAAATGATATTATATCCAGATGCGCATTTAAACAATGTAAGAGAAATAACAACAAATTTCTTACAAAACAACAAAATAAATGCATTAATATTAGATGTAGACAATACACTAATAGACTATGACAAAAATTTGCCAGAAGAAACAATTGAATGGGCAAAAGAATTAAAGAATAATAATATAAAATTATACATATTATCAAATACAAACAAAAAAGAAAAAGTAAAAACAGTAGCAGAAAAATTAGGAATAGAATACATGTACTTTGCGAAAAAACCATTAAAAATAGGTTTCAAAAAAGTACAAGAAAAATTAAAAGAACCACCACAAAATATAGCAGTAGTAGGAGACCAAATATTTACTGATATAGTAGGTGGAAATAGATGCAAAATGTTCACTATATTAGTAGAACCTATTGCAGAAAAAGACATTTGGATAACAATGGTAAAAAGACCATTAGAAAATGCAATAAAGAGAAAATATCATAAAAATTTAAACAAAGGAAGTAAATAAAATGTATATAAATGATACTCATATAGGTTTTTATATAGCGGCTGCTATAATAGGACTATTAGTAGGCCAGATAGTTGATTGGGCAATAAAGAGATTACCAGAAAATAAAAAAATAATATCAAAAGACATAATAAGAGCATTTAAAATTCAATTTAGACCTAATTACATATTAATGTTTCTAACATCAGCAATTTATGTGTTGCTAGTATATATGTATGGAATACAAAAATTCTTAATTGGAAATCTAGAATTAATTAAATATTTATTATTGGTACCAATGCTCTTATCAGCATTTGTGATAGACTGCAAATCGAAAATTATACCTAATAGACTTAATTTAACAATGTTTGAAGTAGGAATAATAATAGCATTTTTATATGGATTTTCAAATGTAGCAATAACAATAGATTTATTATTTGGAATGCTTATAGGTGGCGGAATATTCCTATTTATATCATTAATAGGAAAACTAATATATGGAAAAGAAGCAATGGGACTTGGAGATGTCAAATTTATGGCAGCATTAGGATTATATTTTGGTTTTACAAATACAGTGTTAATTTCTATTATGGCATTTTTAATAGGAGCAATTGTAGGAATTATATTAATATTATGCAGAGTAAAAAAATCAAGTGAATACATACCATTTGGACCATTTATAATAATTGCATCATTTATATGTATGTTTTTACCAGCAGGAGTAATACTAAATTCATTTCAAACAGTATTTACATTTAGTGTTTTTTAGGAAGGATTGAGAAAAAGATGAACTCAAAAATGCAATGGTTAAGAAATCAATTGTTAACAACAAATTTACAAGGAATGATAGTAACAAACCCAGTAAATATAAGATATTTAACAAATATTCAAGCAGAAGGATTATTATTAGTAACAAGAAAAGAAAATATATTCATAACAGATGGAAGATATATAGAAGATGTTCACAATACGTTAACACTATTTGACGAAATAGTAGTTTATGATGCAAGAGGACTATCAAAAGAAGATTATGAGAACTTCTTTATATTTTGCGAAAATGTTGGATTTGAAGAAAACTATGTAACATATGCAAAATACAAAGAATACATGCATAAATACAAAATTAACTGTTTAGTAGAAACAGAAAATATGATAGAAAAACAAAGAATGATAAAAGACGAAGAAGAAATAGAAGATATCAGAAAAGCATGTAAAATAACAGATGAATGTTTTGAACATATTGTAAATTATATTAGACCAGGCATGACAGAAAAACAAATAGCTAGAGAAATAGATTACTATTATTATAAACATGCTGAAGAAATGTCATTTGAAACAATAGTAGCATCAGGAGAAAATTCATCTAAGCCACATGCTGTACCAACAGACAGAAAGATTCAAAGACAAGATATAATAACAATAGATATGGGATGTAAAATAAATGGATATTGTTCAGACATGACAAGAACAATATTTGTTGGAGAAGTACCAGAACATATGAAAGAAGTGTATGATTTAGTATTAAAAAATCAAGAACAAGCATTAGCTGACATTCATGATGGTGCAAACACAAAACAAATATCAAAAATGGTAGACAATGATTTTAGATTGCATAATTATGACCTAATACATGCATTAGGTCATGGAGTTGGCTTAGATATACATGAAAGTCCGATTTTAGGAATTAATTCTGAAACAATACTTAAAGAAAACATGGTGGTTACAGATGAGCCAGGAATTTACATTCCAGGACAATTTGGAGTAAGAATTGAGGACACAGTACTTGTTAATAAAGCAACATGTGAGCCGCTTACAAAATCACCCAAAAAATATGTTATAGTAAAATAAAATTTTAATAGATTACCAAAGAAGAGGTGGAAAAAAATGGCTATAATCAAAGATGGAGTATTAATGAAAGTTGAAGAAACTGATATGGTAGATGGAATATATGTTATACCAGAAGAAGTAACTAAAATATCAGAGCAAGTATTTTCTGAAGAATATACAGAAGAAAAAGAGCAAGATACATGGATGATAGTTAGAAAAGAGAAAAAATCAGAGAAAATAAAGAATTTTATAAAAAGAATATTCCATAAGGCTTGATTTTTCGGTAGATATAGTGTAAAATGGAAGAAGTTGAAAATTTATGTAAAGAATTGAAAGGAGAAATTAATATGGCAGGAGTATATTCAGCAGGAGATTTTAGAAATGGAACAACATTTGAAATGGACGGAGGAGTATTCAGAGTTGTAGAATTTCAACACGTAAAACCAGGAAAAGGTTCTGCATTTGTAAGAACAAAATTAAAAAACGTAATAACAGGGGCAGTTATCGAAAGAACATTTAACCCTTCAGATAAATATCCAGGAGCAGAAATAGAAAAGAAAACAATGCAATATTTATACAATGATGGAGATTTATACTACTTTATGGATAACGAAACATATGACCAAATGCCAATTGGAAAAGATGACTTAGGTGATTGTTTAAAATATTTAAAAGAAAACATGGAAGTAACAATTCTTTCATTTAAAGGAAAAGTATTCGCAGTAGAACCACCAATATTTGTAGAATTAGAAGTAACATATACAGAACCAGGATTTGCTGGAAATACGACAACAACATCTGGAAAACCAGCAACACTAGAAACAGGATTAGAATTACAAGTTCCTATGTTTGTAAACATTGGTGATGTATTAAGAATAGATACACGTACATGTGAATATATGGAAAGAGTATAAGAAAGGAATAAATAATGTCAGAAAAAGAATTATTAGAAAAAATTGAGCAACTAGAGAAAAGAGTTGCAAAATTAGAAAAAGACGTTTCAGAAATACAAGAAGATATTTATGAATATGTTGAAGAAGATCCAGAAGGTGAAGCATGTGAAGGACATTGCTCATGCTGTAGTGGATGTGAAGAATAGAATATAATAAAAAGCGAGTCTAAGATTTTCTATCAAATGTAAATTTTAAGAAAATCTAAGACTCGCCATATTTATCTAGTACAGAAAGTTCTCCTACAAGGAGAACTTTCCTACTAT
>CAKPHD010000017.1 GCA_934155625.1 uncultured Clostridia bacterium
AATATATAATTTTCATATTTTGGTTCATCATCTGTTCCAATATTTGCTTTTACTTCAACATATGTATATGCTTTGTTAACACATAATGCTAAGTTTGATGGTAATGTCCATGGTGTTGTTGTCCAAGCTAATATGTATTTATCTTCTCCAACTACTTTGAATTTTGCAATACATGTTAAATCTTTTACATCTTTATATCCTTGTGCAACTTCATGTGATGAAAGTGCTGTTCCACATCTTGGGCAATATGGCATTACTTTATGACCTTCATATAATAATCCTTTTTTCCACATTTCTTTTAACGCCCACCATACTGACTCAATGTAATCATTATGATATGTTACATATGGATTTTCCATGTCTACCCAATATCCAACTTTGTTTGTCATTTCTTCCCACATATGTACATATGTGAATACACTTTCTTTACATTCTTTTACGAATTTTTCTACACCATATTCTTCGATTTGTTCTTTTCCTGAAATTCCAAGTTTTTTCTCTATTTCAAGTTCTACTGGCAAACCATGTGTATCCCATCCAGCTTTTCTGTCTACATGATATCCTTTCATTACTTTATATCTTGGGATAATATCTTTCATTACCCTTGTTTCGATATGTCCAACATGTGGTTTTCCATTAGCTGTTGGTGGTCCATCATAAAATGTGAAATATCTTTTTCCTTTATTCATGTCAAAGTTTTTCTTTATGATATTTTTTTGTTTCCACATTTCTGCAACTTTGTTTTCCATTCCTACAAATCCATTTTTTAATTCTACTTTTTTGTACATAAAATCTCCTCCTTAACTATTTTTTACACTTTTAATATCTTGCAATTCGAATCTATATTTTTGTTTTACATTTGGATATTTTTTATGATCTACTTCTGACAAGAACATTTCTTTTGGACGTACCCATAATCCTCCATCTTCATATAATCTTCTGTATACAACCATTTCTTCTTGTGTTTCAGAATCTTTTGCAATTCCTTCAACTAGATAATAATCTCCTTTAAAATGTTTATAAATTCCATTAATTTTTAATTCTTGCATTATATCCCTCCTTTTTTGCTTGCAAAACAAAAAGCCCTAATATGCATTTTATTTTGCATATTAGGACGAAATTTATCTTATATTAATTCCGCGGTACCACCTATTTTAATATTAATTACTTAATATTCTCTCTTTTATCTTTAACGCAGATTTACGTCAAAACTTACTTTTATTTTTTCAGTTTTGCTACTAACAAAGGTGATAACAAATAATTTTTACTTTCAAACTCACACCAAATGTTTGATTCTCTCTTAAGATATTTTATTACTTGTGTTGTCCTTGTTCTTGTATTTTATGTTTATTATTATATCACATTTTTTTCATTTTGCAAGTATATTTTTCACTTTTTCTGTATATACTTATTATATATAGTTATAATTCACTATTACAATATTTATTATTTGATAATATATTGTTTGAAAATACCGCGTAAGCGATCAATATAGTGAATTATAATTATATCTAATTACATAAGCTAAAAGCAATGTAATGGATTGGAGGTTTTTATGGATTTTAATAGAGTTCAAAATGTTTTAAAAAATAAAGAAAAAGTTGATATTTTTTATGATGAACGTCCTGTTTGGATTCAAGGAGTAAACAACCATGTTGCTAAAGTAGGTTTTATTGACAATTTTGAAGAGCGTGATGTTTTTATCGAAGATTTATATGAAAGAAATCTTTACAATTAAAATAAAAAAGCGAGCCTAAGATTTTCTATCAAATGCAAATTCTAAGAAAATCTAAGGCTCGCCATATTTATCTAGTACAGAAAGTCCTCCTACAAGGAGAACTTTCCTACTTTATAAAAAAAGACTGGTCTGTGTAATGAATGCACAAATCAGTCTCAATTTTACTAGTCTTTTGTTGTATATGGTAATATAGCAATATGTCTAGCTCTTTTAACAGCAAGTGTTATGTCTCTTTGATGTTTAGCACAAGCACCTGTTGTTCTTCTTGGTAATATTTTACCTTTATCATTGATGAATTTTCTTAATTGTTCAGGATTTTTGTAATCTAATACAAAGTTTTTGTCATTGCATAATGCGCAAACTTTTTTTCTTTGTTTTCTGAACTTTGGATTGTAATCATCATCATAGTTATTTCTATTATTTCTTTTTTTATTTTTTTCTGCCATTTGATTTTCCCCCCTGTTCTAATTTTTAAAATGGTAAGTCATCACTTGAAGATACTTCAAAGTCTGATCCACCTGGTACAGATGCTCCTGGCATTGTACTACCAAATGTATTTTCAAATGAAGAGCTTGATGCATCTCCATCTCTTCTACTGTCAGCAAAATAAGCTTCTTCTGCAACAACTTCTGTAACATAGTGTTTTTGACCTTGGTCATCATCCCATGTTCTTGTTTGGATTCTTCCTATTATTCCAACTTGTTGACCTTTCTTAAAGTATTTACTGCAAAACTCTCCTAGTTTACTCCAAGCAACTATGTTTATAAAGTCTGCTTGTCTTTCTTCTCCTTGTCTTACAAATCTTCTATTTACAGCTAATGAAAATGATGCTACTACTGTATTATTTGTTTGTGTATATCTTACTTCTGGGTCTCTTGTTAATCTCCCCATTAAAATTACTTTGTTCATATTTTATCACTTTACCTTTCTACTTTATTTCAGGCCCCTGTATCCTAATTCATTTACTATTTTTTTATTGTGATGAATTTTAATATATCATCTGTTATTCTGTAAACTCTTTCTAGTTCTGTTATAGCTTCTGGATTTGATTCAAAATTGAATTGTACATAAAAAGCTTCTTTGTTCTTTTTGATTTCGTAAGCTAATTTTCTTTTTCCCATATCTACAACTTCTTCTACTTTTCCGTTTTCATTTATTAATCCTGTAAATTTGTCTTCTAAAGCTTTTAAACCAGCTTCATCAACGTTTGGATTAATAATGACGATACTTTCGTATTTGTTCATTATTTTCACCTCCTCTTGGATATATAACTTATACATCTCGTATAAGTAAGGGTTAAACTTGCTTGTTTACAAGTTCTTATAAAAAAATAAAAACAAACGATTTCCCGTTTGTTTTATCTGGAGCAGGTAGTGGGAATCGAACCCACGTCATCAGCTTGGAAGGCTGATGTTCTACCATTGAACTACACCTGCATGTACAATGCAAGGAAAATTCCATTTCATTTTGTTTAATTGGAGCAGGTAGTGGGAATCGAACCCACGTCATCAGCTTGGAAGGCTGAGGTTCTACCATTGAACTACACCTGCATTTCCCTGACAGTTATAAATTATAATGGATTATTGTTTTTTTGTCAATACTTTTTTGAAAAATTTTTAATTTTTTTTGTAAAAAAATCTCTTCCTATTTTCTATATTTTGTGATAAAATGCTTTTAGATTGTTATAGGAAGGATTGTGATTTTAATGGAACTAAATAAATGTAGCCGTTGCGGTGCTTTTCATACGAATCCTGGAGATGTTTGTCCAAAATGTGCTGGCAAAGATTCTTTAGAATTATCTACATTTAAATCTTATGTAGCAGAAAATGGTTTTGACTCAATTGATATAGTTGCTTCACAAACAGGAATAGCCCAAAAAAACATTAGCAGATTTGCAGGATATCAAGGAATTGAAATACCAGAAAATAATAAAAAACAAAGTGTTATAAATTCAGGAGTTGTTCTTAATTAACAAGAACAAAAGCATACATTAATACTATTAGTATTTAGAACAAATAAGAAAAATTTTCAATTTTTCTTTGATTTGTTCTCGCCCGATTTGAGTTTTCGACTAAAAGGAGAAAATCTCAAAGGGCTAGCGATTGTAGCTTTTAATATAATAGGAAAGTATCACTTTCCTATTATATTAGAACATAAAAAGCTCATACTTACTTATATGAGCTTTTTTATTTTTCTAATATTTATCCTTTTTCTATTATAATTATTCCTCTATTTCTTCCCTTAACTAATGCAAAGTCTTCTTTACTATTTTCATCTATTCTTTCTTTTTTTACTTTTCTATTAAATTCAAATGGTCTATTTTTAATTATTTCTACTTTTTCATCATCATCATATTCATCTTTATCCAAATAATATGGATCAAATATATATGCATATTCTTTATCAATTTTTGTTAGTAAACAATAGTGTTCTCCTTCTTGATGAACTCTTAATATTGCTACTCCTCCATTTTTTATTTTTTTTTCTAATTCCTCATTATAAATAGAAATTTGGTCTTTAGGAAGGTTTTCACAAATAATTTTCATTCCTTTATTTTCTGCATTTGCATTTAACCAATTACATAAAAATTCTAATGCGTAAACTGACGTTCCTCCTTTTCCAACTTCACCAAATTCGTTTGTCTGGTCTAATGTAAATTGCATTATATGTTTATATATTGTTGGGCATATTTCCCCTCTTGTAAATAAGTATCTTAATGCATTTATTAGTGTAGTTGTTCCACAGTCATATTCTGTCGCTTGATAAGCTAGTGGTGTTTTTAATTTTTCGTATTTTGCTTTGTTTTCCATTCCAAATCCCCTTTCCTATCCCAAATAAAAGAACTTTCACTGTTTTCAGAGTAAAAGCTCTTTTTATATGCGCTATAATAAATTATAGCACGTTATTATGTTGATTGCAACAATTTGATGTAAATGTTTGTATAAAATTATTTCAAAATTTTCCAATATCCTGTTTTCTTTGAGCCTTCTCATAAAATAATCTTTTCATCTTGTAAATGCTTAATTGCTCTTGATACAGTTCTATCTGAAAGTCTTAATTCTTTTACAATTTCTTCTCGTGTTATTTGATTATTGTTTACTATTAAACTTAAAATTTCATGTTCGTTTTTTGTTAATTTTAGTTACATAAAATAATCCTAAAGTTGAAGGTTGTATATTATTTTTTATTCTGTCTTTTATTTGTAATTAAGAAATGCAATAACTTCTTGTTCAAAATCTTCATTTAACTGTTCCTTATTTTCAATTCTGTTTGTTTCTGTGCTTTGCATAAAATCACTTCCTATAATATATTTATTCTTATAAAAAATGAATCCACAAATGTTTTTTCAAATACTTTAACACTCGCAGATTCTTATACTGGCTGGGGCACTGTGATTCGAACACAGGAATGTCGGAGTCAGAGTCCGATGCCTTACCGCTTGGCGATGCCCCAATATATTACTGCAAATTATATTATCACATAGAATAAAAATTTGCAACATAATGCTGCAAATTTTTATTAATTTATAAAATATTAGGTTAGGCTATATAAAAATTTATTCTAGTACTCATACTCTGAAATTTCTTTCTCGTATTTCTTATAATCTGGAATATATTTTTCAATTATTTGATAAAATCTTTTTCCATGAGATTTATATTTCAAGTGGCAAAATTCATGTGCCACAACATATTCTATTGTTTCTCTTTTATACTTCATTAATTCTGGATTTATAGTAATTTTACCATCTTCGCATTTAGCTATTTTTCCATTCATTAGTTTTACTTCATAATCCTCTGGAGCAAATCCTAACATTTTTCTTGTTTTCTCCATTACATCCTCTATTTCTTTTTCTGCAATTTGCTCATACATTTTTTCAATTGACATTTTTAGGACTTGTTCATTTCCTATTTTTTTATATTTAATTGGTAAAACTATTTGTATTTTATAGTTTTCTTTTAAATTTAATTCTGGAGTTTTTATTTTTTCGTACTCAACTTGTACATCATAGTTCTTTCCAAATATTTTTACTGATTGCATATTTGAAAGATCTTCTTCATATTCTTGCATTTTGCTTAATATCCAATTTTTCTTTTCTTGTACTATTTGTTGAATTCTATTTGATGTAAAATACCATGGTGCATTTACCACTACTTCACCATTTTGAACTGTTATATACATATTTGTGTTTACTGCCTTATTAACTGTATATGTTATTACATTACCTTTTCTTCCAAATATACTCATCTTTTTTCCTCCTCTTCTTTTTCCGAATTATTGTTCGCTTTTGTTGTTCTTATTTTATATCCTATTTTTAATTTTGTCAATAGTTTTTCGAACATTTTTTTGCGTTTTTTAAAATTTTTGTTACAATTCACAACAGTATTATATAATATTTTATAAAATTAATAATATATTGTTTTGAAATACCGCGTAAGCGACCAAATGAGCAAAGCGAATGCGATATGGAGCAATCTACATCCTATTTTTTAGATGAAGATTGCGACACCAAGGTATAAAAAACAATATATTATTAATTTCTAAATATATTTTCTTATAAATTGTGAATTGCAACAAATTTTTCATATACTATTTATAGCTTGTAAAACATATATTTAATTGAGGTGTACTATGAAGAAAAATCATTTTTATATATTAAAATTAAAACAACTTGTCTTACCATTTCTATTAATCATATTTACAATATGTCTAGTAATATTTTCTAACACTAATCTATATGCAGCCAAAAACGGTTTGTTATTATGGGCTAATTCAATAGTCCCTACCTTGTTTCCTTTCTTTGTTGCCACTGAATTATTAAGCCACACAAATTTTACATATTATTTAGGAAAAATTTTAAATAGATTTATGAAACCTATATTTAATATTAGAGGTGAGGGGAGTTTCGCTCTTATAATGGGAATTATTAGTGGA
Organism: uncultured Clostridia bacterium; assembly: GCA_934155625.1. Classification (GTDB taxonomy): domain Bacteria; phylum Bacillota; class Clostridia; order TANB77; family CAG-508; genus CAG-269. The sequence goes on from CAKPHD010000017.1 coordinate 6,671, forward strand.
TATCCAACAGGTGCTAAAATCGCTGCAAATTTTCGTTTAAATAATATCTGTTCAAAAGAAGAATGTGAACGTCTTTTAAGTTTTACTAACAATTCCGGGCCTTTATTTATTTTAGGAACTGTAGGAATTTCAATGTTTGGTAATTCTACAATTGGAATTTTACTACTAATCAGTCACTTATTAGCAGCTATTACTGTAGGTATTATTTTTAGATTTTGGAAATCTAATATCAAACAATCATCTATCAATAACACTTCTTATAAAACTTTTAATGATAATATCTCTCTATCAAATTTAGGTGGAATAATTGGAAATAGCATTACAAATTCCATCAATACTATTTTATTAATTGGTGGATTTGTAGTTTTATTTTCTGTTATAATATCTATCTTACAAAATAGTCAGTTTCTAAATGTACTAACAAAATTGTTAAATCCTATATTTAACTTTTTACACATTCCAGAGAAATTTACAACAGGCTTCATTTCTGGATTTTTAGAACTAACAAATGGACTTAATATTATTTGTAATATTCCAGAAAAACATCTATCTTATAACATTATTTTAGCTTCTTTTCTTCTAGGTTTAGGAGGATTATCTGTTTTACTCCAAGTCTGGAGCACCATCGCCAAAACAGATTTGTCAATAAAACCATACGTTTTTGGAAAACTTTTACATGCTTGTATTTCTGCTTTGTATACTTTTCTACTTATAAAAAATTTTGTTATTTTTAATTTTAATTTACGGCTAAAACGGCCAAAAGGTGCTCTCCCTTTTGACCGTTTTTTACAATTTATTTCTTTTTCTTAAAAATTACTACTAAAGCTATAAAAACTAATATTGCTAATACTAGTATAATAAACAAAAAATTGTTATTGATTGATATTTTGTTGTCTTGTATGTCTGAATTTGAATTATTATTTAACTCACCTGCTATTTTATTAACAATATATGTATCTGATAATTTTTCTTTCGTAATTACATATGAAGAATTATGATCTATATAGAATTCATAATATCCATCTTCTGTCATTTTTAAGTCATTTCCAATCTCATCATATAATTTTTGATCTTTATAATAATAATATACATTTGCCTCTTTGCTATTCAAAATATTATTCATTATATTAGAATTTGCAATTCTTATTAAACATTTTCCTGGAAGTACCCCATTGTCTGCAAAAATAATATTTATTCCTTCGCTTATTCCTGTTAACTCATCTACATTGTCTGTTATTTGTACACTTACATCTATTGATTTTGCACCTTTTATATCATTTCCATTAAATATCCATTCAATATCATTATATTTTATTACTAATATTTTGTCTTGACCTTTTATTGCATCAAATAAAGCTTGACTTATTATTGGGTTAGTTGACGCATCAACTTCAACCTTTATATTAGACTCTACTTCACTTATCTTTTTTATTATTTCCATAGTTATTTTGTCATTATCTATATTTAATATATCGATATCATCCAAGTTATTTTCTTCAACTGTTATTACTGAATCAAAATTAAAATGTTCAATTGCAGACATTGTATCGCCTTTTCTGTATTCCTTCTTATTTCCCTCTTTGTCTTTTAGTTCAACATAATTTAATTCATAATTACCTGATTCTGTTGTCCATGGTATTACAAAATATGGTTCATTAGTTATATCCTTTAAATATACAATAAAATTCTTTCCATTTACAGTATCATTAAATGATAACATAGCTTGCGCTACTTTAAAATCAGATACTCGCATATCAACATATACTTTTTCGTTTTTCTTAGCTTTTTCACTTAATAAAGCTATTGATTTCAAAACTGTTGTCTCTGTTGTAGATGTTGTTTCTTTTTCTCTATTTGCAATTTTAAAATTAACATCAAAATTCAATTTTTTTGCATTATTATCACTATCATCTTTACTATAGACAATATAATCTTCTTTATTTGGATTTATATAAACATTTGAAATATAGTAATCACCGTCAACTAGATTTGACATATTCCATACTTTCGAAAAGTCTATATATTGTAATCCATTTTCTTGTTCTAAAGTTAGTAATGCAGAAGAATTATACTCATTTTTGTTTCTTACTATTATTGTAACAAGATTTACATTTCCTGTTCCTTTAATTTCGACATCCAACCATAATTTTTCTACTTTTCCTTTTGTTATTGTATCATAATGTGAACCTAATGATAAGTTAGTTAATTCTAAAGTATTCTTTTGGGTTGGTGCCACTGCTTTTACATATTTCTTTCCAAAGCAATTTGTATAATTCATTCCACCTTGTGAGGTTGCATATCCAATAGTTTCATCATTGCATTTTACTTCTATCATTGTTATTTCGTATTGTACTCCCTCTACAACTGAATCTGGCATTATAAAATATGGACTATTTGTTTTTATATCACAAACATCTGCTGTTAAATATTGTGTATTTCCCATCAAAAATACTCTTACTGATGTTACATCATTCATGCAGTAAAGGTCAACATACACCTTTTCTCCCTTTTCTGCTTCTGTAGTTTTTACATATAATCCTGTAAAATTGTGAAATGCTCCTGTCTCTGCTTTTACTACTGTTGCTGATATTAATAATGTCAATATTGTTATTAATATCATAATAATTAGTTTTTTCTTTTCTCTCATTCTTATTTCCCCTTTTAACAATTTTTAATTTTATCAATATTTTTGATAACAGTATCATAGCCAAACTTATAGCACTTATCTAATTTTTCTATATCAAATAGACCAGCTCTATCAGTTGGAACAGTAAGAACCAAATCACTTTGTTCAAAACTTTTTTCAGCAATCTTATTTCCCATAATATCAAGAGTCTTCATTATTATATCCATCACATCACAATTTTCTTCTACTGAATCTGATTCAAAATTAACAGCAATAACTTTTTTATCATATATTTGTTTTAATGGTAAAACTGGTGTATTATCTAAAACACCTCCATCCATAAAAATATGCTTTTTATATTCACATGGGCAGAAAAATGCTGGAAAACTACTACTTGCTCTTACTGCTTTACCTATTCCAATTTCAGTTATTAAATTATCTTTAAAATCCTCTCTTGGAGCACAATTGGTAATTATATATTCCTTTGCTTCTGCAATATCTACTGTTGATATTACAAGTGGCATTTTTATATCTCCAACAGTTCTTACCTTTTTTCTTAATGCTAATTCATTAAACATTTTTTCAAGCATGGTTCCATCATTTAATCCTGAAAATCCCACTTTTTTGTTTTTTAACAGATTTCCAAATCCATTTAATAATGTTGCATTTCCTATATTTATTATGTCTTGTGCATATTTTTTGAACAATACATATATATAATATGGCTTGTAACCCATAGCATATAAGGTGGCAACAATGCTTCCTGCGCTTGTACCACCTATTGCTTCTACTTTTATATTATTTTCTTCTAGAGCCTTTAAAACTCCTGCATGTGCAATTCCTCTAATTCCTCCACCTGCTAGTGCTATTCCTACTCCCATAATCAGAAACCTCCTAAAACAACTAATATATATTAATTATTCTCTATTTTTTATGTTTCTAATCTTTATTTTGTGATAACTTTACCATTATTATCTAATAAAATTTCCTGTTCATTATTTTTAACTTTTACACCATCATTTAAGATTTCTATATTAGCATTGCTCATTTCTAATGCTAAGTCAAATTTATTGTCATATATGTCTGTTTTATTTGTTTCAAAATCTATTGCCTGGAAAATTGATTTTCCTTTTATTAATTGTATAACATCATAATTAAATTCTACAACTATATTCTCACCTGTATCTATAACACCTACTTTATCTTGTTCATTTGTTGCTATAAAATAATTGTCATATGCATATTCTATAAAATGATAATTTTGCTTTGTTAAATCTTCAAAATTTGAATCTATTACTGTATATTTCCCATCCTGATTTTTTATAAAATATTTCGAATTTGATGTACTATTAATATATTCATTAAATGGAATGTCCACAGTCTTTCCATTTGTATCAAATACCTTTTGTTCCTCATCTTTTGAACCATATAAATAAATTCCATTTACTGTTAGCTCTGTATATTCAGTTGGAATTATCTCTACACCTTTTAAATTTATTGCACCATATTGTTTTGTTCTTTCAACTATAAATACTTGTAAATCGGAATTATAATCTATTGATTGATATTGTGTATTGATTATTTTACTATTATTAATAAATACCCCATATTGCCCATTTTGTGATGCAATTAAATATGTATCACTTTTTATTTGTGTTAATCTTGTAATTTGATTATATTCTTCATTTAATACTTGTACACCGTCAGAATCATAATATCCATATCTATATCCATCATTTGTAATTACACTTACAATATACCCTGCCTTTTTATATCCATTTTCATCTGTATAAAATCCATCAGATTGTATTGAATCATATTTATTTTTGATTTTTGTATTTCCCTTTTCATCAATTATTCCGTACTCGCCATTTTCTTTAACTAACACTTCTCCTTCTTTGTCAGTTAAGCTTGTTAAATCTTCATACTTTGCATCTGTAACAGTTTTTCCTGTGATATTTAGCAATCCATATTTTCCATTTTTCTCATATCTTAAAATGTTTTTTTCATATTTTGAATCAGCATATTCTATCAATTCTACATCATCATAATCTTGAAAGATTGTTTCATTTTTTAAATTAACAAATTTCGCATCTTCGCCATTTTCACACATGAACACATCTCTATGTTCATTCGGAATTATAATCTTGTCATACTGAGGCTCTATTATTATATTTTCGCCATCTTTTACTCCGACTTTTCCATTCTCTTCTATTGTTTCATAATTTTTTGATGTATCTACTTTTTCATTTGTTAATCTTTCTTTATTTGGTATATATATTGATATTGCTAAACTTACTATTACAATAATTGCAACTATTATTATACTTACTTTTTTAGACATATTTTTACCTCTTTCTTCTTAGATAATTTTATTGTACTATTATAATCCCATTTTTTCAATATATTTTTGCATTTTCCTTGTTTTTTTTGACTTAGTATTGTATAATCTTTACATAATAATATTAATATATTGTAATGCCTATTTTGATACAGGCTATTTTAATGTATGTCACATTGTGATAAGCTATGGTTTCTATAGGCAAGAAAGGGATGGATTATTTATGACAGATTTAACTATAAAAGATTTATTTAGAAATACTGCAGATTATGCAAATAAAGAAGTTACATTAGAAGGATGGGTACGAACAGTTAGAGATTCAAAAACATTTGGATTTATAGAACTAAATGATGGTTCTTTTTTTAAGAATGTTCAAATTGTTTTTAATGATAAATTATCAAATTTTGCAGAAATAGCAAAACTTACAATCAGTTCAACAATTAAAGTTACAGGTACTTTAGTCATTACAGAAAATGCTAAGCAACCATTTGAAATTCAAGCAGCTGAAATTATTGTAGAAGATTTATGTGATGCAGATTATCCACTTCAAAAGAAAAGACACTCTTTTGAATATTTACGTACAATTGCACATCTTCGTCCAAGAACAAATACTTTCAGTGCTGTTTTTAGAATTAGAAGTGTTGCAGCATTTGCTATACATGAATATTTTCAAGAACGTGGATATGTATATGTTCACACTCCAATAATCACATGTGCAGACTGCGAAGGTTCTGCTGAAATGTTCAAATTAACAACATTAAATCTTGATGAAGAATTACCAAAAAAAGATGGTAAAACAGACTTTGGCGAAGATTTATTTGGAAGAAAAGCCTACATCACAGGTTCAGGCCAATTGCATGGAGAAACATTTGCCTCTGCCTTTGGAAAAATCTATACATTTGGTCCAACATTAAGGAGTGAAAACTCAAACACAAAAACACATGCAAATGAATTCTGGATGATTGAACCTGAAATTTCATTCTGCGATTTAGATGGATTAATGGATATCGAAGAAGATTGTTTAAAATATATTGTAAAAGCAGTTATGGACAAATGTCCAGAAGAAATAGCTTTCTGTGATGCATTTATCGAAAAGGGATTAAAAGAAAAATTAACAAAATTATTAAATTCAGAATTTGTTAGAATAGACCATAAAGATGCTATTGATATATTGAAAAAAGCTGATAGACAATGGGAATTCCAACCAGACTATGGCGAAGATTTGGCAAAAGAACATGAAAAATATATTACAGAATATTTCAATGGACCTGTTTTTGTTAAAAACTGGCCAAAAGATATCAAATCATATTACATGAAGCTTAACCCAGATGGAAAAACAGTTGCTGCCGTTGACTTAGAAGTTCCTGGTGCAGGTGAAATTATGGGTGGTTCTCAAAGAGAAGAAGATTATGAAAAATTAACTAACAGAATGAACGAAATGGGAATTGCAACAGACCCATTATATTGGTATTTAGACTTACGTAGATTTGGTACTAATATCCACTCTGGATTTGGTTTAGGCTTTGAAAGATTACTTATGTATATTACAGGAATTGAAAACATTAGAGATGTTATTCCTTATCCAAGAACTCCAAATAATTGTGAATTTTAATTTTGCACCGATGGGACCGGTTCTCATCGGTGCATTTTTTGTTACTTTTGTTACTTTTGTTACTTTTGGGACCGGTTCTCTCCGGTACATTTTTGTTACTTTTGGGACCGGTTCTCAAAAGTACATTTTGTGAATAAGTTTAAAATTCTTTTGCAATAAAAGATGTATCATAATTATTAGTAACAAAATTTTGATTTTCTAAAATTTTATATATAAAATCTCTATTCGTATCAATTCCGTCAATTACTAGCTCTGCTATTGCACTTTTCATTTTAGCAATAGACTCATCTCTATTTTTTCCATGGACTATTATTTTTGCAAGCATAGAATCATAATTTTGCGGTACCGTATATCCTTCATATATAGCCGTATCAACTCTTATTCCATTTCCTCCAGGTAAATGAAGACCTGTTATCTTGCCAGGACATGGCATAAAGTTTCTATCTGGATTTTCTGCATTTATACGCACTTCTAAGCTATGACCATTAATTTTTATATCTTTTTGAGTATACTGCAACATATCACCACTTGCTATTTTTATTTGTTCTTTTATAACATCAATTCCTGTAACCTCTTCTGTAACAGGATGTTCCACCTGTACTCTTGTATTCATTTCCATAAAATAAAAATCTTTATTTTTATCCACCAGAAACTCGATTGTTCCAGCATTACTATATCCGATTTTTTTGACTGCTTTTACTGCAATTTTTCCCATTTTTTCTCTTATTTGATCTGAAATGAAACTACTTGGTGTTTCTTCCATCACCTTTTGATTGCGTCTTTGAACCGAACAGTCTCTATCTCCCAAATGTATACAATTTCCATGTTCATCTGCAAGAATTTGTATCTCTATATGACGTGGATTCTCAACAAATTTTTCCATATATATGCTATCATCATTAAAAGAAACTTTTGCTTCTTGTTTAACAATATCATATTCTTTTTGTAATTCATCTTCTGTGTAAGCAATTCTAATTCCTCTGCCTCCTCCTCCAGCTGATGCTTTTAGAATAACTGGATACTTTATTTTGGTTGCTAATTTTATTGCTTGTTCTTTTGATTCTATTAGTCCGTCAGAACCTGGTACCACTGGTACATCTGCTTTTTTCATAGTTTCCTTTGCCTTTGACTTATTCCCTAGTAATTCTATTAATTCATGTTTCGGTCCAATAAACTTTATCCCTATCTCTTCACACATTTTTGCAAAATTAGCATTTTCAGATAAAAATCCAAAACCCGGATGAATACTGTCAGCCCCTGTTAAACAAGCTGCCTCTAATATGGCTTTTATATTTAAATAGCTTTTATTGGACTGAGCTGGTCCTATACAAACCGCTTCATCAGCCAATGTTCTATGTAATGCATTTTTATCTGCTTCTGAATATACAGCTACTGTTCTTATTCCCATTTCTCTACAAACTCTAATAATCCTTACCGCAATTTCTCCTCTATTTGCTATTAATACTTTTTTTAACATTTTTCCTCCTTTTTCTTTTCAGGTACCGTTGGGACCGGTTCTCTGCGGTACCTTTTTGTGGTACGTTTGGGACCGGTTCTCTTCCGTACCTTTTTGTTACTTTTGGGACCGGTTCTTAAAAGTACCTTACACAACTGCAAATGTCAATTCTCCCTTAGCCACAATCTTTCCGTCCACAGTAGCTACTGCCTCTCCAACTCCTATTGGCCCTTTTTTCTTTATTATCTTGACTTCTAATTTTAAAACATCTCCTGGAATAACTATCTTTTTAAATCTCATTTTATCTATTCCACCAAACAATGCATTTTTTCCTTTATTTTCTTCCATACTTAAAATTGCCACTGCACCAGTTTGTGCCAAAGCTTCTGTTATAAGTACTCCTGGCATTATTGGATTTCCAGGAAAATGTCCTTGAAAATACCATTCATTTATATTCACATTTTTATATGCTATTGCATTTTCTCCTGGAGTATAGTCTTCTACTTTATCTATCATCAAAAATGGTGCTCTTTGTGGTATTATTTTTTCAATTTCTTTTATACTTAACATTATTATTTGCCTCCATTTAATTCAATACATTTAAAATTTGGTACCGTTGGGACCGGTTCTCTGAGGTACCTTTTTGTTACTTTTGGGACCGGTTCTTAAAAGTACTTTTTATTATTTTATTTTAAATAATACTTCTCCATATTCAACCATATCTTCATTTTTTTTACATACTTCTATAATTTCTCCATCAAATTCTGCCTCAATCTCATTCATTAACTTCATAGCTTCTACTATGCAAATTACTTGGCCCTTTTTTACTTTGTCTCCGACTTTCACAAATGGATTTGCCTTTGGCGAAGAACTTTCATAAAAAGTTCCTACCATCGGTGATTTTACAAGCTTATAATTTTCTTTTTCTTGTAGCTCTTTATTCTTAATTGTCTGAAAATTATCCTTTTCTAATTCTTGACTCTCAAAGTTATTTTGATTTTCTTTAAAAGACATTGCAATATCTTTTTTCTGGCAATCTTTTTCCATTTTTATCTTTAAACCATCCGGAAACTCGATTTCCAAATTATCTAAATTTGAATTTCCCATGTCTTCAATAATTTTTTTGATATCAGTATATTCCATTTTTTTTTCCTTTCTTTACTTTTTGTATTTTTTATGATATACTATTTACATAATATTACATCAAGGAGGTATACATTATGACTTTTTATGAAGAATGTCAAAGGTTACGGAATTTTTATTCTTTAACCAACCCTAATGATTTAGAATTAACAATTCTTAGCAAATTGGTTAGTATTTCATTCTATAACAATTATTCAAAAAATTGTCTAGACACCTTGCCAATATGCAAAGATATTACTTTGGATTGTAGCGATCTAAAAGTAACTTACTTTGAGATTGAAAAATCTTTATCAAAAATTTTAAAAGATTTGGATTATTATCATTTCTCAATAACTCCAGTCAACCCATTTGGAGTAACACATAAAATTGTCTTCAAAATCATTTAACATTTCTATGTAGCCATCAAACTGATGGCTACTCTTTATTTTTCATATTTTTTCAAAATAATTGTAGCATTATGACCGCCAAACCCTAAAGAATTTGACATTGCATAATTTACAATCACATTTCTTCCTTGATTTGGAACAATATCTAAATCACATTTCTCATCTGGTACTTTATAATTTATAGTAGGTGGTACAAAATCATTTTCAATTGCTTTTGCACAAACAACAGCCTCTACTCCTCCTGCAGCACCTAACAAGTGACCAGTGTTTCCTTTTGTTGAACTTATCATAACTTTATTAGCTGACTTTCCAAAAGCTGTTTTTATCGCAGAAGTTTCGCAAGAATCATTCAAATGTGTTGATGTACCATGTGCATTAATATATGTAACTTTTTCTGGTTTAATATTTGCATCTTCCATAGCAATTTTCATTGCTCTTGCGCCACCTTCTCCTTCTGGAGCTGGCGATGTTATGTGATAACTATCAGATGTTGCACCATATCCCACTATTTCCGCATAGATTTTTGCTCCTCTTGCTTTGGCATGCTCTAACTCTTCAAGAATCAATATACCAGCCCCTTCTGCCATTACAAATCCACTTCTTTCTTTATCAAATGGTATACTTGCTCTGTTTTTATCAGTTGCTAAAGTTAATGCTTTAATGTTTGTGAAACCTGCAATCCCTGTAGGAGTAACAGAAGCCTCTGTTCCTCCCGCAATTACAATATCTTGATATCCATGTTTTATCATTCTAAAGCTTTCGCCAATACAATGAGTTCCACTCGCACACGCTGTAACCATAGAAATCGATTCACCTTTTGCCCCTATATCTATTGCAATATTTCCAGCTGCCATATTACTAATAGACATTGGTATGTACATAGGAGAAACTCTATCTGGCCCTTTTTCAACAAAACTTTTATTGTCCTTTTCAATAGTTCCAAGGCCACCAATTCCTGACCCAACAATAACTCCAACTCTAGTCATATCTTCTTTTTCTTCATCTAATCCACTATCTTTCCATGCTTCTCTTGATGCAACAACTGCAAATTGAGAAAATCTATCCATTCTCCTAGCTTCTCTTCTGCCAAAAATTTCATCTGGATAAAACTCTTTTACTTCTCCAGCCAATTTAACTTTAAAATCTGTAGTATCAAAATTTTTTATTTCATCAATTCCACATTTTCCTGTTTTTATTCCATTCCAAAATTCTTCTACATTATTTCCAATTGGAGTTATTGCTCCTAATCCTGTTATTACAACTCTTTTTTCCATTTTCATTTCCTTTCTTTAATAAAGGTACTGTTGGGACCGGTTCTCTTCCGTCCATTTTTGGTACCGTAGAGAACCGGTCCCAACGGTACCACTACATTACCATTCCACCATCTACATTAATTACTTGCCCAGTAATATATGAACTTTCCTCGCTTCCTAAAAAATAAACTACATTTGCTATTTCACGAGAAATTCCCATCCTTCTCATAGGAATTTGTGAATTTATATTTTCCTTTATATCTTCTCCTAAAACACTTGTCATATCTGTATCTATAAAACCTGGGGCAACCGCATTTACTCTAATATTCCTTGATGCTAATTCCTTTGCTGCACTTTTAGTAAATCCAATTATTCCTGCTTTTGATGCAGAATAGTTACACTGACCTGCATTTCCAGTTACACCCACTACTGATGATAGATTTATTATCTTTCCGTCTCTTTTTTTCATCATATATGGTAAAACTGATTTAGTTGTTATAAATGTTCCTTTTAAGTTTATCTCAATAACCTTATCAAAATCTTCTTCTTTCATTCTTAATAGTAGCCCATCTTTTGTTACTCCTGCGTTATTAACTAATACATCAATTTTTCCAAATCTATCTATCGCCTTATTTACAACGTTTTCAACCTCTTCTACTTTTGAAACATCTGCTTTCAATATTAAACTTTCTGCACCTTTTTCTTTAAATTCTTTTTCTAATTTTTCTATGTCAGTATTTGTTGACACATAATTTATTACAACATTGTATCCATTTTCAGCATACTTTAGAGATATTGCTTTTCCTATCCCTCTTGAACCTCCTGTAACAAAAACCACTTTTTTTTCTTCCATTTTCACTCCTCCTAATTCTCATTCAAAAATCTTTCCAATGATTCCAAATTATTAATATTTATTAATTCTGCATCCGGATAGTCCTTTTTTATAAAACCTATCAGTGTTTTTCCTGGTCCGATTTCAATAAATCTATTAATTTTATCTTTTTTCATCAATTGTATTGCTTTGTCAAATCTCACTGGGCTGACTATATGATTTTTCAATATTTCTTTAAAATTATCTGTTGCAGAATAATATTCTCCATCTATGTTTTTTATTATTCTGATTCCATTGCCTTTTTGAAACTGGACTTTGTCAAGTGCTTTAGCAAATAATTCGCTTGCTTGTTGTAATTTCTCTGTATGAAATGGACCACTAGTTTTTAATTTTATTACTCTTTTTGCCCCTTCTTCTTTTAATTTTGATATTGCAATATCAATTGCCTCACTTGTTCCAGATATAACAGTTTGAGTACTACAATTGTAATTTGCTGGAACCACAAAATTTCTAGATAGTTTAATCTCATGACAAATTTTCTCTATATCTTTAGAATCTAGTCCTATTACTGCAGCCATTGAATATTCCTCTTTTGGCAAGTAATTTCCCATATAATATCCCCTTTGTTGAATCAGTCTAATTCCATCTTCTAGTGAAAGATATCCTCCATATATTAATGCTGAATATTCGCCTAAACTTAATCCTACTGATACATCAGCATTTATTCCTTTATTTTTTAATATTTCTAACATTGCTAAGCTTGTTGCTAATATTGCCAATTGCGCATTTTCTGTTTTAGTTAGTTCATCATCTGGTCCATCAAAACAAATCTTCTTTATGTCTAGACCTGTAATTTCTTCTACTTTGTCATATATTTTTCTTGCTATTTCATATTTTTCATAAATCTCTTTTCCCATTCCAATTGCTTGAGCTCCTTGCCCTGGAAATAAAAATGCTGTATTCATACCTTTTCTCCTTGTTTATTTTGTCTTTATTTTTATACACCTATTGTAAATCATTTTCTATTAGTATGACTGGTCGAAACAAATTCCTGTCACACCAACAAAAATGTACCGCAAAGAACCGGTCCCAAACGTCACAAAAATGGTACCGCAGAGAACCGGTCCCAAACGTCACAAAAAATGTACCGCAGAGAACCGGTCCCAAACGTCACAAAAAATGTACCGCGGAGAACCGGTCCCAACGGTACATTTTTTATTATTCATAATCTACTACATCAATCCATTTTTCTAGAAATTCTTTATCGTCAACTCCGCCTTTTTTTAATTGGACAGCAGCAACAATTGGTATCCATCTTTGGATTCCTCTTTTTTCAAGTCCACTCTTTTCTGTAAATGAATTTAAATATTTTTCTGCCAATTCTGTTTGACCATTTAAGGAAAATAGTAAGAAGGTTTTTGCTACATCTGCTGATGCATTACCTTGTGTAGCATGTGCCCAGTCAATGATACTGTATTCTCCATTTTCATTTATTATTACATTACTTGGGTTAAAATCTCCATGACATAGTTTATCATGATTTTTTGTTCCTTCTAGTCTTTGTAATAATTCATATCTTGTTGTGTCATCAATATCTGCTTCTTCTAGTTTTCTTCTGTATTTGTCTTTTAATCTATTTAATGTTGGTACTCTTTTTGACATTATTTCTAATTGAATATCTATAAATAGATTTAGATATTCATCTTCTTTTTCTGGTTTTTCTCTCATTAGTACATCTAATGGTGTTCCTTCTATAAATTCTGTAACTAATGCCCATCTATTTTCTATTTTTGTAACTTCTAATAGTCTGGATATTTTTAAGTCTGTCTTTTCCTCTACTCTTGATTGTATTAATGCTTCATTTAATATTGCTGCTTTTGAATAATTTTCTATAAATAGTTTTATTGTTTTATTTCCATCTCTATATACTGTTTTTGTTTTTCTTTCTGCAATTGGTTGGCTTAAATTATATTCCATTTTTCATCACGTTCCTTTCTTTAATTGAAGAATTCTTATAATTTTGGCTACGTACATTACCAAAATTTAATTTTTTTCAATTATCTAATTTCCATAATACACTTTCAAATAAATATCCTTGATTTCACTAATTAATGGATATCTTGGATTTGCTCCTGTACATTGATCATCAAATGCCTTTTCTGACATTTCGTCTAATGTATCTAAAAAGTCTTGTTCATCAATTCCATAATCTTTGATTGTTTTCTTTATTCCAATTCTTTCTTTTAATTCATCTATTTTTGTTATTAGATTTTCCATTTTTTCGTAATCGTTTGCTCCACCTATATTTAAAGCTTCTGCAATCTCTGCATATCTTCTTAATGTATGTGGATGGTCATATTGTGGAAATGTTCCCATTTTATTTGGAATTTCTGCACTATTAAATCTCATAACTTCATCTAATACAAGTGATACAGTAATTCCATGTGGTAAGTGATGATATGCTCCTAATTTGTGTCCCATTGAGTGACAAATTCCTAAAAATGCATTTGCAAATGCCATACCTGCCATTGTTGCAGCATTTGCCATTTTTTCTCTTGCTTCTGGGTCATTTGCTCCATTTTCATATGCTCTTGGTAAATATTCAAAAATTGTTTTTATTGCTTCTATTGCTAGTCCATCTGTAAATTCTGTTGCCATCATAGATGCATATGCTTCTATTGCATGAACTAATGCGTCTGCACCTGATGCTGATGTTAAGCCTTTTGGTGCATTCATCATTAAGTTTGCGTCTACAATTGCCATTTTAGGTAATAGTTCATAATCTGCTAATGGATATTTTTGTCCTGTTGTTTCATCTGTAATAACAGCAAATGGTGTTACTTCTGAACCTGTTCCTGCTGATGTTGGTACAGCTATAAAGTATGCTTTCTCTCCCATTTTAGGGAATGTATATACTCTTTTTCTGATATCCATAAATCTCATTGCCATATCTAAGAAGTCTATATCTGGATGTTCGTACATTACCCACATAATCTTTGCAGCATCCATTGCTGATCCTCCACCTACTGCTATTATGCAATCTGGTTTGAAGGCATCAATTAGTTTTGCTCCTTCTTTTGCACATGCAAGTGTTGGATCTGGTGCAACATCAAAAAATGTTTCGTGTACTATTCCCATTTCATCTAATTTATCTGTTACTACTTTTGTGTATCCATTTTCATAAAGAAATGTATCTGTTACTATAAATACTCTCTTTTTCCCCATTACATTTTTTAGCTCTTCTAAAGCTACTGGTAAACAACCTCTTTTTAAATATACCTTTTCAGGTGCTCTAAACCAAAGCATATTTTCTCTCCTTTCGGCTACTGTTTTTATATTTATTAAATGTTTTACTCCTACATTTTCTGATACAGAGTTTCCTCCCCATGAACCACATCCAAGTGTTAGTGATGGTGCTAATTTAAAGTTATATATGTCACCAATTCCACCTTGTGATGATGGTGTATTTATTAACACTCTACATGTTTTCATTGTATTGTAGAATTTTTCTATTTTTTCTTTTTCAGTAACTGTGTTTATATATAATGAAGATGTATGTCCTAATCCTCCATCTTCTATTAATCTATATGCTTTGCTTAATGCATCATCAAAACTTGAAGCTTTGTACATTGCTAATACAGGTGATAGTTTTTCGTGTGCAAATTCTTCTGATAGTTCTACACTTTCTACTTCACCTACTAGTATTTTTATATTTTCGTCTACATCTACTCCTGCTAATTTTGCTATTGTATGTGCTGATTGTCCAACTATTTTAGCATTTAATGCTCCATTTATTATAATTGTTTTTCTTACTTTTTCTGTTTGTTCTGCATTTAATAAGTAGCATCCTCTTTTCATAAATTCATTTCTTACTTGGTCATAAATTTTGTCACTTACTATTACAGATTGTTCTGATGCACATATCATTCCATTATCAAATGTTTTTGAATGGATTATTGAGTTTACTGCTAATACTACATCTGCAGTTTCATCTATTACTGCTGGTGTATTTCCTGCTCCAACTCCTAGAGCTGGTTTTCCACTTGAGTATGCAGCTTTTACCATTCCTGGTCCTCCTGTTGCTAATATGATATCTGCTGATTGCATCAATAAATTTGTTAGCTCTAATGATGGTACATCAATCCACGCAATTATCCCCTCTGGTGCTCCTGCTTTTACAGCTGCTTCTAATACTATTTTTGCAGCTTCTATTGTTGATTGTTTTGCTCTTGGGTGTGGACTTATTATTATTCCATTTCTTGTTTTTAATGCTAATAATGTTTTAAATATTGCTGTTGATGTTGGGTTTGTTGTTGGTATTACTGCTGCAATTACTCCTATTGGCTCTGCTATTTTCTTAATACCATAATTGTCATCTTGCTCAATAACTCCACATGTTTTTACATTTTTGTATTTATTGTATATATATTCTGCTGCATAGTGGTTTTTTATTACTTTATCTTCTACTACTCCCATACCAGTTTCTTCCACTGCCATTTTGGCTAGTGGTATTCTATTTTGGTTTGCAGCTATTGCTGCTGCTTGAAATATTTTATCTACTTGTTCTTGTGTATATTTAGCAAATTCTTGTTGTGCTTTTCTTACTTTTTCTATTGTTTTTTGCAAGGCTTCATTATCCATTTTTCAACCTCATCCTTTCTTTTGATTATCTACTTTTTCATCATAACAAAAAACTAATAGTTTTGCAACTATTAGTTTTAATTTTCTTATTTTTATTTTGTCGATTTATGATTTTTTTACAATTATATTAATTTTTCTAATTCTTTAATCTTGTCTCTAATTTCAGCAGCTTTTTCAAATTCCATTTTACTAGCATATTCAAGCATTTCATCTGTTAATTTATTTATAGTGTCTTTAATATCTTCTTCTTTTTCTAGTTTGTATTCAACTCCAATATTTTCAGTTTGAATTGCTCTAATTGAATCTCTAACTGACTTCTTAATTGTTTTTGGTACAATATTGTGTTCTTTGTTATATGCCTCTTGAATTCCACGTCTTCTGTTTGTTTCCTTTATAGCTTTTTCCATTGAATCTGTAAGCTCATCTGCATACATTATAACAGTTCCATCTGTATTTCTTGCAGCACGTCCTATTGTTTGTATTAATGAACGCTCTGAACGTAAAAAGCCTTCTTTATCTGCATCAAGTATTGCTACTAACGAAACTTCTGGAATATCTAAACCTTCTCTTAATAGATTAATTCCAACTAAAACATCAAACTCTCCTAAACGTAATTTTCGAATAATTTCCATTCTTTCTAATGCTTTAGTGTCTGAGTGCATATAATTTACCTTTATGTCTAAGCTTTTTAAATATTCTGTTAAATCTTCTGCCATCTTTTTAGTTAAAGTAGTAACTAACACTCTTTCTTTTCTTTCAACTCTAATTCTAATTTGTTCCAACAAATCATCTATTTGATTCGCAACTGGTTTTACTTCTATTTTAGGGTCAAGCAGACCTGTTGGCCTAATAATTTGTTCCACAACATTGTCTCCTGCATGTTCTTTTTCATAATCTGCAGGTGTTGCGCTTACAAATATAACTTGATTTATCCTCTCTTCAAATTCATTAAACATAAGTGGTCTATTATCAAATGCTGATGGAAGTCTAAATCCGTATTTTACAAGTGATTCTTTACGAGCTCTATCTCCATTGTACATTGCTCTTACTTGAGGAATTGTTGCATGTGATTCATCTATTAATAATAAATAATCATCTGGAAAATAATCAAATAATGTAAATGGCGCACTTCCTGGCTCTCTTCCACTTATATGTCTTGAATAGTTTTCTATTCCTTGGCAGAACCCAGTTTCTTTCATCATTTCTATATCAAAATTTGTTCTTTCTTGAATACGCTGTGCTTCTATTAATTTGTCTTTACTTTTAAAATATGCTACCCTTTCGTCTAACTCTTGTTCTATTGTTTGGATAGCCCTTTCCATTTTTTCTTTTGATGTTACATAGTGTGAATTTGGGAATATCATTACATGTTCTCTTATCCCTATTGTTTTTCCTGTTAGTGGATTTATTTCACTTATTTTTTCTATTTCGTCTCCCCAAAATTCTACTCTTATTGCTGATTCCCCTTTGTCTGATGGATATATTTCTACAATATCTCCTTTGGCTCTAAATGTTCCTCTTTTAAAGTCTATCTCGTTTCTTGAATATTGCATATTTACTAGTTTTTTTAGCATTTTATCTCTTGCTACTTGCATTCCTGGTCGCAATGATACTATCATGTTTTCATAATCTATTGGGTCTCCTAATCCATATATGCATGATACTGATGCTACTATTATTACATCTCTTGTTTCAAATAGTGATGCAGTTGCAGAGTGCCTTAGTTTGTCTATTTCGTCATTTATAGATGCATCTTTCTCTATATATGTGTCAGATTGTGCTATATAGCTTTCCGGTTGGTAATAATCGTAGAAACTGACGAAATAACCTACATGGTTGTTAGGAAAGAATTCTTTAAATTCTGAATATAATTGCCCTGCTAGTGTCTTATTGTGTGCCAATACTAATGTTGGTTTTTGGACTTTTTGTATTATGTTTGCCATTGTGAATGTTTTTCCAGAACCTGTAACTCCTAGAAGTGTTTGGAATTTCTTCCCTTCTTTTATTCCTTTTGTTAAATATTCTATTGCTTTTGGCTGGTCACCTGTTGGTTTATATTCTGATACTAACTGAAACATAAAATTTGCCCCCCATATTATAATGCTTTTCTTATATTATGTATTATATCAGATTTCCCAGATTTTTTAAATACATTACGCAAATTATTTATATTTCCATTAATATACAGCTTGTATTTAACCCTGCACCATATCCTAATAAAATAATTTTATCTCCTTCATTCAGTAAACTTTTATCTTGCATTTCTTCTAATACTATTGGAATACTTGCACAAAACGTATTTCCTACACTATCTATATTAGTAAATATTTTTTCTTTTTCTATTCCTAATCTATTAGCAATTGCAAGCATTATTTTTAAATTTGACTGATGTGGCACTATATATTTTACATCTTTAATACATACATTTGCATCATTTAATAACAGCTTAACATTTTTTACAGTTTCTGTTACCGCATATTTATAAATTGCCAATCCATCCATTTGTATTTTGGAATTTGATGTACAAGCCAAAATATTTTTATTATCTGGTATAGATTCTACATTTGAATAATATTCACCATTTGAATATTCATATAATGTTGCACCAGTTCCATCTCCTAGTATTATAGCTGTATTTACATCACTATCATCTGTAAATTTTGATAAAATATCAACTCCTATAACAATTGCCTTTTTCACTTTTCCACTATCCATGTACATTTTTGCTATGTCTACAGCTTGCACATATCCACCACATCCTGCTAATATATCTAAGCATATGCACTTTTCTATTCCGAGCTGTTTTTGAACATAATTAGATATTCCCGGCATCAATCTATCTGTACTTGTTGTAGCCGTTATAATCAAATCTATTTGTGATACATCTATTTCTGATTTTTGTATTAATTTTTGTGTAGCCTTTAAAGCCATTTCCTCTATTGTTTCATCTTCTACAAAATACCTTTGTTTTATACCTGTTCTTTGTTCTATAAAACTTTCTGTTATCCCTAATTTTTGTGCTATTTTTTTATTATCAATTATTTTATTTGGTAAGTAACTACTACTTGCTATAAATCTCATATTCATTTTCCTTTTCATTTTTTCGTATTATACCATTGTTTTCTTTTTTTGCAATCACTTATAATGCTTAGTCAGTTTTGAAATTTCTTCTTTTTTTCTTTACAAATCAGGCATTTTAAGGTACAATAATATCTGGAGGAAACATTATGAAAACTTATAATTTTACATCTCATAGTAGTGAAGAAACTATGAACTTTGCTTCTAATTTAGCAAGCAAATTAAATGTTGGAGATGTTGTTGTTTTATCTGGCGAATTAGGATCTGGAAAAACAAAATTCACTGAAGGATTTTTAAAATATTTTAATCTTGATGATGAAATTTCAAGTCCTACCTTTAGTATTGTTAACGAATACAAAAAAGATGATTTAAACATCTATCATTTTGATGTTTATAGACTAGAAGATGTTGACGAATTTTATGCTATTGGTGGTGAAGAATACTTTTCTTCTGGAATTTGCATTATTGAATGGGGCGAAATTATTGAAGAGGCTCTCCCTAAAAATTGCATAAGAATAAAATTTGAAAAAGATTTTTCAGATGAAAATATTAGATATTTAAAAATCACTTATCCTGATTCACTTACATAGTTACTAGTTAGCGGTTTTATTGAAATTTTATATGAAATACTTTAAATATAATCTTTGCATTAATTGAATTGTCAAAAAATATTATATACAAACTACCCCCATAGTTCTTTATTTATGAGAACTATGGGGATATTTTTATTTTCTATCTCATCAATGTCATTGCAATTACAACAATTCCAAGAATTACTCTATAAACTGCAAAAACTTTGAAACTTCCTTTTTTTAAATAATTTAACAAAAATTTAATTACTAACACACCAACAAAAAAGCTGAATAATACTCCCATGAAAAATGCAAGAGTAAATTGAAAATCAGTAATACTTACTAATACAGCTGCCAATATTATTGGTGTAGATAATAAAAATGAATATTTTGCTGCACTTTCTCTATCAATCTTTAAAGCTCTTGCAACAGTCATTGTAATACCAGATCTTGATGTGCCTGGGAATGCTGCTGCTATTGCTTGTGATAATCCAATCAAAAATGATTGTTTAAATGTCATATCTTCATATTTAGTTTCAGATGGTGACTTTTTATCAACTACATATAAAACTATTCCTAGTACAATAAGAGCTATTGCAATCATTATTGTTTCGATTCCAAATTTGTCACAAATATATTCTGAAAATTTATCTAAAACTAAGCTAACAATACCTGTTGGAATTGTTACAGCTACTATGTACCAGAAGATTCTACCTTCTGTTGATTTTTCTTTTTTTATAACTTGGTTATATCCTCCTTTAATTAGTGCTATCCAATCTTTAAAAAAGAATAAAGTTATTGCTAATAAAGTTCCTAAATGTAATGCAATATCAAAACTATCTGGCATTTCTCCCCAATTTAACATCCATGGTATTAATTTTAAATGAGCTGAACTTGAAATTGGTAACAACTCTGTTAATCCTTGTACTATTCCTAATACTATTGCTTGATATACTTCCATATTTTTTCTTCCTTTCTTATATCAAAGGTACCTTTGGAACCGGTTCTCATCCGTCCCTTTTTTGGTACCGTTGGGACCGGTTCTTAAAAGTACCTTTTTCACTTGTATATTTCTTTTATTATATTATAAATTGTGTCTTTTATAAATTCTGCTGATGTAGTTGGTGCAACCTTACCTGGTAAAGATAATGCCCACACAAATTTTAGTTGATTGTCTTTTACTGCTTTTTTGTCAATTCCTCCTGGATTTGATGCTAAGTCTATTAATAAGCAATCATTTTTTACATATTTTAATCTTTCTTCATTTAGAATAATATGTGGCACTGTGTTTATTATTATGTCATATTGCTTTAGGTTTTCGCCTATGGCATTTATATTTGTTGCTTTATGTCCATAAGCTTGTATCCATGCTAAGTCTTCGTCCTTTCTGGCTGCACATGTTACTTTGGCTGATAGGCCTGCAAGCTTTCTTGCTAAGACTTTTCCTATCCTTCCAAATCCTAGTATTAAAACTTCACTTCCGTGTATTATTTTATTTGTATTTTCAATTGCTATTTGAATTGTTCCTTCTGCTGTTGCTATTGTGTTTAATACTGCAAGTTCTTCCCTTTTCATTATATCT
Organism: uncultured Clostridia bacterium; assembly: GCA_934155625.1. Taxonomy (GTDB): domain Bacteria; phylum Bacillota; class Clostridia; order TANB77; family CAG-508; genus CAG-269. The sequence goes on from CAKPHD010000017.1 coordinate 28,193, forward strand.
ATTATTTCGATATATTCGTCATTTGCCATTTCATATACTTCTGGAATTATCCCTCCTGCTATAAGTACTTTTGCATTTATTACATGCATCATTTCTCTTATTGTTACTTCTTTGTCACTAAATGGCATATTTATTGTTTTTCCATTACTTGAAAATGGTATTGGACCTATTACAATTTCTACTTCTTGAATTGCTTTTTTTATTGATTCACAATGTTTTATATTCGGATTGTTTTTTAATTCTTCTGCTTTTTCTAAACCATATACAAAAATTTCATTTTGCTCTCTTGCCAACATTTTTGCTAATTTGATTATTCTTAAGTCTCCACCTATAATTGCAAATTTCATATACTCCTCCTTTATTACACCAAACTTATTAAAATGCTTTACTGCACTATATTCGGCTTTTATTATAGTATATTAATTTTGCAATTTTTTATGAATTTTATTCTCTTTCTTTTTGATTTTGAGATTTTATTTCAAAACTTCCTTCATCATGTCTGTCTTTATTCATTTTAGGTAAAACATCTCCATAACCAATTTTCTTTGTAATTTCTACCATTTCTTCTAGATGTTCTTTGGCCTTTATTTCTTTTTTAGTTAATTTACGTTCTTTAGCCTCTTCCCCTTCTATTTCAAGATTAAATGGTATTGATAATTTTGCAATTATTACTGCAAATGTTACATCATTTTTGATTTTTTCTACAATTCTTTTTGGATTTTCTTGTATTGCTACATTTGCATATTGAATTGCTCTCGTCTTATCATTTTTGATTATATAAATTTTAGCTAATTCTAAATATGCATCTGCACAAAGTTCTTCATCCTCTGTTGCTTCCATAAAGTATTGTTCTGCTTCTTGTAGTTCTTTATACATCAATGCAATTTCTGCTAAACTATATTTTGTATTATATACTAATGAATTTAATTGTGCCGCTTTTTCGTAATAAAGCTTTGCACTTGGAAAATCATTTAGCATTGTATAAACTATTCCTAGATTATAGTTTAAATCAAAACTTGTTGGACTATATTTTAAAGCTTCTGTATATATATTTACTGCTTCTTTGTAGTCTTCTTTTTCTATCAATAAATCTCCTAAAGCAACTGTCGCTTCTGTATATTCTGGTTTTTTACTAAGTAAATTTGTTAACATTTGTATTGCTTCATCTTTTTTATCTAAATCTGTTAAAATGTTTGCAACTTTGTAATATGTGTCATAATCTTCTTTATTTATACTTATTGCTTGTGCATATTCATCTACTGCTTTCCTTTGGCCACCTTCTTGTTCATATATATATCCTAATAGTTTGTGGCCTATATAACTATTAGGATTTTTTTCCACAAGTTTAAGTAATTTATTTTTTGCTGCTTTTGTATTTCCAAATACTAAATATATCCTGGCTATAACTCCATCTATCATTTCTCCAATGTTGTTATTTACTTTTTGTAGTATAATAACTAGTATTGGAATAATGATTGATAGTATATAAATTATTATTTGCGTAGCAACTCCTAATTCATCTTTTGAAAAACATAGATGCCAAAAGTCTATTGCTATTCCGCAGTGCTTCTATTGATAGTATTGGAACATATTTAGTATCATTTTTTCTGATTAATTCAAAAAACATGTATACAAATAGTCCAAAAGCAACTGTTATAAATATAAATTGTTCTATTATCATTTTTTTCATCCTTTATTTTTGATTATTATTTACTTACGTTCATGCTCATGTGAAACCATTTGGTAATCATCAATTATGTTTTGCACAACAGATTTTGAATCTGTTTGTCCTTCAGCCTTCGCCATATCTCTATTATATCGTTCTATTAAAGTTGGTAAAGATTCCCCTGTATCTTCCATCAATTCTTTCCAGGTTGTTCCTGTATTGGGAATATAATCATTTTCTGATATTTGATTCACTGGCTTTTGATTTCCTTCTTCTTTCATTTCTTCAATCTCTTCTACTTGATGTGCTAAATCATGAGTATATTCTCTTCCCCCTGCATTGAAGTCTCTTCTTATTTGTGCATCTTCTTGTCCATTTCCATCTTCGCCCTGTTCCCTTACTTGCCTTGCAATTCTTTCTTGACAAGGCAAAACATCGACAGTTTGAATATTTACAATTCCATATGGTCCATATGTTACAGCAATCTCTTTATCTGAACGATTTGTTTTCATTAATGCATATGGAACTTCTCTTTCTATTTTTTCACCTTTTTCATCAATACTTATTATTGTTCTTAATGTTCGTTGAGCTGGCTGTATTTTTTCATTTAATTGCCATTTACTTTTTTTCCCATTTTGAACCTTTTCTAACATTACAAATTTACCTAATTTTTTAGAATACCCTTGTGCATGTTCATCAGAGTCTCCAAAAACTTCTGGATTTCTTTCTTTAATATTTTGTATGTCTTTTATTTCTCTAACATTTATTAGTTCCAAGTCTTGCCCTTGTTCTTTTAAATCTTCGTCAATTTTTTCTTCATTATTATCTTGCTCATCTTTCTCTACTTTTGAAATCTTTTCTGATACTCCTTTTAATCGTCCTTTTTCTAAATCATTTGATTCTATAAGCTCTTCTATATTTAGTTCTTCTCCTAAATATTTTGCCAAATCACCGGTTGCATGAACTTTTCCATTTGCATCAATTGATAAACATTCTTCTATAACTTGCTCTCCTTTTTCGTTTTCATTTATCCAACGAAAATGATAACTTGTTTTTCCATTTTGGTCTTGTTCTGCTGTTATAAAAACATCTTTTAATGTAATTGGTCCATTATCTGTATTAATTACAAATTCTGAATAATATTTTGTTGCAACTAACTCTCTTTGATTTTTTTCTTGAATGTTTTGTGCATTTACACTTGCTTCTACAACATTTAATTTTTCTAAAATTTCTTTTTCTTCAGGTGCAAATGTATATTGTTCTGTTTTATTATCTTCCATACTAAAATTCATTCCTTTCTCGCTTCGCTCAAAGGCACACATAGGTATGAAAGCCTTGAGTTTGAAGCATTC
>CAKPHD010000018.1 GCA_934155625.1 uncultured Clostridia bacterium
CTATTAATGTACCAGATGAAATGGAATATGTTAAATTAAAAACGCCTGCGTATATATATAATGAAGAAAAACAAGTTTATGAATACAGAGGGGTATATGATTATGAAGCACAAGATGATAAAAAGGTAGAAATAGAATTAGATGTAGAACCAGGAGAGACAAAAACAGATTTTATAGAATTAAGAGCAAAAGATTTAGCAAGTGATATACAAGAAAAGCAATCAAAAATAACTGGTAATGTAAAAGTAGACAACAAGGAGATAAAAAGTTTTGATATAGTAAATATAATCGAAAAATCTAAAGTTAGAGTAGTAACAAGATGTGATATAGGAAATGATAGAAAAGATTGGGCTTATAGCATATATGTATACAATGTTTCTGGTGAAGAATTAAATAATGTTAATTTATCATTTGAAGCATCACCAATATTTAAAATAAAAAGTGTGCTAGGAGAAGACTATCTTGAACATGGTGAAGAAAATACATGGACATATACTATAGATAAAATAGAAGATGAAAGAAAATTTTATATAACAGGTGAAGTTGAAGATGTAGGAGAGGACGGAAATAATGAATATCTTTTAGAAGGAATATCAACTGTATATGGAGATAATATTCCAACATATGAGTCAAATAAAACAAGAATGACAGGATGTGTAGAAAATGTAGATGTAAGTATTACTGCAGATAAAGAAAAGCTAAATATGGATGATGAAATAACATATACAGTTAATATAAAAAATACAGGAAAGACATGGGGAAATCTTGGAAAATATACTAATATTAAAGTTCAAGATGTTATTCCAAGAGAATTAGAGCCAATAAGTGTTACTTATAATAGATTTAATATAGAAACAGAAGATCAACCAACAGTAAGTGCTACACCGATATATAAATACACAGAAGAAAAAGATATTGTTGAAGATTTATCAGTATTGAATATACCTGATGGATATGATGAAGAGGATGCACCTAATATAGATTTTGATTTATCAATTCCTGAAGGAAAAACAATAACAATGACAATAAAAGCTAAAGCAAGAATGTTATCAAAAGATACTGAAATTGCTAATACAGTAAAAGTTACTGGAGATTATATAAAATCAAAAACTGCTACAGTAAAAACAACAATATTAGAATATGGTAAAAAAGAAAATCCTGATACTCCAGTTGATCCAGATAACCCAAATAATCCTGATAATCCAAACAATCCTGATAATCCAAATAATCCAGATACTCCAGGAGATGATACAAAACAGAGATTTTCTATATCAGGAGTTGCATGGATAGATGAAAATGAAGATGGAAAGAGAACAAATGATGAAGAAAAATATAATAATATGACAGTAATGTTATATGATTACAAGAATAATGCTTTAGTAAGAGAAAATAATGAAATTAAAACAGCAACAACAAATTCAAATGGAGAATATGAATTTAATAATTTAAACAAAGGACAATATATTGTAATATTTTTATATGACAATAAAAATTATACATTAACTCAATATCAAAAAGAAGATGTAATAGAAAGCAAAAACTCAGATGCGGTTTCTAAAACTATAGGAATTAACGGAGAGGTAGTAATTGCAGGATTAACAGATATTTTAACAATAGATTTTGACGATATGGAAAATATTGATATTGGATTAGTTAGAAACAAGAATTTTGATATAGAAATTCAAAAAGTTATAAACAAAATAACAGTTCAAACAAAAGATGGAAAAACAAAAACATATGATTATAATAATAAACAATTTGCAAAAGTAGAAATACATTCAAAAAAAGTAAATGGAGCAACAGTAGTAATTGAATATAAAATGATTGTTACCAATAAAGGCGAAGTACCTGGAAAAGTTGTATCAATAGAAGATCAATTACCAGAAGGATTAAGTTTTAAATCAGAACTCAATAAAAATTGGTATGAAAAAGGAGGAACATTATATACTAATAGCTTAGCTGGAGAAAATATTGCTGTTGGAGAAAGCAAAGAAGTTAATTTGGTATTAACCAAAAATATTAATAGTAATGATTTAGGAACAATAACAAACACAGCTTCTATTGGAATTAGTAATAATGATAAAGCAATAGAAGATATAAACACAAATAATAACACATCAAAAGCAGACGTATTGATAGGGGTTTCTACAGGTATAATGAAATGGTTAGGAATAACTATAACAACTATAATAGGATTAGCAATAATAGGAGTTGCTGTATGGAAAAGCCGTAAATATTTAAAACAAATAACATTTGTTCTAGTACTTGTAGTAGGTTTAGGAATAAATGTTCAACAAGTATTTGGATTAGCGATAATAGGAATTGATACAGATACAATTATAGATTATAATACTGGGGCCATCGGAACTACAGGTTTGGGAGATAATGGTTTATACTATACTTGTACATCACATGGAAAATATTTCTGCCAGTGGTATTACCATCCTGCAACATATAGTTATTCTACAGACACTGTTGTAAGTACTTCTGGATGGACAATATTAAATAAAACACAGCTTAAGTTAACTAATGCAACTAATAATCAAAAAGTAACATTTACAAAAGTAGATAATAATTATAATAAAGTAGGACCATTTAAAGTAAATTCAACTGTTTCAAATGCAAGTCATACAATAAAAATAAGTTATAAAGATAAAAATGGAAATGTAAAGAATAATCAGACTGCTACGTTGATTAATTTTGGTTGGGGAAAGGAATTTTATATAAAAGTTCCTAATACAGTTACACAATTAGATAGTATTAATATATCAGCAAGTTACTATATAAAAGATTATAAAAAAAGAACTATATATTATAATAGATTTACAAATTATACAACACAGGCAACATCTAATTGTTATAAGTGTAGTTGGAATGGAGGACCTCAAAGTATGGGGCGTACAGATACAGGATTAACTAGAGAAGAAAGACAATCAACAACTTTAAATACTAGTATAAACCTAAACGGTCCATGGGGAGCAACAGGAGATTTAGAAATTAGTAAAGTAGATAAAGACGATAATAATATAAAATTAAAAAATACAGAATTTAAGCTTTTAAGTGGAAAAGACAATAATAAAGCAATGGTTATATATAAAGATGGTAAGAAAGTTGATAGAATAGTTGTAGATACAGAAATAAAATTAAATAGAAGTTCTACAATAGTAAGCAATGGACAAGTAAATGCTACAATAAATGGAACAAGTGGATATACAGTAAACTTTAATTCACCTATAGCAAGTGCAACAACATTAGTTACAAATAAAGATGGAAAAGTGTTAATAAAGAATTTATTTGTTGGAGAATATACATTCGTAGAAACAAACAATCTAAACTATGGATATACTAAAAATGTAACAGAAACTCAAACCAACTTTATGCCAGCTCAACAAACAAGTTGGGTAATAAAGAATGAAAAACAAGTTGGAAATATAAGCATTAAGAAAATAGATGATAGAAATGAAGATAAGATTTTACCAGGAGTAGAATTCGTATTAACATCATCAGATAAAACAGGATACTTAAAAGTAAAGGCAACAGGTGATAATGTAACTAGTGATGAAAATGGATGGGCAACAAAAGCAATAGGAACATGTAAAATAAATGATACAAACGAAGATTCAACATTAGAATATACATCTGATTTAAATGAAGCAACAGTATTTGTAACAGATGAAAAAGGAACATTAAGTATTAAAAATTTAGTAATGACAACAAATGGTACTACACAAATTAAATATAAATTAGAAGAAATAAAAAATCCTAACTATGGATATTTAGCAGATAGTGACCAATGCAAGAATTATAAAACATCATATAGTGGAAATTCAGTAACAAGTGATGGTTGGATGACACTACAAAAAAATACAACAATTGACACAACAATAAAAAATCATCAAGACTATATACGTATAGAAGGATTTGTTTGGGAAGACTTAGCAAATTCTAAAGACAATAAGATAAACAATATATATGATGAAACAGACGCATTAGTAGAGGGAATAAATGTATACTTGTATAAAGGACAAGATTTAATTGCTCAAAAGACAACAGATGATAAAGGTTGGTATAGTTTTGGATCTAAAAAAGCGGACGGAGAAGATTATACAAATGAAGACTATTTAACAGCATCAAATGGAAACCTTTTAATAGATGATTTAGATAATTATTATGTAGAGTTTGAATATGATGGATTGAGATTTACATCTATTGAAGCAATTACAGATTATTTAAATACAAATTATGAAAAAACATCTAAAGCAGGAGAAATTCCATCAGGAAGAGCAGACAGAAAAGATAGACAAAGTGTAAATGCAGACTTTTCAGAGATAACTAATAACCAATCAAGAAATAATGGAAAAGAAGTTTATACTCTAAATTATGATTATGATGCAAATACACATAGAGCGACATATCAAGATTATTGGAAATATGAATATAATGAAGATAAGACAAAATTAAAAGTAACACCAGCTGAATATTATGAAATAATTGCATCAACACAAAGATATAGTTTCAATTTAAAAGAAGCTTGGAATGCAAGATGTGCTTCAAAGGGTGAAGAAGTTTTAACTGGTATTAACCTAGGTATTCATAGAAGAGAACAAGCAGATGTGGCGATAATGAATGATATACAAGAGGTTAATGTAGTAGTTGCAAATTATGAAAATACATATACATATGCAAAGAGAAAAGAATATGAAGATCAAAATGTAAATGATGAATTATATGATTCTGCAAAAGATGGATTTGGTGCAGAAGTAAAATTTGGAACAGCTTCAGGAAGTTATAGTGCAAAAGGATTAAATATTTATACTAGAAGAATATATGAATCTGATTTAGCATTATTAAATTCTCAGCAATCAAATAATGATATATTGAAAGTATATGTAACTTATAAAATGACTATAAAAAACCAAGCAAACAGTATATTTGCAAAAATTAATGAAATATCAAATTACTATGATTCAAATTATACATTAGAGGATTCTTGGATTGTTCAGGGAGACAACAAAACAGAAATAGGACAACAAGGATGGAGTAATACAAGTAAATATCAAAATAGTTATAGTGATAATAATTTTAAAGCAGTATATACACAAGCAACTTCAAATATAGAAATTGGAGCAAATGAAAAAATAGAAGTATATATTAAATTTAAATTAAATAATGAAGCTGTAAGGGAACTAATTGAAAAACAAACGACTTTAAATAATGTTGCAGAAATAACATCATTCTCTTCTGTAACAAAAACAGAAAATGGCTCAGTTCCATATGCTGCAATTGATAAAGATTCTAATCCAGGAAGTATAAAGAATATTGAATTAGCAGAAAATAGTACTGCTCAAATTACATTAAATAATAGAGCATATGAAATAGATACTAAAAAAGCTGATACAACATATTTTGAAGATGATACAGATGCAGCACCATCATTAGTATTGGGAATAGAAGCTGATAAAGATAGAGGATTATCAGGAACTGTATTTGAAGATGAAAATGCTAATGCAGCAGATGATGAATTACATACAGGAGAAGAAAGATTAGGTGATGGTATATTATATACAGGTGAAAATGGAGAAAGATATCAAGGTAAAGGAAGATTTGCAAAAGTTGATAGAAACAGAGTTAGAAATGCGAAAGTAGAGTTACTAGTATATGATGAAAATAGAGAAAATCATATAGCTCTTGATGCTGAAGGAAAACCTCAAATTGCTAAGTTATATAATTTAGAAATATCAAATTCAGGAGTAGCAAAAACAAATATAGTAGATGCAGTTACAAACACAGATCAATATGGTAATTATCAATTTTTAGGTGTTATTCCAGGAAGATATTTATTAAGATATACTTATGGAGAGGGTACATGGATTGTAGATAGTAATGGAACTGATATTGAAGAAATAAATGCAAGTGATTACAAATCTACAATAATAACCTCAGATTTAATGAAAAAGGCATTAAATCTAGATAAGAAAATAGATAATACTAAAGATGAAAGATTGGGCGATTTAAACTGGATATTGACATATGAAGATGCAACAGGAAATGCTAAGAGTAAGAGCAAAGATGTGGCAGGATTAATTAGATATTCAGATGCAACTGATGACCTTTCAGAAAGAAATACAAAGGATGATATATATTTTGGTTCTTATTTAGCGAACACTTCTATAACAGCTGATACAGCATTCTTTGATGTAGGTGTTGAGTATAGTGGGGTTACAGAAGATGGATTTAACCATAAAGTATCATATACAGACTATGCAGATGAATACAATTTATCTGAAGGCAGAATAGTAGTATTGGAAGAGGATGCTCAAACTGGAAAAATGAAAATTAAATTGAAAGATACTTTCTATGCAGTAAATCCATATCAAGATTTTGGTATTACTGAAAGTGCAAGACAAGAGTATGAAGTAAATAAGAGAGTATCAAATTTAAAAGTAACATTAGCAAATGGCCAAATATTGATAAATGGAAATCCATATGAGCAAACAGTTGAAACACCAACTGATTTGAATGACTTGGAAAAACCATTATCATCAGACAAAGCATTGCCATATACAAAGGCTTTACCAAGTAAAGTAAGTATAGAAATTGATAATGAAATACTTCAAGGTGCTCAAATAAGCATAGAATATACAATAACAGTGATGAATAGGTCTGAAAAAGATTATAAATATAAAGAGAATCATGACTATTATTATTACGGAACAAATGGAACTGAAGAAGCTTCAACTGTGGTAAGAAAGATTGTAGACTATATGGATGATAATTTGGTATATGAAGATAAAGTAAATGAATCATTAGGATGGCAAAAAGTAACAGCCGATGATTTGATTAATTGGAAGGGTGATAATGAAGAAAATAATGGACAAGGAAAACAATTAATAGCTAAATCTGGGGATAAGATTGGTGGTAAATCATATAATGTATATGATGGAGTTAAAAAGGGATATACAATAGGAATAACAGAGGTATTCTATAAAAATGGAGATGGAATTAAACCTGGAGAGATAGCAAGTACAAAGATATACGGAAGTAAATTACTTTCAACTTCAGAGTCCGGCTTCTCAGCAGACAACCATGCGGAAATTATAGAAACTCAAGGTATTAGAACATTGGAAGATTCAATTCCAGGTAACTATAATCCTTCAGATTCAGGTGGCTCACCTCATGAGCTAGATGATGATAAGACTTCATTAACTATTACACCACCAACAGGTCTTACAGATAATATAGTATTTATTATTTCAATGACAGCTGTAATTTTAGTGGCATTTGCAGGAGGAATATATTTGATTAAGAAAAAAGTTTTAGGATAATAATATAATTTATATTCAGAGGACTCAATCGAGTCCTCTTTTCTTTTGGAATAAAAAAATACCAATGCCGTAAAGACATTGATATTTCTAAGATTGGTGCACCATCTCGGAATCGAACCGAGGACCGCCAGATTAAGAGTCTGTTGCTCTACCAGCTGAGCTAATGGTGCATAACAAAATTATTATAATACCAAAAGTTGCAAATGTCAAGATTTACTTGAAAAAATTACTAAAATATGTTATAGTATATAGGCAAATAAAAGAGAATGGCTTAAACCAAATAAAAGTCATAGAAAGGAAGGTTAAAAAATGCTAACAGCAAATGGAGTAACCGTAAGATTTGGAAAAAGAGTATTATTTGAAGATGTAAATATCAAATTCGGAAAAGGAAACTGTTATGGAATAATAGGAGCAAACGGAGCAGGAAAATCAACATTTTTAAAAGTATTATCAGGAGAGTTAGAACCAAGCAAAGGAGAAGTATCATTAGAAAAAGGAGAAAGACTATCAATACTAAAACAAGACCACTTTGCATTTGAAGAATATACTGTAATGGATACAGTAATAATGGGAAATAAAGAATTATATGACATTATGAAAGAAAAAGAAGCAATATATATGAAGCCAGACTTTTCAGAAGAAGATGGAATGAAAGCTGCAAAATTAGAAGAAAGATTTGCGGAATTAGATGGATGGAATGCAGAATCAGATGCAGCAATGTTATTAAATGATTTAGGAATAATACCAGAAAATCATTATAAATTAATGAGTGAATTAGAAGCAAGAGAGAAAGTAAAAGTATTGTTGGCACAAGCATTGTTTGGTAATCCAGATGTATTGCTATTGGACGAGCCTACAAACGACTTAGACTTAAAAAGTATAAACTGGTTACAAGAATTCTTAATAAACTTTGAAAATACAGTAATAGTAGTATCACATGATAGATATTTCTTAAACAAAGTATGTACACATATAGCAGATGTTGACTTTGGAAAAATTAAAGTATATCCAGGAAACTATGACTTCTGGTATGAATCAAGTCAATTAGCATTAAAACAAATGAAAGAGCAAAACAAAAAGAAAGAAGAAAAAATAAAAGAATTGCAAGACTTTATTGCAAGATTTAGTGCTAATGCTTCAAAATCAAAACAAGCAACATCAAGAAAGAAAACATTAGAGAAAATTGAATTAGATGAAATAAAACCATCAAACAGAAAATATCCATATGTGGACTTTAAGCCAGATAGAGAGCCAGGAAAGGAAATATTGCAAGTAAAAAATGTTTCTAAAACAATAAACGGAGAAAAAATATTAGACAATATATCATTTACAGTAAAATCTGGAGACAAAATTGCATTTTTAGCAGATAACGAAAATGCAAAAACTGTATTATTTCAAATAATAGCTGGAGAAATGGAACCAGATGAAGGGGAGATTGTTTGGGGAACAACAATAACACAAAGTTATTTCCCTAAAGACAATAATTACTTATTTGATACAGACGAAAACTTAACTGAATGGTTAAGAAAATACTCAAAAGATCCAGATGAAACATATGTAAGAGGATTTTTAGGAAGAATGTTATTCTCAGGAGATGAAGCACTAAAAGGTGCAAGAGTAATATCAGGAGGAGAAAAAGTTAGATGTGTATTAGCAAAAATGATGTTATCAGGAGCAAACTTCTTGATATTTGATGAACCAACAAACCACTTAGACATGGAAAGTATTACATCAGTAAATGATGGAATGTGTAAATTTAAAGGAAATATATTATTTACATCACATGACCATCAACTTACACAAACAGTTGCCAATAGAATTATTGATATTAAAGCTGATAAAGTTGTTGATAGAGAAGTTACTTATAATGAATATTTAGGAATAGAATAATAAACAAAATTGACCGGTTCAGGTTTTGATTATAACAAAACTGAATCGGTCTTAATAGTATAATTGTGAAAATTAAGTGAAAAAACTTTACAAAAGTAAAAGAAAATGGTAATATGAGCAAAGAACAAGAAATGAGGAGGAGAAAATTCGTGATTCAAGTTGAAAACATTACAAAAAAATACGGAAGCTTTACTGCCGTAAACAATATCAATTTTGAAATTGATGAAGGAGAAATTGTAGGATTTTTAGGACCAAATGGTGCAGGTAAAAGTACAACAATGAACATGATTACAGGTTTTATTGAACCAACATCAGGAAGAATAATCATTGATGGTTATGATATTTCTAAAAAACCTAGAAAAGCAAAAAGAAAAATTGGATACATGCCAGAAGGAGTGCCATTATATAGTGATTTAACTGTTAAAGAATTTGTAACATACATGGCAGAACTAAAAGGTGTACCAAGAAAAGAAAAGAAGGACAAAGTACAAAAAGCAATTGAAGAGACTGGATTGCAAGATGTACAAAATAAACTAACGAAAAATCTTTCAAGAGGATATAAACAAAGGGTAAGTATGGCTGGAGCTTTAGTAAGTAATCCTAAAGTAATAATTCTTGATGAGCCTACAGTCGGATTAGATCCAAAACAAGTTACGGAAATAAGAGCTTTGATAAAAGAACTAGGAAAAGAACATACAGTAATATTAAGTTCTCATATCTTATCAGAAGTTAGTCAAATTTGTAATAGGGTTATTATTATAAATAATGGACAAATTATAGCTGTTGACACACCAGAAAATCTAGAGAAAAAAGTTGTTACAGATAATTCAGTATATGTAACAGTAGAAGATACAGAAAATAAAATGGAAACAATAAAAGAAAAATTACCAGAGATAAAAGAAGTAAAACTAATTACAGAAAATGAAGATAATACAAAAAAGTATATGATAACTGCAAATTCAGATGTAGATTTAAGAAAGAATATATTCGAAACATTTGCTAAAGAAGGAATAACTATATTTGAAATGAAGAAATCTGATGTTACTTTAGAAGATGCATTTATGCAATTAATTGAGAAAAAAGAAGAAGTACATGATGAGGTTAAAGTTGAAACAGTATCTAAAAATGAAGAAAATAAAGAAGAAAATATTGAAGTAACAGAAGAAAATGCTGAAGAAGAAAAGTCTGAAGAAGAAAAGACTACTGAGGAAAATACTGAAGAAAATACTGAAGAAAAAAATGAAGAGACTCAAGAGCAAGAAAACAAACAAGAAGAAGGGGGACAAGAATAATGTGGGCTGTATATAAAAAGGAGTTGAAAAGTTATTTTTTATCTCCAATAGGATATGTAGTAATTGGAATACTTTTATTAGTATGTAGTGTATTCTTTTATCTAACAACAGTAAGTTCTGGAAGTGTAGATTTAGGTGGGTTATATTTTTATGTTGCATTATATGGGCTAATAATAACAGTACCAATATTAACAATGAGAATGTTTGCAGAAGAAAGAAAAACAGGAACAGAGCAATTAATATTAACATCACAAGTTGGAATTCCAGGAGTTGTATTTGGAAAATTTTTAGCTGCAATGACTGTTATAGTTATAGCATTATTAATATCATTTATGTATTTTGGAATAATGTGTTATTTTGGAAGTCCAAATATATTAGTAATATTAGTTACAATGTTAGGATTTTTACTAATTAGTGCTGCTGCAATTGCAGTAGGTATGTTTGCATCAAGTATAACAGAAAATCAGATAATAGCAGGTATTATAACAATTGCATTTTTAATAATAACTTTGTTTACACCAGATTTGAATATAGGATTGCCAGATATATCTATAATGAGTTTTTATCAAAAATTCCCAACAGGTGTAATCTCATTATCTGAGGTAGTAGGACCACTAACACTTATGGCAATGTTTATAGCATTTACCATAATTGTAATGCAAAGAAGAAAATTAGTAAAATAGATAGGAGAGGAAAATAACGTGAAAAAAGAGAAAAAACTAAAAAAAGAGAAGAAAGAAAAAAAATCTAATAAATTTTTTGGAATCTTAAAAAATAAATGGTTATTAAAAGGTACAACTACTCTTCTTTTAGTAGCAATAGTAATTGCATGCTATGTACTAATAAATTGGGGAGTATCAAAAGTAAATATAGAAGATATAGATTGTACAACTAAAAAATTATACTCTTTATCAGATGAGTCTAAAAACAAACTAAAAGATTTAGACAAAGATGTAACAATAGAATTAATAAACATGGGAAGTTATAATTATGTAAGTGAATATGCAAATAAATATGCTGCAATAAACTCAAAAGTAACAGTTGAAACAATAGATGATTTATCATCAAGAGTTGATTTGCAAACTAAATATAGTCTAGAATCAACAGGAAATTTAATAGTTGTAAAATCTGGAGAAAAAGAAAAAACAATATCAGTAAGTGACTTATATACTTATGATTATTCAACAGGTAAACAAATAGATAAAACAGAAGAGGCTATTACAAATGCTATTGTAGAAGTAACAGTTGAACAAAAGCCTCATGTATACATCTTGTCAGGAAAAACTTATTATGATACAGAAAAAGCATTATCAACAATAGTTTCAGACTTAAAAGATGAATCAAATGATGTAGATTATTTAGACATATTAAAACAAGGAGATGTTCCAACAGATTGTAGTTGTTTAGTAATTACAACATTATCACAAGACTTAACAGAAGCAGAATCAGATAAAATATTAGAATATATAAACAATGGTGGGAAAATCTTAATGTTAACATCTCAAAATATGTTAAACTTTGAGACACCAAACTTTAACAAAATATTAGAACAATATGGAATATCTATAGAATATGGAGCTTTAATAGAACAAGATAGTGGAAAAATGCTACAAAATGCACCAAATACAATAATAGAAGATGTAAGTGCAAGCTTTATGAACAAATTAGATATGAAAATAAAAATGTGTGCAATAAATGCTGGAAAAATTAATTTTGCAGATAGTGATAAATTAAAAGAATTAGGAGTAACATATGAAACAATTGCATCAACAAGTGATACAGCATTTGTAAGAACAAACTTTAATGCAAAATCATTATCAAAAACTGATGAAGACAAAGATGAAGGAAGTGCTGTAATCGGAGCTTATGCAGAGAAAAAGATTTCAGATGATAAAACTTCAAAATTAATAATATATTCAAATGAATTATTTGCATCAGATATAACAGTATCAATAAATACACAATACTATACTTATGCTTCAGAATTATACAATAATAAAGATGTAGTATTAAATTCACTTTCTCATTTAACAGAAAGAGATGATACAATAGTTATAAGAAAAACAAATGAAGCAGAAAAATATACTGTTTCTGACCAAGAAGATGTTATAATAAAAACAATAATATTTGTAGTTCCATTAATAATTATATTTATTGGAATAGTAGTATGGATTTTTAGAAGAAGAAAAGCATAAAATTTATTTAAGAGTACCAATTTTGGTACTCTTTTTGTATAAATTGCAATTTGAATAATATACTGATACAAGAGGTATATATGAAAGAAATATTTGCAATTATGTTAGTTATAATAGGGGCGTTGATTGGTGCGGGCTTTGCATCAGGCCAGGAAATTTATTCTTTTTTTTATTCTTATGGGATTATTGGATTAATAGGAATAATTGTAACATGTAGTCTAATTAGTTTTATTATTTATAAGACATTAAAAATAATATGTGATAATAATATAGAAAATTATGATGAGTTTTTGAGCATATTTATTAAAAATTCTAAAATTACAAAATTAATAAATATAATATTAAATATATTATTATTAGTAACTTTTTATATAATGATAGCAGGTTTTGGAGCTTATTTTAATCAAGAATTAGGAATAAATAGTATTATAGGAAGTGCAATATTGGCTGTTTTATCAGCAGTAGTGTTTTTTACAAGTGTAAAAGGTGTGCTTAAAGTGAGTGAATTTGTGGTTCCATTATTATTATTTTTTATAATTTTGATAGGATGTAGGAATTTACTAACTATACATGTTGGGGCAGATATTTTGCATGTAAAAAATGGCTGGTTAATAAGTAGTATAGTTTATTGTAGTTACAATATAATACTATTAATACCAACATTAATTTCAATAAAAAGTCAGATAGTAAAACAAAATAATATAAGATATATTGCAATATTATGTGGGATATTAATGACAACTATATCAATATTAATTTATATGTTATTAATGAAATGTAATGTGGATGTACAAACACTAGAAATGCCGATTGTTTATGTAATAAGACATTTTTTCCCGGAATATAAAATTATTTATGCTTTTATAATTTTAGCTTCAATTTTTACTACTGCGATTTCTTTAGGAATTGGTTTTTTACAAAATGTGTGTAAAAATGGAAGGGGTTATCCACAGTTTGTTATTTTTATGTGTATAACTAGTCTCATAATTTCGAAAATCGGTTTTTCAAAATTGGTTAATTTTTTATATCCTTTTTTTGGATATTTAGGTATAATGCAAATTTTTGCAATTCTTTCTTATAAAAAAGATTAATAAAATATTTATTAGAAATCAAAAAGATAAATTTTCCATTTCATTCCTCGGCTTATTACAAACCTTTAGAAATTCTAATTCGTTTTATGGCTCCCTTCCACTATCGTGAACTCTTTCCATAAAACTTCATAGAATTTCTAGTGGTTTTACATGCACATTCGTCACTTCATTTCAAATTTATCTTTTTGATTTCTAATATTATATTATTAAGAGAGTCTTATTAAAAAAGTATTGCAAAAAATAGGTGTTATGGTATAATATAGGCAAATATCAAAAGACAAGGAGAATAAAATGAAAGATTTTTTGGCTGAAGAGCTACAGAATCGTAAAAAAACAAGAATTCTAAAAATAGCAATACTAGTACTAGTAATAATAATTTTACTTGCAATAATTACTTGTATAATTATATATTATAATAACATAAACTTTAGACAGTGGTGTGATGAAAATATTTTAAGAAAAGAAATAACAGAAGCTAAGACAAAAAGCATAGATTTAGAAGGCGATGATAATACACAAGTATATGCATATGAAAAATACTTATGTGTATTTAGAAAAAAGAAATTAGAAATTTATAATAGAGTAGGAACTCAGGTTGGAAAACTAGAATTAGATATAAACGAGGCAGAGTTTATAACAGCAGGAAGATATCTGGCAATATGTGAAAAAGATGGATCAAAGTTTTATCTAATATGTGGCAAAGAAAAATTGTTTGAAAAAGAAATAGAAGGAAATATTAGTCAAATTAATGTAAGTAATAATGGATATGTTTCAATAGTTATATCAAATACAAGTTATAAATCAGTTGTAGATGTATTTGATAAAACAGGAAATGAAGTTTTTAAAACAAATCTTGTATCTGCAAGAGTAGTGGATGTAAGTATGTCACAAGATAGTAAGTACTTAGCAATTGCAGAAATTGATTTATCAGGAATAATTATACAATCAAGTATACAAGTAGTATCAATGGAATTAGCAAAAACTAATCCAAGTACAGCAATATTATATAAATATGATGCACCAGTAGACAAAATGATAATGAATATAGAATATCAGGAGCAAAATAAATTGATATGCATGTACAGTGATGGAATTGAATATTTAGAAGAAAAAAATAGTACCAATTTAGTTAATTTCGAAGATAAAAAATTATCATTTATGACAATAGAATTAAGTAATAGAATAGCAATTGTAGATGAAATATCAACAGGTGGATACACAGCAGATACTAATGTCCAAATAATAAATCCAACAACAAAAACCGAAAGGTGTTATATGACAGAAAATATAGCAAAATCAATAGAAACTTCAGATAACAAAATGGCTATAAATTTTGGAACAGAATTACATATAATTAATAAAAATGGCATATTATTAAAAAAATATATATCTGATACAGAAATAAATAATATAGTTATGACAGATGCATTAGTTGGAATAGTATATAAAGATAGAATTAAAATTATAAATTTTTAAACAAAGAAAGAAGGAAAATAATATGGGAATAATTTTAGATATAATAATTGTTGCAATAATTGCATTAAATATTTATATATGTTATAAAAAAGGACTAGTAAAATTAGCAGTAGGGTTAATAGCAGTAGTTGTTGCAATAATATTAGCAATAGTTTTATATAAACCAGTTTCAAATTTAATAATAAAAAATACTGAAGTTGATAAAAAAATAGAAAATCTAATAATTGAAAACTTTTCTGCAAATACAGAAGATGGTGGAGAAACAAAATATGTAGGACTTATTGATTATTTAGAAAAATATGCTAATGATGCAGTAACAAAAACACAAAATGAAATTGTATATGAAACAGCAGGGACAATGGCTGTAAAAATAACTAATATTATAGTGTTGCTTGCAATTTTTATAATAGCAAGAGCAGTGTTAGTATTACTTACATTTGTATCAGATGCTATAACCTCATTGCCATTAATAAAACAATGTAATGAAGTTGGAGGAATTGTATATGGTATTATAAAAGCACTATTAATAGTATATATATTATTAGCGATGGTATTTTTAATAATTTTAATATCAGGAAATAGCACAATTTCAAATTTAGTATCTACTTCATATATAACAAAATTCTTTTATAACAATAATATATTATTAAATATTATATTTAAATAAAAGGCAGATAAATATGGCGAGCCTAATATTTTCTTAAAATTTATATTTGATAGAAAATATTAGACTTGCTTTTTTGTTCAATAATTGTGAAGATATTGTGAAAATTATTAAAAAAATGGAATAACTGTTGAAAAATACCAAAAAGTTTGATATAGTAAACTAGTAATATTAAAATTAGGAGGATGTCATGACTCAAAAGCATGAAAACAAAAGAGAAAAAAAAGTAAAGAAGAAAAAGAAAAAATCAAAAGTTTTAAAACGAATATTAATAGGATTAATAATATTATTACTTGTATTGGTAATAGGAATTACATATAAGGTACAAAAAAATGGAGGCGGTCTTCAAGGTCTATTATCAACATTAGTAGGACATGATGAAGAAACATTAAAAAATTTAGAACCAATCCAAGTGTTGTTGATGGGAGTAAGTACAGACAATGGAGTAAAATTAACAGATACAATAATAGTTGGAACATATGACCCTAAAACGCAAAAAGCATCATTATTATCAATTCCACGAGATACATTTGTTGGGAAAAATCCAAAAACAGGAACAGGAATGGATAAAATAAATGCTCTATATCAAAAAAGCCCAGAAAAAACATTAGAAAAAGTAAATGAATTAACAGGATTAAATATAAAATATTATATGGTAATAGATAATCAAGCACTTATAAAATTAGTAGATGTAATTGGTGGAGTAGATTTTTATGTACCTATAGATATGGTATATGATGATCCATCTCAAGACTTACACATAAACTTAAAAGAGGGACAACAAAAATTAGATGGAAACAAAGCTGAGCAACTTTTAAGATATAGACATGGAAATTTAGACAAAAAGACTGGAAAATATTTAGGAACATATCCAGAAGAATATGGCGGAAATGACTATGGAAGAATGAGAACACAAAGAGAATTTATGATAGAAACAGTAAAGCAAACAATACAAGCCAAAAATATTCTAAAAGTAAAAGAAATTATTGATATTGCATATGAATATGTAGAAACAAATTTATCAATATCAGTAATAAAAGACTATGTACCATATGCTGTAAGTATTGATGTAAATAACATACAAAGTGCAGTAATACCAGGGGGGTCATATGGACCACCAACATATTCACTATGGTACTTTATTCCAGACAAAAAAGAAACAGCAGAATTAATGAAAGAATTGTATAGTTCAGGTGATGATGATACATCAAGTTCAACAACAGAAAATACAACAAATACAACAAACACATCAACAACAAATAGTGCGGCTAATAATACATCAACAAATACATCATCATCAACAAGTTCAGTAAGCAAAACAGAGGCTGGAAAAATAAAAGTTGAAATATTAAATGGCTCAAATTCTTCTGCAAAACTTACGGCTGTAAAGAAAGCATTAACTACAAAAGGATATAAAGTAACAAAAACAACTAATACAACAACTACAGGTAAGACAACAATAATAAACAAATCTGATGTAGATACAAAAATTACGGACAATATAAAAGATATACTTGGTGGAGTAGGAGCTGTTTCATCAAGCTCTGTAAGTTCAAGTAATGTAGACATCACGATAATAATAGGAGAAGACTATAAATAAAAAAGAAGCCCTAATTTTAGGGCTTCTATAATAAAATTTTAATTTCAAAATTATCTAAATCTATAAAATGAATCATAGCTTTTATAATAAGTATTTTTCTTCTTTTTCTTTTTTCTAAAGAAAACTAATTTGATAATCACTAGAAAAATAACAACAGCTAAAGTAATTTGAAATGCTAATAAATAATAATTAAATTTTTCAACATCATGTTCAGCAATTAAATTAGAAGAATAACTAATTCCATCAATATTATATGTTATTTTACCAAGAGCATCGCCTTTTGTAATTGGAGCAGAAATGTTAGTATTAATATCAACATTATAATTCAAATTAGATAAATCAATATTTGAAGGGACTAATGCAGAAATATCATTATCTAAAATCAAAGGTAAATTTTTAGTTTCTTTTGTAGCATTTTGAATAGTTAAACTTTGGATTTCCATATTTGCACTATTAACTTTTTGAATCTTATAATTAGCAAAACCATAGTCAAATAAATTTATAGTATCAACATATCTACCACTTCTTCCATCAGCAGTAGCTTCGGCGCCAAGAACAACAGTAATTAATTCCATATTATCTTTTTTGCTACCAGCAATCAAACAATTTTTGGCCTGAGTTGTAAAACCAGTTTTTATTCCAATTGCATTTTCATAATAATATTTACTCTTAGAATCAATCAAATCATTAGTGTTTTTAAAATATCTTTTTTCATATTTATCTGTAGCTTCGATTGTGCAAGAAGGCATAGAAACAATATTTCTAAAAGTTTCATTTTTCATGCAATATTTAGCAATTAAGGCCATATCATATGCTGTAGAATAATGTTCTACATTATGGATTCCGCTAGGATTTGTAAAATGAGTATTTTTACAACCAATTTCTGTAGCTTTTTTATTCATTAGATCAGCGAAATTAGCTATGTTGCCTGAAATATCTTCGGCAAATATATAACCAACTTCGTTAGCCGAATGAATTAAAAATAATTCTAAAAGTTCTTCAACTGTTAAAGCTTCACCTGGTTGTATTGCAGCATTAGAGTAACCAGAAGGAATTGCCGTAATTGCTGAATTATTAGCTATTATTTTATCTGTTAAGTTATAATGTTCTATTGCTATTATTGCTGTTAAAATTTTTGTGGTACTTGCAGGATATAATTTGCCATTTTCATTTTTTCCATATAATACTTTTCCTGTCGAAGTTTCCATTAATACGGCTCCTTGTGAATATATTGGAAAATCTACTTCTTGCGCTGATACATGTTTGACTTCTGCTGAAGTAGATGATGTTTCTATTTGTGATATTTTTGGTGAACACAGAAGTGTTATTAATATAAATAGTATTGTAAAAATCAATGTGAATTTCTTTATTTTCATTTGTTATCTCCTTGTTAAATATATGTACAAATATCATATCCTATTTTGGGATAAATTTCAAGAAGATTATTTTAAGAAAGGTGGATTTTATGAAAAAATTTTTGAAAAATAAAAAAATATTTATTGCAATTATTGTAATTTTATTAAGCGGGCTATATATTATTGCAAATAAATCTATTAAAAATTACAATAATGATGTTATTACAGAAGAAAAAACTTCTACTGATTATTCAGAAGAGAAAATAAATGTAGTTACAGAAGACGAAAATTATACAAAAGATAATGGTGAGAGTGGAGAGGATAATGCAGATTTTCAAGACGAAGATGAATCCAGAACTAATCAAGAACAAGTTAGTGAAGATGCTGAAAAAATTTATGTGTATGTAACAGGACAAGTAAATATTCCTGGAGTAGTTATATTAGATAAAGGAAGTAGAATTGCTGATGCTATAAGTGCTGCAGGAGGAACAACTAGCAAAGCTAATACTACTAAAATTAATTTAGTATATGTTTTAGAAGATGGGATGAAAGTTAATGTTCCAAGTAATGATGATTTGAAAAAAGATTCCAATTTTGAATATATAACAAAAGACTCTGGAGAAGGTGCTGGAGATGCTAATAATTTAAGTGCTGATAATGGTACGAGTTCTAATACTAAAAAGGAACGTGCTTCAAGTATTGTTAATATTAATACTGCTACTCAAACTGAATTAGAGACATTGCCAGGGATTGGCCCTTCTACTGCTCTGAAAATAATAAATTATAGAAAAGAAAATGGGAAGTTTTCTAGTATTGAGGATTTGAAAAATGTTAATGGAATTGGCGACAATAAGTTTGAGGCTTTAAAGAAGTATATAACAGTATAAAATGGTTTGTTACAACTCAGAAATTATATAAAATACTTTAATTTTCTAAGCTATAAATAGTAAATTATGTGTGGAAAAATCGATAAGTTTATGATATAGTAGAAATATAAAAATGGAAAGGAAAGTGAAACTAAATGAAAGTTTTAGTTATATCAGATATCCATGGTTCAGGATATTATGCAGAAAGAATAAAAGAGATAAATGAAAGAGAACAACCAGATAAAATTATATTGCTAGGTGATATATATTATCATGGTCCAAGAAATGAGTTAAGTCAAGAATATAATCCAATGAAAGTTGCTGAAATTTTGAATGGATTAAAAGATAAATTGTTAGTAATTAGAGGAAACTGTGATGCAGAGGTCGATGAGATGATTTCTGAATTTAAATTTAATGATCATATATTGATGGAGATTAATGGCAAAAAGTGTTATTTTACTCATGGGCATAAATATAATATTGAAAATATTCCTTATGATGATTTTGATATTATGATGTATGGTCATATTCATCAAGGTTTTATTCAAAAGAAAGAGGGCTTTGTTTTTGCTAATCCAGGTTCTATTTCTCTTCCTAAATGTAATACTGCTCATAGTTATATCATTTTTGATAATAACATAATTATTTTGAAGGATGTTGATGGTAACGTGTTGCAGGAATTTGAGGTATAGATAAAATTTGACAAAAAGAACGTTTTTATTATAATATTAGGATATCATAATTATGGAAAAATAGTATTAATAAATATATCACTGAATTAATAGAAAAAATATTAGGAAGGAAAAATAAATGGCTGAACAAAAAATAGTTGAAATGGTAAGAAAAATATTAGTAAATGAAAAGGGGTATCCAGATCCAGCAAATAGTGATAAAGCAGATAAAAATGGATTGATAATGTATGCACAGGATGATTATAAGAAAAATATTGAATTGTTTAATAAAACAGATGGACTATTAAATCATTCAAGTAAATGTGCAGAAAAAACAATACAGAGGAAAATTTGGACAAATAATGTTAATGAAGGAATACCAGAATTTATTATTATAAATAATAATTCTAATTTAGCAATTGTTATTGAATGCAAGCCTGCAGCAAAAACGAATAATCATATAAGTGCATATTTGAAAAATGATAATGTTTTAGTAGGAAGAGGAGACATTATAAGTAAGTATGCTGTTGATGGTGCTTTGCACTATGCTAAATTTTTAGCTAAAAAATATAATGTTATTGCAATAGGAATAAGTGGTATTCAAAATTCAAATGATTTAAAAATAAGTACATATTATTGGGAAAAAGATAAAACTGTATTTTATGAAGAAAAAGAAATAAGCAAAAAAGGGGTTTTGGAAAAAGTTTGTTATGGACCTTTTGTTAATTTAAAATTAGATAAATTAGCAAGTTATCAATTTTATTCTGAATTCATCGACAAAGAATCAAAAAAAATAATAAAAGACTTTAATGAAGAAAATGCAACATCTTCTGCAGTAGATTTAAATGTAAAACTTGATGGAGCAGGTGTAGGGGTTACAGTTAGAGCGTTACTTGTTAGTGGATTACTTTTAGCTTTAAGAGATGCAACATTTAAAAAAACATATGAAGATAAAGAAGTTGACTCGAAAGCATTGCAAGAAAATTTAAATAAAGCAATAGATAGAGTTATTGATAATGAGGACATACAGGGTGATTTTAAAAAGAAAGTATTAAAAGATAAATTTAAAGATGCATTTAACCAACAAGATTTGCTAGAGGACAATGCAAAAAAATTAAGAATGATTTTAGTACAATTACAAAAAACAGTATATCCTTGTATGTCATCAGATTATTCTATAGATATAATAGGAAAATTTTATCATGAATTTTTAAGTTATGCACCTAATAGTCAAAACAATGGAATAAAATTAACACCAACTCAAGTTACAGATTTATTTTGCAAGTTAATAGACTTAAAAATAACAGATACAATATTAGATCCATGCCTTGGTACGGGAGGATTTTTAATATCTGCAATGAATAAATTGTATAAAATGATAGACAAAATGGATGAAAGTCAAATTGAAGATTATTTTAAATTTAAACTTGAAGAAGGGAAAATTACTGAAAAACAAATAAATGAAATTAAAAGAAAAAATGAAATAAATGGAAAAGGAAAAAGGTTAACTCGTAATGATGTAAAACAATTAATTAGAAAAAGCCAATTAGTAGGATGCGAAGCAGATAATATAATGTATACACTTGGATGTTCAAATATGATATTAAGAGGAGACGGAAAATCAAATATAATTTTAGGAGATTGCTTTAAAAAAGAGAAAGAAATTAAAGCATTTAATGCTACTGTTGGATTTATGAATCCGCCATATAGTGGAAGTGCGTATTCTGTAATGGAGTTTGTAGAATTTCTATTAAGAAATTTAAAAAAAGGAAGTAAGGCAGTTGTAATAGTTCCAACGAGTGCTGCACACTCTGATGATTATATAGAAATAAGAAATAAAATATTAGAAAATAATACTTTATTAGCATCTATGAGTATGTCTTTAGATTTATTTAAAGGAATAGCAGATACAATTACATGTATTTTAGTATTTAGAGCAGGAAAACCACATGATTTTACAAAAAATGTCTATTTTGGAAATTGGAAAGAAGATGGATATTATTGGCATAAAGTTTTAGGGATGATACCTGATAGAGATAAGCAGTTTTATGATAAAACTCCAGAGGAATATGTTGAAGAATGGCTAAAATCATATAATAATGATGATAAAAAAGATGATATATATGGATGTTGGAGAAAATTAAAGAAAGAAAAAGACGTATGTAAGGATGAATGGCTATGGGAATATTTTGTTGATACAGATTATTCAAAATTAAAAGAAGAAGACTTTGAGAAAGCAATAAAAGACTTTGTTTTTTATCAAATGAAAAATTTTGACATTTTATAAGGAGAAACATATGATAAGTGTTGATGAATTATTTTTTATTGAGAGTGGTCAAAGGGAATATCACTCAAAAGCGAAATTGAAAGAAATACCAAATGGTACACCTCTTATAACTGCAAAAACAACTGATAATGGAATTGCAGGATATTATGATATAAAACCAGTGTATAAGAATTGTATTTCTTTATCTGTTGTTGGAGAAAATGCATGTACAGCTTTTTTTCAAAAAATAGAATGTTGTATAAATGATAATTGTTTAGTATTAATCCCTAAAGAAAAAATGACTGATAAACAAATGCTATTTTATACAACTGTATTTAGATTATTTAAAGAAAAGTTTCCTCCTTATGGTAGAAATATTACTATTCCTAGAATAAAAAATTTATTAATACCTAGTAAGGATGAAATACCTGAATATATAAGTAAACACAAAATACAAAACGTTGAAAATATAGGAGAAAAGTTATTAAATAAAAAAGTTGAATTAAATTATAATAATAAGACTTGGAAGAGAATAAAATTATATCCTGAATTTTTTGAGATGGAAGCGGGAGATTATTATCCAGATACTGAATATAAATTTGGCAAAGTTCCGCTAATATCTTCATCAAAAACTACAAATGGAATGACAAAATTAACGGATTTAACACCAACTTATAATGGAAATTGTATTACTATAGGAAAGGTTGCGTGTTCGGCTTTTTATCAGGAAAAACCGTTTTGTGCTACAGCTGATTGTACTGTGTTAATTCCTAAATTTGATATGAATAAATACATAGGTTTATTTATTGCAACTATTATTAATAGAGAAGGTTTTAAATGGAATTATGGAAGACAAATAAGATTGAATAATTGCTATAATTTGGAGATTGATTTGCCTGTTGATGATGACGGAAAACCGAACTTCTCTTACATGGAGGAATATATTAAATCTTTGAAGTTTAGTAAGGCGCTATAAATAGTGTAGAGAATAAGTGATTATGAAATAAAAAATGAGATAGTAACAAATCGAGAATTAATTAGGAGTGTTGCTATCTCATAACCCGAAACAAGCAGATGAAAATTGAATAATAAAACATAGGCAGGAGTAAAACTACAACAAGTTAAGTAGTCTTATTTTTACGTTTTACCCCAGCAAAATCCCCCAACTACGATGAAAAGTAATAGAATTAATGGTAAACTATGGAATAATTAAGGAATTTGTGATATAGTAATAGCAATAATGAAATAGGGGAGTTAAAAATAATAATTTGGAGGAAAAAAATGTATTACAGTTATGCGAAGAACTTTGTAATTGCAAGTTTGAATCAATAGAAAAAATCATAAAAGATAATAAATTTTATAAGGAAAAATTATGTCAAAAGATGAAATTATAGAATATTGCTTAAATAAGAATAAAGCATATATAGATTATCCATTCGGGGATATTCCAATATGTTTCAAAGTCAATAAGAAAATATTTGCTGAATTATATACATTAGATAATGATTATAAAATAACTTTAAAGTGTGATGCGCTTCTTGCAGAATTATATAGAAAACAATATACAAACGATATAGTAAGAGGTTATCATTGCCCACCTATGCAAGCAATTTATAGAAATACAGTATATATCAATAAGACAGTTGATGATAAATTAATTTTTGAAATGATAGACCACTCTTATGATGAGGTGATAAAAAGTTTTTCTAAAAAAGTTCAAAAAGAGATATTAGAAAATTAAAAAATTTAAGGAGGAGAATATGAATGAAAATAATATAAATGGAAAAATCGCTTTTTTAAGAGATACATTCTTAAAAGCAGAAAAAGATTATTTAGAAGAGTTAATAAAAGAACCTAAATATAAGAATTTTATAGAGGATTTGAATAAGTATAATTCTAAAGAATTATCATTAGAGGCAGTTAAGAGAATTAGTGCTATTGAAAGTGGAAAAGTAAAAGAAGAAGATTTAGAAAAAGTGGAAACAGAAATTACACTATTACTAGCATCAATTCAAGATTGCGTTAGAGAAAAAGTTAAAGAAAAAATAAAAATAGAAGAAGAATTAGAAATATAATAGAAATAGCCTAGATTCCACCATCTAGGCTATCATCATATAAACACTCAATTTTCTCCATATTTTCACGTTTCATATCTGGAATAGCATGGCAATATTTATTAAAAGTGGTACTTATATCAGCATGTCCTAGAAATTTACTAAGTACAGGAATTTCCATACCTTGTTCAATTGCTCTAGTTGCAAATGTATGTCTTAAAGTATGGAATGTAACTTGAACTTTATCAGAATGAGATTTTGCTTTAGATTTTATATTCTTTTTAATTTTATTTCTAATTGTTTTTTCTTTTTTATCTCGTAAACCGGCATCTATTAGCATTAAAGAATATTCTTTCCAAAAAGTTTTCTGATCATAAGGTTCTCCAATTTGATTACAAAATAGAAAATCTTTATTTACATAGGATTTACCAGCTAATTGGATTTCAATTTTTTGTTTTTGCTTGTGAGTTTTTAATTCTTTAACAATAGGAGAGAGAAGCGGTATTTCTCTATAAAATGTTTTTAAACAAAAATATTTGGAATTGTTAGGAAAATATAAGATGGAGTTAACTGAAAAATATATTAAAGCTGGTTATCCTTATGATCATTTCTTTGGAAGGAATTAAAATATAGAAATTAGCAAAATATATTTAAAATACTGTAATCTAGAAAATTAAAAAAATGTCGAAAAGTGGTATGCAAAAATAATTTTTAATGATATAATGCATATGGGGAAAATAGAAATGAGGATATCTAATGATCAAAAAAATATAATACATTAAATGAAGTATGTGAATTAATTACTGATGGGACCCATAATACTCCTGAATATTCTAAAAGTGGAATTCCATTTTTATCAGCAACGAATGTAGTAAATAAAAAAATTGATTGGAATAATATTAAATATGTTTCAAATAAATTACATGAAAAACTTTCTAAAAGAATTTCACCAAAATTGAATGATATTCTGGTAGCTAAAAATGGTACGATAGGATATGCTGCAATAGTAGATAGAGACATCCCATTTGATGTCTATGTTAGTTTAGCTGTATTAAGAACTAAAAACAATATTTTACCAAAGTATCTCCTAGAAATAATAAATTCAGAAATAATTAGGAACGAATTTTTAAGTAAAATTATAGGAATGGGAGTCCCTAATCTACATTTAAATAAAATTAGAGAGGTTAGAATTCCTGTAATTAAATATGAGGAACAAGAAAAATTTGTAAAAGGAATTTCAATTATAAATGATAAAATAGAGATTTATGAACATGAAATAGAAAAACTAAATAAAGATATGGATGAAAATGTGAAAATAATATGTAACTAAAATTAATAGAGTATGATTGTTATAAAAATTTAATTTACATTCTGTTTTACTAAAATGCGAAAAGAGCACATTGTTCATAATATAATAATTTTACAAAATGAATCTTATAAATAGCAACTAAAAGTAAGGAGAAATGATATGGAAACAAGTGTAATTACAATGATTTTAAAAAATGGTATGCCAACAGGAATTGTACAATGCAATTTAGATGAATGGATAGGTGTAAGTTATAAAATTCCTAGAAATAGGTTAAATGAAGCAAAAGAACTTAAAAATATTGATAACACAGGCGTATATATATTATTTGGAGTTGATGAAGAAACAGGAGAAGATAGAGCATATATAGGTGAAGCAGAGAATATATATAAAAGATTAATGCAACATAATAAAACAAAAGATTTTTGGAATGATTGTTTAGTATTCGTTAGTCAAAATAATTCTTTAAATAAGGCACATATAAAATTTATTGAAAATAAGTTATATAATAGAGCAAAGGAAGTGGAAAGATTTATTATTGAAAATGATACAAAACCAACAAAATCTTCTTTAGATGGTGCAGATGAGATAAGAGCAATAAAATTTTATGAAAAAATAATATTGCTAACAGCCGTATATGGGTATCATATTTTCGATAAAATTTTAACAGTACAAGAAGTAAATGAAGAAGAAATTTATTATATAAATTCTATTGGATTAAAAGCAACTGGTACACAAACAGAAGAGGGATTTATAGTATTTAAAGGCTCACAAAGTAGTGAGGAATTTAAGAAAGCTAGTAGTCAATCATTAAGAAATAAATGGAATGAGTTAAGAAATCAAAAAATAGTAGACAATGGAATATTTTTAAAGGATATAATATTTTCTTCGTCATCTACAGCTGCAGCCATGATATTAGGAAGAAATGCAAATGGCTTAAGAGAATGGAAAAACAAAGATGGAAAAAGTTTAAAAGAAATTATGAACAATGCATAATATTAAAAAGTAATTATATTAACAATAAAAAAATATTCTGTTTTAGAAAAAATAAATAAAAATTAAATAAAAACTTTCTTTTTTGGCAATGATATGATATAATATTATTATAATCAAAAAGGAGAGTTTTTATTATGTTAGGAGAAAAAATAAAATTATATAGAGAAAATAAAAATATGACGCAAGTTGAAATTGCAGAATCATTAGGAGTGAAACCAGCTACAGTTTCTAAATATGAATCTGGAACATTAGAACCTAATATCGAATCATTAAAAAAGTTAGCTGAAATATTTGAAGTTTCTGTTGATGAATTGATTAAAGAAGATGATTTTGATATATCTAAAATAAATATTTTAGAAGTGTTAAGAGAACAAAAAAATATGAAATTAAAAGGAAATCTATATCATAATACTCAAATTACATTTGCATATAATACAAATCATATTGAAGGAAGTAAGCTTACAGAAGATCAGACTAGATATATTTATGAAACTAATACTTTATTGGCAGAAAAAGATTCTATTACAGATTTAGATGATGTATTAGAAACGGCTAATCATTTTAAATTAGTTGATTATATGTTAGATATAGCAAACAAGAAGTTAACTGAAAAAATGATAAAAGAGTTTCACAAAATATTAAAAGAAGGAACATCAGACAGTAGAAAAGATTGGTTCGCCGTTGGAGATTATAAGAAATTACCAAATGAAGTAGGGGGTCTAAAAACTACAGATCCTAAAAATGTTGAGCGAGATATGAGAAAATTATTAGAATGGTATGAGTCTTTGAAACAAGTTACAATAAATGAAATAATAGAATTTCATGCTAAATTTGAAAAGATACATCCGTTTCAAGATGGAAATGGTAGAGTTGGTAGAATAATTGCATTTAAAGAATGCTTGAAAAATAATATTGTACCATTTATCATTTTAGATAAAGAAAAACTATTTTATTATAGAGGATTAAATCAATATCAAACTAATAAAGAAAAAGGATATTTAATAGATACTTGTTTAAATGCGCAAGATCAATACACAGAAATGATTAAATATTATATTGGAAATAAATAAACTAAAGAAAAGCAAAATAATAGTAATTATATTACAGAATTATTTTGCTTTTTACATTATACGAGAAAGGATTAAGTAAGATGATAAAAATTGAAGAAAAATATAATTTTAATAGTATAGATAAGAGAATAATAGAAGCTAATTCAAATATTGAACGAAATATAAATAAATTTTCCGATAATGATCGTGGATTTTTATCTCAAAATTTATTAAATTCATTAAGAACTTTTGTAGAATATATTGCTGTTAAGATATATTTAACAGGAAAAACAGAAACTATTAATTATGATAATAAAACAGTTAGAATAGCATTAGATGATATAAAATGTAGGGGAAATATAGATTAAATTAAAAAATATGTTATAATGTTAAATATAAATAGTAAATGAAGGAGAAAAAAATGGAAAAAATAATTGTTATTGGAAGTCCTGGTGCCGGAAAAAGTTCATTTTCTAAAAAGTTAAAAAATATTACTAAATTACCATTATATCACATAGATATGCTATATCATAAAAAAGATGGTACACATATTACAAAAGAAGAGCTAGAAGAAAAATTAAAAAAAATTTTTAAAACGGATAAATGGATTATAGATGGAAATTATCAAAAAACATTAGAATTAAGAATAAATGAATGTGATACTATATTTTTGTTGGATTTTCCAACTCAAGTTTGTCTTGAAGGTGCAAAATCACGAATCGGTCAAAAAAGAGACGATTTGCCTTGGATAGAAGAGAAACTAGATGAAAATTTTAAACAATGCATTATTAATTTTACTAACGAAAAGTTGCCACAAATTTATAAGTTATTGGATAAATATAAAATGAATCATAGTATATTTATTTTTAAATCTAGAGATGAGGCTGATAATTATATACGTAATATGGAGAAAAAATATGCAAATATATAATATAAAAAAGAGGAGAAAGTTATTTAAAATGAATGATACCGTTATTTATTTAATTAGACATGCTGATACAGTTGAGGAAAATGGGATTAGAAACACAAATGAAAATTCTCAAATGATTAATGAAAAAGAAATATTGTCTATAAAAGGAGAAGAGCAATCTAAGAAATTAAGTGAAAATACAGAATTACAAAATCTTGATGTTATTTGGACAAGCAACTATACAAGAGCAAAAGCTACTGCAAAATATATAGCATATAAGAACAATTTACAATATAACATAGATAAAAGATTGAGTGAAAGAAAACTTGGAAATATGGATGATTTAGCAAAATTTATGAATAATAAAGAAACCAGAGATCCATCTCGTGAACAATTAGCCTTTCCAGAATTTAAAACTCGCGATGGTGAAAGCGCAAATGATACTAATAAAAGGATGAATGATTTTTTTAATGAAATACTTGAGAAATATAAAGGAAAGAGAATAGCTGTTATAAGTCATGGTGGAACAATAAAATTCTATTTGTTAAGTTTTTGCAAAGTAAACGAAAGATTAAATCTTGAATACAAGGAAAATGAGTTGGCTATAAAATCTCCATGCTTATTGAAAATGACTTTTAGGAAAAATGAATTAGTAAATTTAGAACAAATGAAATTATAAGAAATATAAAATATGGGTTACGAGTTGGATAGGGTAAAATAAAGTGCAATTTATGCAAGTTTAAAGTGCAAAAATTGCACTTTAAACTCTATTCATTTTCTTACTTTCTTATTTTCATCCCATCAATCCATTTTTCAAAATCACTACCACTAATCAAATACCATGTGCAAGAGTTGGTGGAAGAGTATTATTTAGAGTACAAGCATTAGATGAATACTTAAACAATAAAGAACAAGAATCATTAAAAAAGTAAAGGAGGGAAAACATGCAATGGATTAAAGTGTTTACAGATATATTTGC
>CAKPHD010000019.1 GCA_934155625.1 uncultured Clostridia bacterium
GTGTGTGTGTGTGTGTGTGTGTGTACAGCCTCAAGGCTTTCAAGCTTTTGCATATTCAAAATACTCCTTTGTATACTTACTCTATTTGCATATATCATCTTGTTAATAACATGATATCATATTGCATTTTATTTGTATATACTTTTCAACAAATTTCTACATTTTTCTTGTTAAGAATATCAATAAATTCAAATATTTTCCATATACAATTTAAAGAGTTTTTGATTACTCATTTTGCTTATATTATTCTACCACTTATATTTTTCTTTTTCTTTTAGCTCATCATACATATTACAATATCTTTCATATCTTTCTGTTGAAACTCTACCCTCTTGCATTGCCTTTTTCACTCCACAATTTTCCTCTTTTATATGAGTACATCCTACAAATTCACATTTTTCTATTTCTGGTACAAATTCTCTAAAACACTTATCTAATCCTGTACTTTCAATTTCGCTTATTTCAAAACTTGAAAATCCTGGAGTATCTGCAATATATGTATCTTTTTCCAATTTATATAATTTGGTATCTGTTGTAGTGTTTTTGCCTTTTTTATTTTTTTTGCTTATCTCACCTTCTTGAGTTTTTTCTTTATCAAATAATGCATTTATTATGCTTGATTTACCTACTCCTGAATTTCCAGAAAATACACTTATTTTATTTTGAAGAACTTGCTTTAATTCGTCTATTCCAATATTCTGTTTCGCACTTGTTACTATTACTTTATAGCCAATTTTTGAATATAATTCTTTTATAGATTTATATATTTCTTTTAAATCACACTTATTTACTACTATTATTGGTTCAACATGTATCTTTTCTGCATATGCCAATTGTTTGTCTAACATCAACAAATCTGGTTTTGGATTCTTAGTAGATATTATAAATACTATTTGATCTATATTTGCTATTTTAGGTCTTTTTATCTCATTTTTTCTTGGCAATATTTCTTCTATTATTGCTTCACTTTTTTGCTCATCAGTCAATTCTATTTCTACTCTATCTCCTACAAGTGGCTTTATGTCTTGATTTTTGAATTTTCCTCTTGCATAAGCTGTGTATATTTTTTCTGCCATCTCAATCTTATATGTATTTGATATATTTCCTATTATTATTCCCTGCATATCTTCCCTTTCTTATTTTTGCTTTTTTTATATAATTAACTGTATTTTAGAAAATTAATAATATATTGTTTTGCAATACCGCGTAAGCGACCAAATGAGCGTAGCGAATGCGATATGGAGCAATCTACATACTGGTATTTTTAATATGAAGATTGCGACAGCAAGGTATAAAAAACCAATATATTATTAATTTATAAAAATCCATTTAATATAATTATAAATTATAACTAAATATAGCACACTTTTTACAAAAAAACAATATTTTCTCTTGACTTTTTACTCTACTTAGCTGTATACTTATATTGTATTTTTTCAAATTATTTTAATCAATTTTATTTTTATCTACTGTAGTGCACTTGCACTAACTCTTCAAATGAACAGGAGGTGATATTATGGATATTAATGATAAGTTTGATTTGATTTTAGAAAAACTTTCAAAAATTGATAAGATTGATTCAATTGACGAAAGACTTCAAAGAGTAGAAGTAAAGCTTGAAGAGCATGATAAAGTATTAGCTAAACACACTGAATTATTAGAGCAACATTCTAAAACTTTAGATGAGCATACTAATTTATTACACAATTTAAATTACAGATTTGATAGACTTCTATTTGAATTAAAAAGTGATTTTAATAAGATTGAAAAAAGATTTGACGAAATTGATAACAGATTAGATAGTTTAGCACCACGTGTTGCACTATAAAATTAATTAATTCTTCTCAATTTCATAAAAAAGCCCTATACATTGGTTCTTAACCTTTGTATAGGGTTTATATTTTATTTAAAATCAACTGAAGTTGAATTATTTAAATTAACTGATTTTGTATCAGAAGCTAATGTCTTGCCTGTAGAATCTTTTACAACAACTTTAATATTCACAGTTCCAGCTGCTTTTATAGTTGCTGAATATTCTTTATTATCCATTTTAGTAGATTTTGTATTATATTCTTTATCATCAACATACACAGAAACAGTAACCTTTTCTGGTTCTATCTCTTTTCCATCTTCATCAGTTTTTTTAGTATATCCTGTTATTGAAGCAACATTAACATTTACTTTACAATCTTTATCTTCATCATATTTATTAACTGTTAGAGTTATTTTGCTACCTTCATCAACTGTTGTTCCTGCACTTACACTTTGTTCTAAAACAACTCCATTACTTTGAGATTTATCTTTACTATAATTTACTTTTTCTATAACTAATCCTAAATCCTGTAAAGTTTGTTTTGCAGTTTCTTCATCTTGCCCAACTACAGAAACTACTTTCACTTGTTTTATACCAGTACCAATACTAATATAAACTTTAATAGTATCTCCTGCATTTACAGTTTCGCCTTCTGCTTTTTCTTGCTTAATAATTACTCCAGCTTCAACTGTTTTGCTTGTTTCTTCTTGGAACTCTAATTTTATTTTAGCTTCATCAGCTGCATCTTGAGCCTCTTCTTTAGTTAAACCTTTTAATTTAGGTACTGTGGTTGTTTCTGTTCCTTTACTTACAACAACCTTAATATCAGTATTTTCTTTTATTCTTCTACCTTGAACATAAGGTGGAGTTTGTGATATTATCTGTCCTTCTGGAACATCTGCATTGTATTCTTGGCTTTCTTCCACATAATTCAATTTGTTTTGTTTTAATATATCTTTTGCTTCATCAACAGTTTTTCCAACCAAGTTTGGAATTTCAACATCTTTAGGTCTTGTAGCATTTGAAATTCCTATTGTTAAACCTATTGTAATAACAAATAATAATATTAAACCTATTATTGAAGATAATACCTTATGTTTTTTTATAAATTCTACAAATTTATTTGGTTTCTTTTTATTTTTAGCATTTTCATTTTTTTGATTTCTGCTTTCTTCTTCTAGACCAATTGTAGAAATTCTCTGTGTTGGAAAATCATTTTGATAATCATTATTATCTACAAAATCACCATTAGGCTCTTTTAATGCTCTTCTTAAATCCATTAGCATAGCTGTTGCATTTTGGTAGCGTAAATTGGTATCTTTCCTTAGTGCCTTCATTATTATATCATTAACAGCTACTGGTACATTAGGATTTACTTCTATTGGTGGAACTGCTTCTTCTTGCATATGTTTTAAAGCAACTGATACAGCTGTATCTGCATCAAATGGTACCTTTCCTGTCAACATCTCATACATTACAACCCCTAAAGAATATAAATCAGATTTTTCATCTGTGTATCCTCCACGTGCATGTTCAGGTGAAAAATAATGAACTGAACCAATTGTTGTTCCAAATGCTGTAATTGTTGAATTTGAAACTGCTTTTGCTATTCCAAAGTCTGTTACCTTTGCAACCCCATCTTCTGTAATAATAATATTATGTGGTTTTATATCTCTATGTATAATATGATTTTTATGTGCTGTTTCAAGCGCTGATGCGATTTGACCTGCTATATTTACTGACCATTTCCATGGAAGTGGTCCTTTTTCTTCTACAATTATTTCTTTTAAAGTTTTACCTTTTATTAATTCCATTACTATATAATATAAGTTTCCATCAGCGCCTACATCATATACAGAAACTATATTAGGATGTGTTATACTTGCTGCTGATTGTGCTTCTACTTCAAATCTTTTTATAAATTCTTCATCTGTTGTAAATTCATCTCTTAAGATTTTGATTGCTACATATCTGTTTAAAACATGGCATTTAGCTTTATATACTGTTGCCATTCCACCACTGCCAATTTTCTCAATAATTTCATATCTATTTCCTAACAATCTACCTTTTAAATCCATTTTAATATCTCTCCTTATAGGTTATATGTTTTTTATTACTACAACTGTTATGTTATCTAACCCACCATTTTCATTTGCTAAGTCTACAAGCCTGATAGGTGCTTTTTCTATATTTCCTTTTGCTATTTTGAAAATATCTTCTTGTTTTACCATGTTAGTCAATCCATCTGATGATATAAGTAAAATGTCGTCTCTAAGAAATCCTTTTACTGATACATCAGGCTCAACAAATGCATTACATCCAAGTGCCTTCATTAACATGTTTTTCTTTGGATGTTTTTCCGCTTCTTCTTTTGTAATTGTTCCGTCTTTTACTAGTTTTTGAACATAACTATGGTCTTGTGTTAATTTTCTTATAAAATCTTTTCTAATTCTATATATTCTGCTATCACCAATATGACCAATATATGCCTTATTATTATATATTAAACAAACCTCTAAAGTAGTACCCATTCCTTCAAGTTCTTTGTCTTCTTTTGACTTTTCGTATACTACCATATTTGCATATTCCATACTACTAGCTACTAGTTGTATTAAACTTTGTTTATCCTTTGCTGTTTCTTTAAAATTGCTTTCTATATAGCTTTTTGCACAATTAATTGCCAACTTACTTGCAATTTCTCCACCTTTGTATCCCCCCATGCCGTCTGCTAATAAATATAGTTTAATTTCACTCGACGAATCTGATATATAATATGCATCTTGATTCATTTCTCTAGCTTTTCCTATATCTGACTTTGCATAAGCTATTATCATCGTTTCACCTCGTATCTTTCTTTGTGTTAGTTATATCACATTTCTTTTTTTTCTGTCAATAGAAGTCCTATTTTTTGCTTATTTAATTATTATAAATTTTTTCTTCTTAATTGTCCACAAGCTGCATCAATATCTGAACCTAGCTCACGCCTGATTGTAGCAACTATTCCATGGTCATTTAAGTAATCTCTAAATTTCATTATATTTTCATTTGAGCTTTTAGAGTATGCACCATTTTCAATTTTATTAATTGGTATTAAATTCACATGACATAACATTCCTTTTAAAAGATGTACTAATTCTTTTGCATCTTCTAAATTGTCATTATTGTCTTTTGCTAATGCATATTCAAATGATATTCTTCTATTTGTTTTTGCTATATAATCTTTACATGCTTGCATTAATTCTTCTATTGGAAACGCATTATTTACAGGCATCATACTACTTCTTTTCTCGTTATTTGTAGCATGTAATGAAATTGATAATGTACATTGAATATTTTCATCTGCAAGTCTATATATTCCTGGCACTAAACCACTTGTAGAAATACTTATGTGTCTAGCTCCTATATTTATTCCTTTTGGATTGTTTATTATTCTTATTGCATTTACTACATTACTATAATTGTTTAATGGCTCTCCAATTCCCATAAATACTACATTAGAAATTCTTATATTATTATCTCTTTCTACTGCAAGAATCTGTTCAACGATTTCTCCTGATGTTAAATTTCTAATAAAATTAATTCCTGTTGACGCACAGAACTTGCATCCCATTTTACATCCTATTTGTGATGATACACATATACTATAACCATGGTGATAACTCATTAATACTGTTTCTATTGCATTTCCATCTAGTACATCAAATAAATATTTTTTTGTTCCATCTGATGATTCTTGTTTTTTTAATATTTTGAAATTATGCATTTCATAATTTTGTTTTAATTTTTCTCTTAATTCTAATGATAGATTTGTCATTTCATCAAAACTTGTAACTTTAGCTTCATATAACCATTTAAATACTTGCTCTGCTCTAAATGGCTTTTCTCCCATTTGTACAAATTCTTCTTTTAGTGCTGGCAAATCATAATCTTTTATATTTTTCATTATTTCTTTCTCCTAATTATCCAGTTTTCTTCACACTTAATTGGCAAAATCATTTTTACTTTTTGATCTTTAACCCCTGGATTAACAACATCCATTTCTTCATCAGTTTCAAAATCCCATAATTTATCAATTTTAAATTGAACAGCTTCAAGTTGATTTGGAACTAAGATTTCTAAAGTATCTCCTACTTGTAATCTGTTACGAATATCTATAATTGCTTTTTCGCCATCATATCCTACAACTTTTCCACCAAATTGATATTTTTCATTATATTGATGTCCATCATATTCTTGAATATCTTTGTTTTTTCTGTCATTAAAATAGAATGTTGTTAATTCTCTTGTTTTTATTTTTTCAATTTCTTTCATGTATTTTTCTGCATCATAATGTTCTGGGTCTTTTTTATAATCATCAATTGCATTTCTGTAGACATTTACAATACTTGCTACATAATATTCTGTTTTTAGACGTCCTTCGATTTTTAAACTATCAACTCCCATGTCTATTATTTCTGGAAGTTCTTTTATTAAACATAAATCTTTTGATGAAAATATGCTTGTACCATATTCATTTGTTTCGATTGGCATAAATTCACCTGGATTGTTTCTTTCTTCTGCATACAATTTATATGACCATCTGCAACTTTGTGCACAATCTCCTAAATTTGCACTTCTACATGTTAAAAAATCACTTAAGAAACATCTTCCAGAATATGCAAAACATATTGCACCATGTACAAATATTTCTATTTCCATATCTTCTGGCTTATTTTCCATGATGTATTTTAATTGTTCTTTGTTCATTTCTCTTGCCATTATCATTCTTTTGGCACCATTTTTACGCCAGAAATTACAATCATGCAAACTTACTATATTTGCTTGTGTACTTACATTTATTGCAACACTTGGAGCATACTGTTTTAATACTTCTATTACTCCTCCATCTGCTGCTATAATTCCATCTGGCTTTAATTCTTCAAGTTTTTTTGCCATTTCTATAATTTCATCATATTTTTCGTCCCATGCGAAAATATTTAATGTTACATATACTTTTTTTCCTATACTATGTGCATATTTTACCGTTTTTTCTAAGTCATCATCTTGCATGTCTGCTCTTGTTCTTAATGATAATGATGATGTCCCACAATATACTGCGTCTGCCCCATATAAAAATGCTATTTTTGCTTTCTCATACGAACCTGCTGGTGCTAATAATTCTACTTCTTTCATACTTTATCTCATTCCTCTCTTTTTACCAACATACATTATATATTTTTTCAGCAGTTATGTCAATCTTTTTTCTATATTACTGTACTTTTCTGGAAATTTGTGGTATAATATTCATATAAATTTTTTTAAGAAAGGATGATACTTATGAAAAAAGAAACACAAGAACTTATTAAACGGAGCTATGAGGAGGCAATAAAAAAATCAGATACTGTATTAGATATTATGCAAAATTTGTATAATATTTTAAAAGACAAAACTGTGGACAATGAAGATGCGGAAAGTTTTGAATTATTTATTAATGATTTAAAATCGCATTATTGCATTTAGTGGAGGACATCAACATGTTACCAGAAACACTAAGCTTTCTTCACAACAAATACCAACTCGCTCTCCAACAATCATCTAACATCTTAGAGATAGTTAAAAACTTGTTTTCTATCTTAAAAGATGAAGAGGTTTCAGAAGCAGATGCAGAAGCATTTGACTCATTTATTGATGGACTCAGAGGCTGCTATCGTTTTCGGGAGAAAACATTTGTAATAACCAATGTAATTACATATATTACTATAACAATTATGTACATAATCCTTTGGTTAAACGAAAACAATAATATTCACCTAGATATCAATTGGTATTCTAGGAGAAAGTCACTTGAAAGTGAACTTACAAAAATTCTCAGAAAATCCGCAGAAAATTCATCTATCAATATAAGAGATAGATTTGGAATTCGTGGAATTCTTTTGAATAATTGCTCTGAAGCAGACGCAGACAAATATATTCATATTATATTTGATGCAATTTCAGGAATTATCGCATCCAAAAACAGACGTATGCATAAAGAATTTTCAGATTGGATTTTTTCAAATAATGGAATTAATGAAATTGATAAACATATTATTAATTACGTTTTAGATATTCCATTTAGAATTGAATTCATCAAAGATTTCATTCGAGAACCCAAAGGCAATAACTATCAGTCATTGCAATTTACATTGACAATCCAAATGTACTCTGAAGTATTACCTGGATGTCAGATGGAAGTTCAGTTACGTAGCAAAAAGATGCATGAAGAAGCTGAATATGGTTCTGCTTCTCACACAGAATACAAGAAATATTCTAAAGATGGTTCTGATGAAGAAGATCCAATCAACAAAGTATTTGTTGTAGATAATTTTTCAAAAATAAACATAGTTGGTTTTACTAGCTATGAAAACAAGGAGTATGATCAAGATGGTATACACTTTGCAAAAGAATTTTCCGATAGGAGAATTTCTACAACGCTAGTTCCTAAAAAAACTATGTAAAACCTTTCACCCCCACAGAAATATTTTCTATGGGGGGATTTTTTATGTTGGTACCGATAGGACCGGTTCTCTGACGTGCATTTTTTGCACCGATAAGAACCGGTCCCATCGGTGCATTTATATTGGTAAGTCAGTTAACTCTAAGATTCTAACGTTTTTTAATGTATTTTCTAAATTTTCATCAGTTTTATATTTTACTAATATATAATTTTGAGTATGTCCTCTAAAATATGTTATTCCATCTTCTACTTCTTTATCTTCAAATAAAACTTCAACTTCTTTGCCTACAAGTTGTTGATTATACATTTTTTGATTTTCATTTGATAATTCAATCAATTTCTTACTTCTTGCTTCTTTTATATTTCCATCTATTTGATTTGGCATAACTGCTGCTCTCGTTCCTTTTCTTGGCGAGTATTGAAATACATGCATTTTATATAATTTTACTTCTTTTAAAAATTGATATGTAGTTTCAAATTCTTCTTCAGTTTCTCCTGGAAATCCTACTATTATATCTGTTGTTAGCATTACATCATCATAGTATCTTCTTAGTCTTTCTATTATTTCTTTAACTTCTGACGTTGTGTATTTTCTATTCATTCTTTTTAATGTTGCATCACAACCACTTTGCAGTGATAAATGAAAATGATGGCACATTTTTTCTAATTTTGATAGTCTTTGCATAAATTCTTCTGTTATGACTTTAGGCTCCAATGATCCAAGTCTAATCCTCTTTACTCCTTCTATCTCATTTATTTTTTCTAATAATTCTATTAATCCATTTTCATTTCCAAAGTCTCTTCCATATGACGCAACATGAATTCCTGTTATTACAACTTCTTTTATTCCATTTTGTGCAATTTGTGTAATTTCTTTTATTATACTTTCTGCATTTCTGCTTCTAACTCTTCCTCTTGCATATGGAATGATACAGTATGAACAAAATTGATTACATCCATCTTGGACTTTTATAAATGCTCTTGTTTTTTCTGTATATGTAATTTGTCCCATGTCTTCAAATTCTTTTTTGGTTGCTATATCTTCTATTTCTATTAATTTATTTTCATTGTGATTTTCCATAAATTTTTCTACATATTGTACAATATTTGCTTTTTCTTCATTTCCAAGTACTATATCTATTTCTGACATTTTTTCTAAATCATTTTTAGCTACTTGAGCATAACATCCAACAGCTGCAATTATTGCAGATGGATTTTTTTCTTTTACTCTTCTTAATGAATGTCTTGATTTCCTATCTGACATGTTTGTCACTGTACAGGTATTTACTATGCAAACATCTGATATATCATCATTCATATCTACTATTTCATATCCCGCTTCTTTGAATTTTTGTGCCATTGCATTTGTTTCATATTGATTTACTTTGCACCCAAGTGTATAAAAACTTACTTTTTTCATTTTTTACTATATCCCTTTCTTAATTTTTTCAAAAAAATAGATTGGAAAAGAATTATTTTTCCAACCTGATTTATTATATTTTTATATAAGTGTTGCTCCAATAATTCCCGCATCATTTTTTAATTCTGCAAGTTTTATTATTATATCACATCTTTTGTTAAATAGCAAATTTCCACTTAGCAAAGCCTTTTTTAAAGGTTGATATAAAATATCTTCATATTCGGCAAAACTTCCCCCTAAACATATTGCTTCTGGTTCAAATATGTTTATTATATTTGAAATTCCTATGCTTAAATCTTCTATATAATTATTTATCATATATTTTAATGTTGAATTATCTGGATTTTGACGTATAAATTCTCTTACACATTCTCCATCTAAAGAATCCAAATTAAATTCTTTTACTAATTTTTCTTTAAATCTTTTTAGACTTGCATATACTTCAAAACATCCTCTTTTTCCACAATTACATAATGCTCCATTTTTATGAATTATTGTATGGCTAAATTCAAACCCTGGTACATTTTTAGGTTCTAATAATTTTCCATCAAAAATCACTGCACTTCCTACCCCTGTTCCTATACATAGGAATACACTATTATCATATCCTTGTAAAGCTCCATATTTTTGTTCTGCAAGTGCTGCACATTTTCCATCATTTTTTAATTTTACATCTATTGTATAACCAAGTTTTAACAAATTTTCTTGTATGATTGTTCCTAATTCATAGTTTTCTATTCCCAAGTTTACAGCTTTTATAATTTTTTTATCAGTTACTGTTCCTGGCACTGCAATTCCTATTTGATTAACTCCATATGCTTGTAATATTCCTACTACATTTTCTGTTATGTATTTTTCTATTTTGTTTTCTATATCTTTTTTGTCTTTTATGAATGTTTCTTTTTCAAACACTATAGTTCCATCATTTTCAACTAGACCTATTCCTATATGGCTTCCACCAATATCTATTCCTATTTTCATATCAGTATCATCCTTTCATTTATCTTATGTATATTTTTATGATTGATACAGCAACTACTGCTAAAATATTACCAATACATAAAAAATATCCTACAGGAACATCGCTTAATTTTACTTTTTTATTACCATTGTTTTTTTGCTTTATTTTTCCAATTATTAAATAAAATAATATTTCTAATGCTGTTAAAATTATTGTATATGTAAAAATGTTGATTCCTGTAAATACTAGCATAATATTAAATAACATCAAAATTCCTGTTGTATAACTATTTTCAGCATATCTTTTTACTATAAAAGTATCTAATGTTATTAATATAATATATATTCCAAGATATATTATACTTGCCTTTAGACTTGATTCCTTAATTATATACATATATATCATATATACGATTGATAAAATTATACCTACTGAAATAACTGATTTTTCCATTTTCAAATATTTTTTATCTATTCTAGATATTATCACTAATATTGATATGTACAAAATTGTAAATATATATGTTATTATTGTTAATAGATTTATATTCATTTTTCTACCTTCTTTAGTTTATATTATTATTTTCATTTGTTTGTTCATTACCTTCTTGAAGATTTGTTGTCTGCGTATTTGTAGTATTTATGTTATTTTCTTCTACTTTATTAGGCTTTTCATATACCATTGCTATTATTACTCCACATATTATTATTGCTATTGCTAGTGTTACTAATATTGCAAGTGGAGTTTTTCCATCCTCTTTTTTCATATTCTCTCATCCTTTCACTAAAATCTAATAAACTAATTATATTTTATATATTTTAACAAAAATGTCAATATTTTTAAGCAAATTGTCATGTAATTGTATTTTTTGTAATATTT
Source organism: uncultured Clostridia bacterium (assembly GCA_934155625.1). Classification (GTDB taxonomy): domain Bacteria; phylum Bacillota; class Clostridia; order TANB77; family CAG-508; genus CAG-269. The sequence goes on from CAKPHD010000019.1 coordinate 11,549, forward strand.
TTGTAATCTTACTATTGATTGACATAAACCTACAATAATGTTATAATAAAAGTGCATGACAAAGTCATAGCATTATAAGGGCAAAGCCCGGAAAGCGAGGTATTCTAATGAATACGAAGAAAAATCCAATAAGTGAACAGATCAAAAATCATTATGATGAAATGGTCAAAGCACGGAGATACTGTCAGAATGTAATGAAGGTTTTAGAAGAAGATAACTGTTTAGTAAGAGCAGAAGTTGGAATCTTAATAAAAGATATGCCAAGCTTCACTTTCTTAAAACATCAGGGTGATTTTTTAAGAGGATTACTTAGAAAAGTTTGCTCTACTGAAATTTCAACAGAAGAAGCTTATGAAACAACTAGAATTGTATACTTGCAGATTCTGGATGCCATGAGTTTGATTAATAGTCACAAATTTGACTGATGGATTTATTTACCCCCTCCGAATTATTCGAAGGGGGTCTTTCTTATACTTATATAAAATTTATTCTTTTTTCATTTTAGGTTTAGAAATTAAAGAAGCAATATATCCAAAAAATACAGCAGCAGCAATGCCACCAGCAGAGGCAGTAACACCACCAGTAAAAGCTCCAATAATTCCAGATTCTTTAACACCTTTTATAGCACCTTTTGCAAGATTATATCCAAAACCAGTTAATGGCACAGTTGCACCAGCACCAGCAAAATCAACAAGATATTGATAAATTCCTAGTCCTCCTAAAATAGTACCAGTAGTAACAAAAGCAACTAAAATTCTAGCAGGTGTCAATTTGGTTTTATCTATTAATATCTGGCCAATAACACAGATAAGTCCACCAACAACAAAACACTTTAATAAACCAATCCAAGAAATACTTTGTACCCAATCCATTAATTCCACCTCCTACATTTCAATACTAACTGCATGTGCAATACCAGGAATACTTTCTCCCTGTTGAGAAGAAGTTGAATTAGTTAATGCACCAGTTGCAATTAATAATAGTCTTTTAATTTTTTTATTTTTTAACTGTTTGAAAAAATAACCTGAAAATACAGAAGCACAACATCCACAACCACTGCCACCTGAATGTGTATCTTGTTTTTCTTTATCAAAAATCATAACACCACAGTCATTATAATTTGACTTTATATTATAGCCTTTGTCTAAAGCTAATTCTGTCAAAATCTCTTTTCCTACATGTCCTAAATCACCAGTAATAATTGCATCATAATATGATGGAGCTCGACCTGTATCTTTAAAGTGACAAACTAATGTATCAAGTGCAGCTGGTGCCATTGCAGCCCCCATATTATTAGCATCTTTAATTCCCATATCTACAATTTTTCCAGAAGTTATATGTGTAATAAATGGACCTTCTCCTGTTTTAGACAATATTGCTGAACCAGCACCTGTAACAGTCCATTGAGATGTCTGTGGTCTTTGATTTCCTAACTCTAATGGAAATCTAAATTGTTTTTCTGCACTACAAAAATGACTTGATGCAGCACATATAACATGTTGTGCACAGGCTTCTGTAACAATTGCACCCAAACTAAGGCCTTCAACAAATGTTGAACAAGCTCCAAATATCCCTAAAAATGGTATGTTTAATTCTCTTAATCCAAAACTTGAAGAAATACATTGATTTAACAAATCTCCTGCAAAGCAGTATTCTAAGTCATTTACTGCTATTCCTGATTTTGCAATTACTGCATTTACAGTTTCTTTAATTATTTTACTTTCAGACTTTTCCCAAGTTTTTTCTCCCCAAAACTCATCTTCTAAACATTGATCAAAATATTTAGCTAACGGTCCATTTGCTTCTTTAGGACCAACTATTGAAGCTACTTCTGTTATAACTGGTGGAGTATCAAATTTTATTGTTTGTTTTCCTAATTTTTGCATAATTTTCTTCCTTTCTAATTTAAACTAATGTAATTGATTGTGTATTAAAAATCAAATAAATTAATCCTACAATAATAGATGCTGAAATTCCAAAAACAAGCACAGGCCCTGCTACTGTAAACATCTTTCCTCCAACTCCCATTACATACCCTTCTGATTTATATTCCATAGCTGGTGAAACAATAGAATTTGCAAAACCTGTAATTGGAACTAATGAACCTGCTCCTGCAAATTTTCCAATTTTATTAAATACATTAAGACCTGTTAGAAATGCACTAATTGCTATTAATAAAATAGAAACTATAGTTCCTGACGTTTCTTGTGAAAGTCCTCTATATTTACATATATCCATAATTATTTGACCTATTGAACAAATTAATCCACCTACCCAAAAAGCATTAAAACAATTCTTCCATATTGGTGAATTTGGTGATTTTTTGTCTACATAGTCTTGATAATCTTTTTTTGAATCTAATGGTTTCATAATGACCTCCTTTATTTACTGTTCTCAGTATTTCCAAAATAAAGAAAAATATGCAAAATAAAAGGCAAGCTTCTTATTTTAGCTTACCTTTAAAAATTATTTATATTGTTTATCAATTTCTTTTAAAATTACATCATGTGCACTACCTTCTTGAATACTAACATTAGAAACTAATGTTAATCTTGCTTTTTCGTGTAATTCTGGAATTGTAATTGCACCACAGTTACACATTGTTGATTTTATTTTCGCAACTGTAATGTCTAAATTATCTTTTAATGGTCCTGCATACGGAATGTAAGAATCAACTCCTTCTTCAAAAGAAAGTTTTTTAGCTCCTCCCATATCATATCTTTGCCAGTTTCTAGCTCTATTTGAACCTTCACCCCAATATTCTTTTACATAGTTATTATTTATTTTTACAATTCTTGTTGGGCTTTCATCAAAACGAGCAAAATAACGTCCCATCATTACAAAATCTGCACCTAATGCTAATGCAATTGTTATATGATGATCATGTACTATTCCTCCATCTGAACATACTGGAATATATACTCCTGTTTCTTCGAAATATTCATCTCTAGCTTGTACCACATCAATTAAAGCGCTTGCTTGTCCTCTACCAATTCCTTTTGTTTCTCTTGTGATGCAGATTGATCCTCCACCTACACCAACTTTTATAAAGTCTGCTCCAGCTTCTGCTAAATATCTAAATCCTTCTTTATCAACTACATTACCAGCACCTATTTTTACATTATCTCCATATTTTTCTCTAACATATTTGATAGTATTTTTTTGCCATACAGAATATCCATCTGATGAATCTATACAAAGTAAATCTACTCCGGCTTCTACTAGTGCAGGTATTCTTTCTTCATAATCTCTAGTATTTATTCCTGCTCCTACTATATATCTTTTATTTTCGTCTAATAATGAATTTGGATTATGTTTTCTTTCTTCATAATCTTTTCTAAATACTAAGAATTTTAAGTTTCCTTCTTTTGTTAAAATTGGAAGACATTCTTTCTTCTTTTCCCAAATAACATCATTTGCTTCTGATAAACTTAAACCTTCTTCTGCCCAAATCGCTCTTTCTTTTGGCGTCATAAAATTATCTATTGGCGCATCTAAATCATCTCTAGAAACTCTGTAATCTTTATCTGTTACTAGCCCTAAAAATTTACCATTTGCAGTTCCATCTTCTGTAATCATTACAGTTGAATGTCCTGTTTTTTCAACTAATTCTATAACTTCTCTTAATGTAGTCCCACTTTTTACATTAGAATCACTTACTACAAATCCTGCTTTATGTTTTTTTACATGACGTACCATTTCTGCTTGTGATTCAATTGATTGAGCACCAAATATAAATGCAATTCCACCTTCACGAGCTAATGCTATTCCCATTTCTTCTCCTGATACTGATTGCATTATTGCAGATACCATTGGAATATTTGCATAATATTTAGGTTCTTCTCCTTTTTTGTATTTTACTATTGGTGTTTTTAATGATACATTTGATGGTATACATCTTTCATCTGTTAAATTTGGTATTAATAAAAATTCATTAAATGTTCTTGAAACATCTTCAAATATTTGAGCCATCTTTTACTCTCCTTTTTCTTTATTTATTTTTTTGGATTATATCATATATATGGTACCAACTATAAGCAGTAACAATATTTTCGCCTGATACTTGCTTATTATATTGACAGTCAAATTTGATAACTTTAATTTTAGTTGAAATATTTTGTATATTGCTTGGGCTATCTTCTATCATTATATCAACATTATTTTCTATACATCTTTGTAACTTTTCTTTATCTTTTGCAAATATTAATTTGTCATACTCAATTTCATGTGTGGCTAACCATTCTTTAGTTAATTGTTGCATCTTTCCATAATATTCTTCTGGCATTCCACTTTCATCTCTTGCTGTTATTATATATATTTTGTTTCCTTCTTGCCTTAATTTTTCTATTATTTCTTTAGAGTATTTCCTTGCATTACTTTTTATTACATATGGAACTAAATATTTATTCCAAAATCTATCTGATTGCTCTTGGGTCCAATCAAAAGTATCAGTTTCATAATATTGACTAACATCTACTTTTATTGGTAATCCTTCTTCTACACACATTTTTGTTGCATAATCTGTAACTTCTCTTTCCATGTCTGTTAATACTCCATCTATGTCTATTCCTATGTTCAATTTTATTTCCTCCTACTGTATTTTAAAACACACAAGGAGACCTCACATTGAAATATTAAAATTCAAAGTAAGACCTCCTTATATATATTTATGCATTTTTTGCTATTTCAGCGATTTCTGTAAATGCTTTTGGATCATTTACAGCAACTTCTGCTAACATTTTTCTGTTTATTGTAACATTAGCTTTCTTTAATCCTGCGATTAATTTACTATATGTTGTTCCATTCATTCTTGCAGCAGCATTTATTCTTGCTATCCACAATTTTCTGAAATTACTCTTTTTATCTTTTCTTCCAACATAAGCATATGCTAATGATTTTAATACTGCTTGATTAGCATTTCTAAATCTATAGTGTTTTGCACCATAATATCCTTTTGCTTGTTTTAATACTTTTTTATGTCTTGCTCTTGTTGTTCTTGCTGATTTTACTCTTGCCATTTATTTTCCCTCCTCAAATTACTTTCTAGTTACCATATGGTAATAATTTTTTAATTGTATTTTCGCATGTTTTATCTGCATATGCTCCTGGGCGTCTGCTTGATAATTTTTGTCTTTTTGTTTTATTTGCTAATAAGTGTCTTCTATTAGCTGTTGTTCTTTTTACTTTTCCTGTTGCTGTTAAAGAATATCTTTTCTTTGCAGCTTTGTTTGTTTTTAATTTTGGCATAGCGTTTTCGCTCCTTTCAATTGTTTGTTAATATATTTTAAGCCTTTTAGTTGGCTTTTTTAGCTAGTATAATGAACATGTTCTTTCCTTCTAATTTTGGTTTTCTTTCTACTACAGAAATATCTTCTAGATTTTCTATAAATTGATTTAAAACTTGTTCTCCTAATTTTGTGTTATTTAATTCTCTTCCTCTGAAACGTACTGTTATTTTTACTTTGTTTCCATCTTCTAAGAATTTTCTTGCATTTTTAGCTTTAAATCCAAAGTCATGTTCTTCGATATTTGGAGTTATTCTTAATTCCTTAGTTTCTTGTGTTCTTTGTTTTTTCTTAGCTTCTTTTTCTTTTTTAGCTTGTTCAAACTTGTATTTTCCATAATTCATTATTTTGCACACTGGCACTTGTGAATTTGGTGATACTAACACTAAATCTAATTTTTTTTCTGTTGATAGTTCTAGTGCTCTTGCTAATGGAACTATTCCTAATTTTTCTCCAGTTTCACTTATTAATTGTACTTCCTTTGCACGTATTTGACCATTTGTAGGTAATTCTTGTTTTATATAAAACACCTCCTAATTTTTAAATGGTAATTTTTTATAAAAATAAAAAAATTGACCTTGTTACAAGTCAATTCCACACAATTATAGATATATTATTGTTAAATAAAATCTAAATTTCTAACCTTTTTCCACAAAGATAAGGTGAGAAGTGGATAACTTCTTCTTGTAACGAATACTATTATATAATGTTTATGTATTTTTGTCAATACTTTTCTTAAAATATTTTGCCACAATTTACAGTTTTTTATAGAAAACTATATTTAGAAATAAATAATATATTGTTTTTGAAATACCGCGTAAGCGACCAAATGAGCATAGCGAATGCGATATGGAGCAATCTACATACAAGTATTTTACAAATGGAGATTGCGACAGCAAGGTATAAAAAAACAATATATTATTAATTTTCTAAAATTTTTATAATCTAACTATTAATTGTAAAAATAATCTTAATATAAAGAAAAACTTAAAATATAAGCTTTAAATGAAATGACGAATGTGCATGGAGAAATTTTAGAAATTCTTATGTAGTTTTATGGTAAGAGTTCACGATAGTGGAAAGGACCCATAAAACAAGTTAGAATTTGTTAAATTTCGTAATAAACCGAGGAATGTAATGCAAAGCTTATATTTTAAGTTTTTCTTATTAAAGATTAATTAAAACAATTATCTTATAATATATTTTTCATTTTTTTTACATTTTCCCTTGAATTTATTTCTATTTTGGTATAGTATATAGAAAATAATGTCTTTTACATAGGAGGATTAAAAATGCCAGCAAAAACAAAAGAAACAAATGAAAAAAAAGTAACTAAAAAAACGGCAAAAAAGACCACTGCAAAGAGCAGTTCAAATAAATCTAAAGTATCAGCAAAAAAAGCTGTTAAAACGTCCAAAAAAACTACAACGAAAAAAAATGCAACTCCAAAAGCCAAAAATAATTTAATCAAAAAAACGGCAAAAACAAAAAGTAAAGTAAAAACATCTACAAAAAAAGTTGCAACTAAAAAACAGCCTATTAATATTGTCGAATCTTACGATTTACCATATAGATATAATGAAACAATAGTAAAAATACTTTATCAAACACCTAACACCCTATTTGTATATTGGGATATAGCTGATTCTGATAGAGAAAATTATATAAAACAATATGGTGAGAATTTCTTTAATATAACAAGACCAGTATTAATAATTCACAATGACACAATGCACTATAATTTTGAAATCCCAATCAATGATTTTGCAAACAGTTGGTATTTACATATAAATGACAGTAAATGTGATTATAGAGTTGAACTTGGTAGACGCCCTAACTATTATAATAAAGAAGTAACAAAAGAAATTGAAGAAAAAATAAAAACAGATTACATATATGTTTCAACATCAAATGAAATCGAATCACCAAATGATCATGTATTATTTAGTACAAATGAAAATAATACAATAAAAATTAGAAATGTAAAAAATTCTAACGAAAAATCAATCTCATTATTTGAAATAGTAAAACATTTACCTGCAATGAAACGAGTTCAAAACATTCCATATATAAAAGAAGAATTATTAAAAGATATATATTCTGGAATTTATCAAGCAGAAGATCTTTCTATTTTTGAAAAAATCAAAAACAATCCATCTTCTGGAGGAAATCCATCATCAGGAAGTATGTCATCTAGATTTATTTAAAAACATTGTCGTAGGCAAACTCACCTACGGCTTTTATTACATAAAAAAAGGTACCGATAAGAACCGGTCCCAAAAGTACCAAATTAAAAAAGGAGAAAAAAAATGCAAAAAAAAGGATATGTAAGTTTCGTATTACATGCACATCTTCCATTTATTCATCATCCAGAAAGTGATGACTATCTTGAAGAATCTTGGTTATACGAAGCAATTTCTGAAACATATATACCATTATTACAAAATTATCAAAAATTAGTTGATGAAGGAGTCAATTTTAGAATAACAATGTCACTTACCCCTACTCTACTTTCTATGTTTGATAATAAATTATTACAACAAAAATATATTCATTACTTAGAAAAATTAATAGAACTTTCTGAAAAAGAAATTGAACGTACAAAAGATAATGAAAGAGTTAACCGACTTTCTCATTATTACTATAATAGATATTCTAATGATTTACATCTTTTTAGAGATGTTTGGAAATGTAACATCATTGAGCAATTTAAACATTTTCAAGATATTGGAGTATTAGAAATTATCACTTGTGGTGCAACTCATGGTTACTTCCCTATTTTATATGTTAATGAAGAAGCTATTAGAGCCCAAATTGCTGTAGGTGTTCAAACTTATGAAAGATTTTTTGGAAGAAAACCTCGTGGTATCTGGTTACCTGAATGTGGTTATGTTCCAGAGGCAGATAAATATCTTAAAGAATTTGGAATTGAATATGCAATCGTAGAATCTCATGGTATTTTATATGCTGACCCTACACCTATTTATGGAACTTGTGCTCCAATTGTTTCACCTGATGGATTAATTTGCTTTGGCCGTGACATGACTTCTTCTCAACAAGTTTGGAGTTCTATTGATGGATATCCAGGTGATTATAATTATAGAGAATTTTATAGAGATATTGGTTATGAAGCTGATTATGATTATATCAAGCCTTATATTGCTCATAATGGTGTTCGTGTTCATACTGGTATAAAATATCATAGAATTACTGGAAAAACTGAAGAAAAGGATTATTATGATGTTCAATGGGCTCGTGATTCTGCAGAAAGACAAGCTGGCCATTTTATGAATTCTCGTACAGACCAGATTAACAATGTTGCCGACTATATGGATAAGCCTCCAATTATCTTATGCCCTTATGATGCTGAATTATATGGACATTGGTGGTATGAAGGTCCTTACTGGCTATATATTTTATTTAAAAAGATTTATTATGATGAATGTAATTTTGAGTTAATTACTCCTTCTGAATATATTGATAAATATCCAGAAATTCAAGTTAGTACACCTTGTAGATCAAGTTGGGGTGCTAATGGATATAGTGGTGTTTGGTTAAATCCTACTAATGATTATGTTCATCGTCATTTACACAAAGCTGCTGATAGAATGATTGAACTTGCAACTACATACCCTAATCTTAAAGATGGTATTATTAAAGAAGCTCTTAACCAAGCTGCTCGTGAATTACTTTTAGCTCAAACAAGTTGTTGGCTATTTATTATTACTAATGGTACTATGGTTGATTATGCTAAAAAACGTATTCAAACTTATATTGGTCGTTTTACAAAATTATATTACCAAATTAAGAAAAATAAAATTGATGAAAATTTCTTAAAAGATATTCAGATTAAAGATTGTGTATTCCCTGATATTGATTATAATATTTATCATAAATTATAAAAACAAAAAAAAGAAAATTATTATTGAAATAATTTTCTTTTATTTTTTCTTTGATTATAAACAAGTTTCATTTTTTTATTTTCAGAATATTATATTCTAACATTGTATAGAATTTTAATTTTAGCAAATACTATACAAAACAGAGAAGGAGCTATTTATGAGTTCACTATGTATAAAAACAAACAATAAAAATATATTAGAATATTTACAAAATGAATTTTCAAGTTTCAATATGTTAAATACCTTTTACTCGAAGAAGGAATTTAAAAACTACAAAAACATAATAATACATTATACAGGAATAGACAAAGAACTTTTTTATACAAAACTTGCAACAATATTATCTTATTTAGTAATAGATTATTTTGAAACAGATATAATAAGGCAAATATTGCATTCAAATTACTTTTACTTTGAAGAATCTGAATTTAATACCATATTAAACTTATGCGAAGAAAACTTGTATGATTCTAGTGAATTTTCTTTACCTAATCGTCAACTTTTACTATTTGACATTTTTTACGAATACATTTCAACTCATCACTCTCTAGTATTATCTGGCTTTATAAATTTTAGACTTAATAAATATAGAAAATTAATCGAAGATTTAGTAGATTTATCCGTTAATGAATTTATTATAGAAAGAGAATATTTAGAATTTGTATCACTTTTACGATTATATATAAATTCACAACCGCCATCTGATACAATAATTCATGTTATATCTTTTGAAAACCAAATCATACTATTAGATGATACTATGAGAAAAATATCAATAGATAAAAACTCTTTAAAAGCAAAATATTTATCAGATGTATCTTTCTCAACTAATGACTATATCTTAAATACTTTGTTAACTCTATTACCAAAGAAAATTCATTTGCACATTATTTCTGCTTCTGGTAATTCTGAATTTTTAAATACTTTACAACTTATTTTTGAAAATCGTATTGACATTTGCTATGATTGCAATATTTGCAATATGTATAAAAAAATTAATGTAAAAAATAAATAAACCTCTAGTCTTAGTTTTATTCTAACACTAGAGGTATTTATTTGCATCCTTTATAATTATTTTATGTCTATATATTTACTTTTTCTTTAATTTCATTCATTTCTTCATTGCTACCTTTAATCCAGTCTTTCCCATCAACTATTCTTGTTACAAGCATTGATGAAACTGTATCTCCTACAACATTAAGCATTGTTGCAGGTGCGTCTATTATAGTTGCTACCATTGTAAGTATTGGTAATGCTGTAACTGGAAATCCCATCATTGTTATAATTAACATTTCTGAAATTGTTCCTCCACCTATTGGAACTCCTGTAATTAACAAATTGGCAATTATTGCAACACCTAAAACTTGCAATATGCTTCCAGGTGTGTTTATTGTTGTTCCAAATAGACAAACTAAAAACATAATTTTAAATACTGAGCCTATCATTGAACCATCTTTATGGAAGCTTGTTCCCATTGGTATTGTTGTTTCTGCAATATCATCTGGTACTCCCATTTTTTTAGCGCATTCTACATTTACAGGTATACATGCTGCACTTGAACATGTTGCAAGAGATGTTAAAGTTGATGGTACTGCATTCTTCCAAAATGCTTTTACTCCTACTTTTCCTCCAGCTATAAATGCGTATATTGTATAAAATACAAAGTAAAATGCTACTGCTACAATTGTATATACTACAAATGTTTTTAAATATCCAACTGCTATTGATGCTCCAAATGTTCCTATTAGTGCTGCAAAGTAACATCCTAGTCCTATTGGTGCATAATACATTATGATTTTTACAACATTTTGTAATACTTCATTTGCAGATATTAAAAGCTCTAATACTTTTTTTCCCTTTTCTTCTGACATTTTTATTGCTATTCCACAAATTATTGAAGCAACTAATATTGCTATTATATTATCTTTTGATAATAATTTATTAAAATCATTTACAGTTAATAACTGAACTGTTCTGTCTGCAATAGTTAATTCTTCTTCCTCTGTTTCATCTGTGTTGGCAGATTCTTCTAAAGATGTTTTTATTTTTTCTCCATCTTCTGGATTAACTAATTTTACAAAGTATGTGCTAACAAATCCTACTAATACAGCTATTAGTGAAGTTACTGCAAATACAGCAAATATTGTAATCATAATTTTTCCAAGTCTTTTTGGATTTTCCATCTTTGCAATGGATGTTGTTATTGTTAAAAATATAAGTGGCACAATGATAACTAATAATAAATTTAAAAATATATTTCCTAAAGGTTGCAATATAGTTGCTTTTTCTTGGAATATAATTCCTACGATTGCACCAACAATAATAGCAACTAAAAGAATTATTGTTGATTTGTAATTTGATAAAAATTTTTTCATAATACTACCTCATTTCGATAAAGGCAACTGAAAATATAATTATATCTCCAGGATTTGTGACTATTATATATAATATTATTTACTTTTGCAATAGTTTAGAACAACTTTTTAATTTTTATTGACATTTTTTTATAACTTTGATATTATAGTTTAAGAATTTAAGTTGTAAAATTATACATTATATAGGAGGTATTTACAAATGTCAAAATCTTTGAAATTTATTATTATATTAGCAGTAGCTTTCGCAACAATTTTCAACTATTCTTATTCTTTTGCAGCTGTAAACATGAATACTACTGGAACTAACACCAATTCAAATACCAACACAACTAATACTAATAGTTCTAGTACTAACACATCTAACACAAATACAGCAAACACAAGTACTTCTAACACAAGCTCTTCTACTTTATCATCTACTGTAACTACATCTAGTTTTGATTTAGAATTAACTAACATTTTATGTATCGCTTTAATTGTTGTAGGAGTATTACTAATACTATTAGGAATCGCAATATTAATTAGATTAAGAAGATAAATTTATATATAAAATGACCTAGAATATCTAGGTCGTTTTTTTATTTACAAAATCTATGCTTTCCAATAGTAACAGTAAGCGGTCTAGACCAAATCCATTTATTAGTTGCAGTACTTGGATTAAAATAATATATTGCTCCATATGATGGATCCCATCCATTTAAGGCGTCTTGTGCTGCTTTTTTTGATGTACTATCTGGATTTAAATTTATTTGACCATCAGATACAGCATCAAAAGCTCCACTTTGATAAATTACTCCTGCAATTGTATTAGGAAATTTACTACTTTTTACTCTATTTAATATTACAGCACCTACTGCAACTTGTCCTGCATATGGCTCTCCTCTAGCCTCTCCATATATTGCTCTTGCTAACAAATTCACATTTGACGAATTGTTGCTTGAAGAACTACTTGATGATGAACTAGTCATTATCCCCATTGCATTTAATGTTTTTGTCCCTGCAATTCCATCTACAGTCAAACCATTTTTCTGTTGAAATTTCTTTACTGCTGATATTGTTTGACTTCCATATATTCCATCAACACTTCCTGTATAATATCCCCATCTTTTTAATTTATCTTGAATTGTCCTTACTTCGCTTCCTCTTGAGCCATACTTAGACAATGCTAATACCTCTGTATTTTTTATCGCTAGCACCGTTATAAATGAAATTACCAATAACATTACTGCTATAAATCCGATTATTTTCTTTTTCATCTAATCACCCTTTGCATAAAATTTCTATTATTTTATACAAATTGGAATTTTTTATACAAGAACCATTAAATAATTTATAGTTTATTTATTGCTTCGCGTGCCATTTCATCACATCTATTATTAAACTCATTATCAGCATGCCCTTTAACCTTTATAAACTCAACTTTATGCTTTTGAGTCAAAGCATATAATTCTTGCCAAAGTTCTTTATTCTTAACAGCTGAACCATTAGCAGTTTTCCATCCATTTTTCATCCAGTTATATATCCAACCTTGTTTAAAAGCATTTACAGTATATGCACTGTCACTATAAACTTGAACATCGCTTTCAACTTTCAAGCACTTTAATGCTTCTACAACTGCTGTGATTTCCATTATATTATTTGTTGTTTGTTTCATTCCTCCAGAAATTTCTTTTTTTGCATCTTTATACATCAGTATTGCTCCCCAACCTCCTGGGCCTGGATTTCCAGAACATGCACCGTCTGTATATATTATAATTTTTTCTGACATTATATTTCCTCCATCTTTTTATAAATTGCCTCTTGTTTTTTTACATATTTGTGATAAAATTATACCAATAATTTTAGAAATTTTCAATATATTTTAGGAGGTTTTAATGAGCAACGTTTTAGGAATTGTAGCAGAATACAATCCATTCCATAATGGTCATCTGCACCATTTAATTGAATCTAAAAATTTAACTAATTCTGATTATACAATAGCTGTAATGTCTGGTAACTTCACTCAAAGAGGTGATGTTTCTATTATTGACAAATGGTCTAGAGCTCAAATGGCTATTGAAAATGGTGTTGATTTAGTTATTGAACTTCCTACAATTTATGCAATTTCAAGTGCTGAAAATTTTGCCTCTGGAGCTATCAAAATTTTAGATTCACTTGGAATAGTAGACTTTATTTCTTTTGGTAGTGAATGTAATGATATTTCTATTTTAAATGAAGTTACAGATGTATTAACTAATGAACCATCAGAATATAAATCTTTATTATCTCATGAATTATCAAGAGGTATATCATTTCCAAAAGCTCGTGAAAGAGCCTTAATGATGTATTTAAACGACGTCCGCAGGTTTAATAATGTACTTTCTTCCCCTAATAATATTTTAGGAATAGAATATTTAAAAGCATTAGATAGACAAAATAGCAAAATTCATCCTATAACTATAAAACGAAAAGGTGCTGCCTATAATGATGATTCAATTCCTTTAGATTCTGGATTTGCAAGTGCTACATCTATTCGTAACCTTTGCCAATCTCATGATATTAGCATCTTACAAAATTTTATGCCAGAAAATTCATTTTATATTTTGCAAGATTGCTTAGAAAATGGTCATCTTGTTAAAAATATTTCAGAATTTGATAAACTTATAATTTTTACTTTAAGACAAATGTCAACTGATGAAATTGCTAATCTTCCAGATGTTTCAGAAGGACTGGAATTTGCTATCAAATCAGCTGTTAATCAATGTAATACTACTGCTGAATTATTATCTATTATTAATACCAAAAGATATACTCAAACTAGATTAAAACGCATTTTTTTATATGCCCTTCTTGGTATTACCAAAAAAGATATGCAAATTTCAAAAACAATAAAACCTTATATTAGAATTTTAGGCTTTAATGATAAAGGACGTGAATTAATTAGTGAAATTTCAAAACATAATCGCAAATTAACTATTATTTCTTCTGTAAAGAAATTTATGGATGGTAACTCTAATAAAAATTTAAAGCTTATGCTTGAAAAAGATATTTGGGCTACTAATGTTTATACTTTAGCTTATGAATATGATTCTATTGGTAATTTAGATTATACTCATAATTTAGTAATTAAAAAATAATAATGGAACTATATAAATTTCCATTATTATTTTTGTTAAAACTACAAAAAGAGAATTTCTTTCGAAATTCTCTTTTAATTATTAATTGTTCCAGTATGTTATATTAACATCTGTGCTTCTTTCAACTTTAGTTAAGTCAATATAGTATCCTTTTGAATCTTTCTTTAAGTAACCTGCGCTCTGTGCAGTACTTATTGAACTATAAGTTTTTTCTCCGATTTTTAATTCAAATTCTTTGCTTGTATTAATGTTTCCAAGTTCAACTCTTCTTGCTTTAGATTCTTCTACTGTTATTGCTCTATTTTCTTCATTTTCTGATGAAGAATCTATAGATGTATTTAAGAAATCTGTTAAGTCGCTTTCTGTTATTTCTCCTGTTTTACTTCCATCTGCATAACTATATGCACCTGGTACTATTTTTCCATTGTCTGTAATTAACTTATATAATGCTTTTTGTTGCCAATTATTGTTGTTGCATGCATTTACATTCTCTTCAGTTGGATCTAACATTGCTACTGCTTCATTTCCACTTAAACCAATTCCTATTGTAAATGCTTTAGCTGTTTTATCAGTGTTTTGATAATATTTATTTGTTATTTGGTCTTTATAGTATTTAGCAGTTCTTAATGTCCAATAATAGTAATTCTCGTCTGTTTCTTTTGTATATCCATGTCCATTAAGCTTTCCAGTTGCAGTTTCACTGGCATAATAATATGTTGGTTCTCCATCTGTTACTAAGATTAATAATGGTGTACGAGTTATAGTCTTTGTTGTTCCGTCTTTTAAAGTAACTGTTGCTGTTGTTGTATTCTGATTACTTGTAAGCATTTCTGCACCTAATTTTATACCTGATTGTGTATTAGTTCCTCCTGTTACTTGTCTTGATAATTTATTTCCAACATTAGATTTTATTGTCTGGCTACTTCCATTCCACCAATCACCTGCTGAATATTCTCTTGTTAAATAATTTATACCTTGAGCATAATTTCCTAATGGTATAATTGTTGATGCATCTCCACTAAATCCAACTACCCCTACTCTACTGTCTTTATTTTTGCTCATTATAGTTTTTATAGAACTATTTACTGCATTCACCATAGCTTTAGCTCTACTGTCTTCTACTGCCGTTTCATTTTTTCCTTCTAAAGTATATGTCATACTTCCAGAAGTATCTAATACAAATACTACATCCATTGGTGTTGATACTGTATCTGTTGAAGATGTAATACTTTTTACTGTTATGCTTCCTCTTTGACCAATTTCAATATCTTCTAATTTTATTGTTGAGTCTGAGCTTACTTTATCTGTAAAAGCTGTATTAGTAATTTCTGTTAATGATGAAATCTTTCTGATTACACCATCTATATGATATCCATCAGATTCATTCTTTATTACATACCATACTACAACTTCATCATCAGCTAATGTTGTTCCATTTGTTTTTAATGCATCGACTAATTGAGTTCTTGTTATTCCTTTTGCAACCATGTCTGTTATTATATTATTATTTTTTATCAAATAATATAGATCATCATTCTTTAAGTTTGCATTAGTATCATAGTGTAAATCTGAGCTATTTAAGTAAACTGTTCCTAGTTCTCCTGTATATAGTGATGCATCATATCCAGTTCCACTACCTTCATATGGTACTTTTCCATCTTTTCTTACAAATAGTTTTGCAGTATATGCTGTTGTTCCATCAATTGTCTTGTTGCATATATCTTTATATTCTGCTTCTGCTACAACTGTTGCTTTTATTATTAATTCTCTTGTTTTCCCTGCTGCTAAGTCTTTTACTTCCCATGTTACTACTGATTGTTCTTTATCATTTTTAGTAACTGTCCAATTGTCTCCTTTGTCAGTTGTTCCACTTTCTCCAGTTTTTCCATCAACTGTATTTAATGTTAATCTTAATGGAATTTCGTCTGTAACTGTTTTTGAAATTGGCTCACTTCCAGCATTTTTTAATGTAATTTTATAATATACTGTTTCATTTGCTGCAAATGTATCTTTATTTGTAGCTGGACTTCCAATGTTGCCATTTGCATCTGCTTTATATGCTGTTTTATTTATTAATTCATTTGCTCTATTTGTTACAGTTAGACCTTCTTCTGATACCTTTTCATATCCTGTTGGTACTGTCTTTTCTGTTGCAGTATAAGATATTTTTCTTCCTTCTGCATCATATTTAGGTAAATTTTCAGTTCTTGACCATGAATCAGCTGTCTTTGTTCCTGTCACCTTATAATCTATACCATTTACTGTTAATATTATGCTATCTGGTCTTGTATTGAATGTATTATTGTTGTCTTCCCATACTTTTACAATTGTAATATCTGCTTTTTCTGTTAATCGGCTTGGATCAAATGTATTTGTGATTATTCCATTTTTTATTGATTTATTGTATAAATCTAATTTAGCTTGATCTTCAGCATTTACTGCAACTTCATCAATTATATATGTGATTTTGTTTCCATTCTCGTCATATAATGGTAACTCTGTAAATGTATGTTTCCAATCTTCGTTTGCTGTTACTACTTGTTCTGCTACTACCATATCACCATTTTTTACTTGTAGTTTTATTGATGTTAATGTATTTGCTTTAGCTGCATCACTATCCATATTTGCCCATACTTTTGTTACTGATACTTCTGTATTTGGATTTTTTACAATTGTATTATCTTCATCATTATCTGTAGTTCCATCTTTTGCTGTTGCAGTTGCTACATTTCTTATTTTTCCTTCAGCCTTTACATCTTCTGCAGTTACTGTGTAATAAACTTTTATTTCAACATAATTATCTGGTTCTAATGAGTCTATTGTATATACAGTATCTCCTGCATTTACATCTTTATCATCATATTTAACTTTTAATGAATCTGTTATTTTTATACCTTCTAAAGTTGTATTTCCTGTATTTGTTACCTTTATTGTATATTCTATAACATCCTCTGGTCTCACTTTTGTTGTATCTTTTATATTTGTAAATTCTTCTGCATCTTTTACTTTTACTGCTGTTGCATTTTTATTTACTAATATATCTGGTTGTTTTTCTACTGGAACATCTATTTCTGGTGATTTATCTCCTGCTGTTGCTACATTCTTGATTTCTGTTTTA
>CAKPHD010000020.1 GCA_934155625.1 uncultured Clostridia bacterium
TATGCCAAGCAGAAAAACTCCAAACGGAGAATTCAAGGATATAGCTCATCCAATCAATGCTGAAACAAGAGAGAAAGTACAAAAAGCTATATTAGAAGCTTATGACGCTCCTGAAACAGAAGAATCAGCAGAATAATAAATTAAAAGTTCCCTTTTTGTAAGGGAACTTTTTTTGTGTGTAAAAGTTTAATTTGTGACGGATGGGACCGGTTCTTAACGGTGCATTTTTGGTACTTTTGGGACCGGTTCTCTGCAGTACACTTTTATGTAAATCTATGCACCGTTAAGAACCGGTCCCATCCGTCACAAATTAAACTTGAAATATAACTGTAAATATAATATAATAAAGCCAAAGAAAAAAGGGGAGGTCTGGTTATGGGGTTAAAAGTAAAAAATGTAAGTAAATATTTTAATGACAAGCTAGTGATAGACAACATAAGTTTTGAAATAAATGAGCCAGGAGTATTCGGATTACTTGGGACTAATGGCGCAGGAAAAACTACTACAATCAGAATGATATTAGGCATTATAAAAAGAGACAAAGGCGAAATAACGTGGAATGGAAAAGCAGTAGATAGAAAAAATGTAAATTTCGGATATTTGCCAGAAGAAAGAGGAATATATCCTAAAAGTAAAATTTTTGAACAGCTATTATATTTTGCTGAACTCAAGGGAATGAAGGTACAAGAAGCAGCTAAAGAAATAAAATATTGGATGGAAAGACTAAAAATTGATGAATATCAAAATATGACAGCCGAAAAACTATCAAAAGGAAATCAACAAAAAGTTCAATTTATAACATCAATTTTAAACGATCCAGAATTGATTGTTTTAGACGAACCATTTAGTGGTTTAGACCCAGTAAACACAGAATTATTGAAAGAAGTCATAATAGAACTAGTCAAAAAAGGAAAATACATAATAATGTCAAGCCATCAGATGACATCGATTGAAGAATTTTGCAAGGATGTAGTAATCATAAATAAAGGAAAAACGGTACTAAAGGGCAATCTTAAAGAAATCAAAAATAATTATACAGCAAATAGATTAGAAATAAATGCTGATAGAGACATCACTTCGTATATAAAAGAAGCAGGAATGACAATCGAAAAAAATATTGACAATAATTATGAAATCAAAATAGAAAATGAAGAACAAGCGCATTCATTAATGAAAACGCTAGTAGTTCAAGGTGTCAAACTTAATAAGTTTGAACTTCAAAAACCAAGTCTTAATGATATCTTTATAGAAAAGGTAGGTGAATAAAATGCGAGATTTGATAACTGTTGCAAAGTTTACAATTAGAGACATGATAAAAAGAAAGTCATTTATAATTTCAAATGTAATAATTTTGCTGATAATAGTCATATTGTTTAATATTCCGAACATTATAAAAGTTTTTAAAGGTGATGATGCCGAAAAAATGGCTGGAGATAGGCTATTAATAGTGGATGCTGATAATATTTTCGAAGGAAATTTAGAAACTTTGAAAAATATGAATTTGAATTATGACATTCAAATTGATAAAAAACTTGTAAAGAATGTTGCGACAAACGATTCTGACAATAATAACGAAACTACAGAAGCAGGTAATAGCAACGAAGAGAAGATTTTTGAAAAAATTAAAGAAAAAATTCAAAATGATGAAATAGACAAAGCTATCTTAATTGAAAATAAAGAAGGAATTATCAACATGCAGTACATTGTAAAAAACTTATCAATGGAATCAGAAGTACCACAAGATATAGTCAATGCAATTACAGGTTTATACAGTAACATACAAATATCAAAATTAGGATTAACGCAAGAACAATTACAAACCTTAACGCCAAATCTAAATTTAGAAATAAAGCAAACCGAAGAACAAGAAGTACAAGGCAATCAATTTGCAATGATGATGTTATCACTAGTCTTGTTTTATGCAATATATTTTTGCGCATATCAAGTATCAAGCTCAATAACAACAGAAAAAACGTCAAAAATTATTGAAACACTAGTAACATCAACAACACCGAAGACAATAGTTTTAGGAAAAACAATAGGAATAGGAATTGTTGGGCTATTGCAAGTAGCAGTCATGGTAATAGTTGCACTAATTTCAAAAAATCTATTTTTAGAAGAAGGAATGCTTGACGGAATAATAGATTTTTCAACAATTACACCATATTTAGGAATAATTACTGGAATATATTTCGTCTTTGGATATGCATTTTATGCATTATTATATGCTCTAACAGGTTCAACAGTAAGCAAACCAGAAGATGTACAATCAGCAAATGGGCCAGTAGCAATAGTTGCAGTAATAGGATTCTATCTAGCATATTTTTCAATGATGAATCCAACAAGTGAATTAAACAAAATAGCAGCGATATTACCAATGTCATCACCATTTTGTATGCCGTTTAGAGTGATGATGGGAATAGCAACAACTAAAGAAATTTTGATCTCATTAGCAATTATTTTGATTACAATAATTGTAGTTGCTAAGGTTTCAATAAAGATTTATTCACAGGCTATTTTGAATTATGGGAATAAAATTGGTATTAAAGATGTCATGAAGATGTGGAAAAATAAAAATTAATGTGTACAAATGGTACTGCAGAGAACCGGTCCCAAAAGTAACAAAATGGTACTGCAGAGAACCGGTCCCAAAAGTAACAAAATGGTACCGCAGAGAACCGGTCCCAACGGTACCAAAAAGAAAAGGAGATAAAATTATGAAAAAAGTAGAAAATGTATTATGGGGAGCAGTCTTCATAGTAATAGGATTAGTTTTAGGATTAAATGCATTAGGAATAACAAATATTGATATATTTTTTGACGGATGGTGGTCATTATTTATAATAGTGCCAAGTGTTATAAGTATTATAAAAAATTATAAAGATGTAAGTGCATATATATGGCTAGCAATAGGAGTAGCATTGTTATTATCAGCACAAGGAATTTTAGATATGAATGTTGTTGGTAAATTAATATTACCGGCAGTATTAGTTGCAATTGGTGTTGGAATCATCTTTAAAGATACAGTTAGCTCTAAAGTAAATGAAAAAATTGATGAATTAAACAAAAGTAACAAAGAAGAATTCTATGCAACTTTTTCAGGTCAAAAATTAAATTTTGCAGGTGATGATTTTAAAGGAGTTAGCCTAAATGCAATATTTGGAGGAATTGATTTAGATTTGAAAAGTGCGAATATTGTAGAGGATAAAATCATAAATGCAACATCTGTTTTTGGAGGAATAAATATATTTTCACCAGAAAACGTTAATATTCAAGTAAAATCTACATCAATATTTGGTGGAGTAAGCAACAAAACTAAGAATAAAGATGGGCAACCAACAATTTATGTAAAAGCTTTTTGTTTATTCGGTGGAGTAGACATCAAATAAATAAGTAGACATTAAATGAAAAACACTTTATAGAAAATAGAAAGTAGGAAAGTTAAATGAAGGAATTTCAAAAAATAATAAAATATGCGGCTATTGCATTCGGATTATATTTAGCAATATCAATAATTGGAGGGATAATTGCGATAATAGTATCAATATTTGCTGGATTCTACGGAATAAACTATCTTACAGATAGTTTGAATGATGCTATTAATTCTGATAATTCTAGCATAGAAAGAATTGATGAAAATCAAGATTTAGAAGAGTTTTCAAAAATGAAATTAGATATTTCAGCAGCTAATTTGACAATAAAAGTAGAGGGGAATTCATATAGAGTAGAGACATATCAAATTCCTAAAAATACTAAAATAGAAAGCAAAGATGGAATTCTAGAGATAAAAAGCAATAAAAAGTTCAATAAAAGTGACTCAAAAAGTAGCATAACAATTTATATTCCAGAAAATGTAGAATTAGAAGATTCTGACATACAAGTGGGTGCTGGAATAGTGGATATTGCAGGACTTAAGTCTAAAAGTGTGGACTTTGACTTTGGCGCAGGAAATGTAAATATGCGAAATATTGCAGTTAATAATAATACAAAGATTGGATGCGGAGCTGGTCAAGTTACAGTAAAAGATTCAGAATTTACAAATGTTGAAATAGATGCAGGTGTTGGAAAACTAGTATATTCAGGAGAGATAAAGGGCAATTCTAAAATCAGCTGTGGAGTAGGTGAAGTAGAATTGGATTTAACAGGTGAGAGTGATAAATATACTATTAACACAGAAAAAGGTATTGGTGATATTAAAATAAATGATATTTCTGTTGCCGATGATTCAACTACAGGAAATGGAGAAAATAAAATAAAAATCGAAGGTGGCGTTGGAAGTGTTGACATAAAAACGCACCAAACGGAACCGGTCCCAACGGTACCTAGTACAACATTATAAATGGTACGGTAGAGAACCGGTCCCAAAAGTAACAACAATGGTACCGCAAAGAACCGGTCCTAAAAGTAACAACAATGGTACCGCAAAGAACCGGTCCCAAAAGTACATTAGTTCTAAAATAATAAAAACCCCCATATACATTAATAAACAAAAAATGTAGAGGAGGTTTTTTTCATGGAAGTAAACACAAGCAAAGAAACTTTGAATGTAAATAAAGTGGTAAGTGAAAAAAAAGAAATAATAAATATTCAGGGAGATATGATTGTTCCTGATTCAAAGCCTGATATATTAAACACAGTTAATACAAGCGGAAATGTGTGTATTTACAAAAAAGAGGTTATGGACGGGAAAATCAAAATTGACGGAAATATTTTGACTTATATAATGTATTTAGCTGATTGCGATGAGAGCAGAAATGATAACATTAGAGGAGTTAATACAAGTTTGGATTTTTCTGAAAATATTAATGTGCCGGAACTTCAAAGTGGTATGAATGCTAAAATTATGCCAAAAATCAAGTTGATTGAGTGCAATGTTATTAATGGTAGAAAAATAGGGATAAAGGTTACACTAGAGATTCAAATAAAGATTTATGAGCAAGAGCAAGTGGAGATAATAACAGATTTAAGTGATAGCAACATTCAAGTTCTTAATAAAAATATGAAGGTTAATTCTATGATTGGAAGTGGGATGACGAAGACTTCAGTTAAAGAAAATGTTTCAATTCCAAGTACAGACAATCTTGCAGAGATATTATGCGCACAGATTTGCTTGGTTGATAAAGATATCAAAATAAGTTACAACAAAATTCTTGCGAAAGCAGAGATGGAAATTAAAATGGTATATTTGACGGAAGATGGCCGTATTTGCAATTTTCAGGGAAAACTTCCGGTAGTGGGATTTATAGATATGCCGAATATCAAAGAGGAAAATATTTGTGAAACAACGTATATGATACGAAATATTTTGCTAAAGCCAAATGCAGTAGAAGAGCATTCTGTATATATTGAAGTAGAAGTGGAGATAAATTGCATGGCATATGAAGAAATGGAAATCCAAACAATTCAAGACATGTATTGCCCTGGCGAGAAAATGACTTTCAATAAAAATATGGTAAATACGGTTTCTAACAAGCAGCGTAAGAAAAATATTTGTAACATTCGAGAGAAAATTGATGTTCCAGAGCTTGAAAATGGCAATATTTTAGATGTATCAATAAATCCGGTTATCAATAAAGAAAACAAATTGAGTGGAAAAATCATGTTTGAAGGAGAGATGGAAATTAACTTGATTTTTGCGGACAATTCGGCAGTCGGTATTAATACAAAAAAATTGACAATTCCATTTGAGCAAACAGTTGATGATGTTGATACTTCTGATGATTGCATGGTAGATACAAATATCGAGGTTAATTCGCAAGAATTTTTAAATCAAGCTGGAGCCGTAAGTGTAAATGTTGATTTGACTTTTGAAACGAACACATATAGAAATTCAGCAATTCCTGTAATTAGCGATATTTCAATGGAAGAAGAGGAAAATTCAGAAGACTATAGTGTCATAATTTATGTGGTAAAAAATGGAGATTCTTTGTGGAAAATTGCCAAAAGATTTGGCAGTACGGTTGATGACATTGCAAGGGTCAACGGTATGGAAAGACCTGATAAATTGATGGCTGGAGAGAAAATCTACATTCCTAAATATGTACTAAGGAGAGCTAAAGAGCCAATAGTAATTTCGCAAGGCGTTGGTGCGTAAAATCGAAAGAATTTGCATGATTGAAGCTACACGAAGTGAGGGGAGAAAGCTATGCCTGATGGAAAAAATATTGGAAAGATATATTCAAGAAAAAGATTTGTGTTAAAACCTGCTGTGATTATAAATGGAAAATCAAAATGGGAAAATGGTGAAGGAAAAAAGAAGAAAAGGGTAATTAAGTTTGTAGTGTTAGTAGGATTAATAATTATTTCATTCAGATTTTTTTGCTTATATCTTGAACCAATATTTCAGACTTTGTGTGAAGACAAAATCAAATCATTAGCGACAATAATAACAAATCAGCAGTCAACAATAATAATGAACAAATATCAATATGACCAGTTGTATACAATAGAAAAGGATGAAAATGGAGATATTATAGTGATTAGAGCTAATGGAGTTCTAATAAATAATTTGATTTCTGATTTGACAGAAAATATTCAACGAGAATTTGACAATTTGCATAATGTTGAAGTCAATCTGCCATTTGGAAGTTTGACAGGTATATATTTTATGTCTGGCTTTGGACCTGAAATTCCTATTAATGTTTCTGTGGCAGGGAATGTTGATACAAATATCAAAAGTGAGTTCATCGCGCAGGGGGTAAATCAAACTTTGCATAGAGTTTATGTGAATTTTGATTGTGATATGAAGATGGTGACTTCTGTGAAGAATTTTTCTCAGAAGGTTACTAATCAAGTGATTATTGCTGAACATGTGATTGTTGGTAATATTCCAAGTAGCTACTATAATTTAGAGGGCTTTGAGAACGAAAATGATACAATGCAAATTATAAAATAGGGACTTTTGGGACCGGTTCTCTGCGGTATCATTTTTGTTACTTTTGGGACCGGTTCTTAAAAGTACCACAAGAATGGTTCCGTTCGGTTCCAATTTAGTATAGAAAAAATAATGAGTATTAGTAACTATTAAATTGTTCTTCATGTTTTTTTATAAAAAGTATAGCAATTGACTAAGAAACATGATATAATGGTAAACATAATAATTTTGAATAAAATTAAATTTTAGAAGAGAAAGGAGGAAAAAATGCCAAGATTACGAAGACAGATAAGCAATTCGAAGATTTATCATGTAATAGTCAAAGGAATTGATGATCAAGATATTTTTTACGAAGATCAAGATAGAAGATATTTTTTAAATCAAATTTTGAAGCTCAGAAAAGAAATCAATTATGATATTTATTCTTATTGTCTGATGACAAATCACATTCATATAGTTGTAAAAATTGAAGAAAAATTTTTATCAAAGTTGATGCAAAGATTAATGATAAGGTATGTTTATTATTTTAATTCTAAGTATGAAAGAACAGGACCTTTAGTTCAAAATCGTTTTAAAAGTAAATGCGTTGAAAATCAAAAATATTTTTTAGAAGTCTGTAGATATATTCATAGAAATCCAGAAAAGGCCTTGATGGCGAAAACTCAAAATTACAAGTGGAGTAGTTACCACGAATATGTTGGACAAGAAAAGATTATTAATAAAAAAGTTCTGCTACATTATTTTGATAATGATGTTAGTGAATTTGTAAAATATACTACAAATGTAGATACAGAAGATATTGAAGATGTATATAATTATGCTGAATACGAGATTATTAATAGATTATTGGATGAAGAATTAATAAAGATTATTATGATGAAATTTGAAATTGCTGACATTAATGATGTTGTGAGATTTTTTAAAAACAAAAGCAAAGATGAACTTATAGTTGATTTGAAGATGATAAAAAAAATAAAAGGAGCTAGAAAGACTCAGGTTGCTAGAATTTTAAGAATTAATAGGAGGCTAGTCAATAAAATATGGGAGTCTGATTGAGTTTTTCTCTAGATAATTGAAGACTATAATTTTTACTATAGGTGTGAGAAAATGTTTTTTGGGGGATATTTTTGCTAAAAAGGTACGGATGAGAACCGGTCCCAACGGTCACAAAAAAGGTACGGATGAGAACCGGTCCCAACGGTCACAAAAAAGGTACCGTAGAGAACCGGTCCTAAAAGTAACAAATGCAAGATCTGGTCCCAAAGGTGCAAAATTAAAAATAAGATAGTAAAAAGTCGAAAAAATATTGTTTAAAAAATAATACTTTGATATAATACAAATATAATAAAATAGGAGGAGTTTATAT
The DNA here is from genome assembly GCA_934155625.1 of uncultured Clostridia bacterium. GTDB lineage: Bacteria > Bacillota > Clostridia > TANB77 > CAG-508 > CAG-269. The sequence continues at coordinate 8,241 of CAKPHD010000020.1, forward strand.
GGAGGATAACACAAATAAAAAAGACAATGAAAAAATTAATTGTGAATGTTGTGGTAATTGTGATAAAAAAGATAAATTTCTTGATGAATTATGTAATGAATATCAACCTATAAAAGATAACTTGATTCAAATGTTAAATGAAGTTCAAGAACATTATGGATATATTCCAATGCAAGCACAACAAGTTTTATCAGATTTTTTAAATTTACCAATGGCAGAAGTTTATGGAGTGGTAACATTTTATTCAAGATTTACTTTAAAACCAAAGGGAAAATATAATATTGCTGTTTGTTTAGGAACAGCCTGTTTTGTAAAAGGTTCACAAAAAATAATGGATAGATTAAAAGAAAGATTAAAGATAGAAGCTGGTGAAACTACAAAAGACGGAAAATTTTCAATAGAAGAAACTAGATGTGTTGGGGCCTGTGGCTTAGCTCCAGTATTTACTGTTAATGGAGAGGTTTACGGAAAGGCTACGGTTCAAAAAATGGATCAAATTTTAGATGAATTGGAAAAAGTTTAGGAAAAAGCTTGTGATAAAGTGATTTTTTTTGGTACCGCAGAGAACCGGTCCTAAAAGTAACAAAAATGGTACCGCAGAGAACCGGTCCCAAAAGTACCAAAGTACCTAAAGGAGGAAATTTATGAAAACATTAGAAGAAATACATAAAATAAGAGAAGAAAAACGAAAAGAACTAGATTTAAGAGTTAATACAAAAGCAGACACAAGAGAAAAGCACATATTAGTATGTCATGGGACTGGATGCACGTCATCAAAATCGCCAGAAATACTAGAAAATTTAAAGAAAATACTGAAAGAAAAGAAGATTGAAAATGTCAGAGTTATTATGACTGGATGCTTTGGGCTATGTGCCAAAGGGCCAATTGTAATTATCAGGCCGGAAGATACATTTTATTCCAATGTAAAACCTGAAGATTGCGAAGAAATTATCCAAACACATATTATTGAAGGAAATATCGTAGATAGATTGTTATGCAAAGACATTGATGGGAGTATTGTAAATAGATTAGATGATTTGAATTTCTATAAGAAGCAAAAAAGAATTGCATTAAAAAATTGTGGGGTCATTAATCCGGAGTGCATTGACGAGTACATTGCGTTTGACGGGTATAGAGCGCTAGAGAGAGTTCTTAGAGAAATGGATCCAGAAGAGGTTATAGAAATTATTAAGAATTCGGGTTTGCGTGGTCGTGGAGGTGCAGGATTTCCAACAGGCAAAAAATGGGAGCTTACGAAATCATATGAATCTGATCAAAAGTATGTTGTTTGTAATGCAGATGAGGGTGATCCAGGAGCCTTTATGGATAGAAGCATACTTGAAGGTGATCCTCATTCAGTCTTAGAGGCAATGATGATTGCAGGTTTTGCAATAGGTGCCAACAAAGGGTACATCTATGTTAGAGCTGAATATCCGATTGCTGTTAAAAGACTTCAAAAGGCAATAGACCAAGCAAAAGAATATGGAATTTTAGGCAAAGAGATATTTGGAACAAATTTTGATTTTGATATAGAAATCCGTCTTGGTGCAGGTGCATTTGTATGTGGTGAAGAGACTGCATTGTTAGAGTCAATTGAAGGAAAACGTGGTCAGCCAAGAGTTAAGCCTCCATACCCAGCTGAAAGAGGATTGTGGGGAAAGCCAACACTTATTAATAATGTAGAAACTTTTGCAAATATTACTAGAATCATATTAAATGGCGCAGAATGGTACTCTTCAATAGGAACTGAGACATCAAAAGGCACGAAAGTTTTCGCACTTGGTGGAAATGTCAATAATATTGGTTTGGTGGAAGTGCCTATGGGAACGACTTTGAGAGAAATCGTGTTTGACATTGGAGGTGGAATTCCGAATGGAAGGCAATTCAAAGCTGCACAGACAGGTGGACCATCAGGGGGATGTATTCCAGCAGAACACTTGGATACACCAATTGATTATGAATCATTGAAAGCAATTGGCTCTATGATGGGGTCAGGTGGTTTGATTGTTATGGATGACACTAAATGTATGGTATGCTTGGCAAAATTTTATTTAGAGTTTACAGTTAGTGAAAGCTGTGGAAAGTGCACGCCTTGTAGAATTGGTACTAAAAGAATGCTTGAACTATTGGAAAAATTGTGTTCAGGAGAAGGTTCAGAATATGATATTTACAAATTGGAAAAATTAGCTGTAAATATCCAAAAGGCTAGTATTTGTGGACTTGGCCAAAGTGCTCCAAATCCGGTTATTAGTACTTTAAAGTATTTTAGAGAAGAATTTAGACAACATGCAATCGAAAAAGAGTGTACAACTTTAGAATGTAAGGCTTTGTCTAAAATTATGATAGATCCAGAAAAATGTAAAGGCTGTGGATTGTGCCAAAAACATTGCCCAGTTAGAGCGATTGAAGGCGATGCAAGGGAAAAACGTGTTATAAATCAGGATAAGTGTATAAAGTGTGGAACTTGCTTGACCAATTGCCCCTTCCATGCGATAGGAAATTAAGGGACCGATGGGAACCAATCTTTGGCATGTTTATGCTACTTTTTTGGTACTTTTAAGAACCGGTCCCAACAGTACCAAAAATGGTACGGAAGAGAACCGGTCCCAAAAGTACCAAAAATATAAAAACAAAAGAGGGAGGAATATTAACATGAAAATATCAGAAGTATTGATAATAATTGTAAATACATCAATATTTATATTACCAATATTAATGTTAATAGAGAATTTACTAAAAAGAAAATATAAAATATTAAATATATGTATGGTAATAAATATGGTTATCTGGGTATATCTTTCATACGCTTGGAACGTTAAAAATACTGGCTTTTGGGTGAAGTGTGATGTAAGAATACTAACATTGATAGCCAGTATATTGCTGATTGCTTCTATAATAACATTTGCATTACAGATAAAGAATAAAAAAGGTAACAAAATTTTAATTATGATAGCAATATTATTCGTATATTATATCATTATGACAAATGATACAGCTTATCCAGAAAGAATAAGAGTAGATAATATTTCTAAAGAAATAATAAGAAGATATTTGTTAGAGCAACACGTGCCATATTTAGCATTTCTAAGTATAGAAATAGAATTGTTTATTAATTTATTAAATAGCCATAAGATATATAAAGAAATGTCAAAAAAGATAAAAGATATGAAAGAATTAAAGGAAAATTCTGAAATTAGTACGAATTAGATAAAGGTACAGAAAAGGACCATTCTTTAGATGGGACGGATTGGAACCAGTCTTTGACACATTTATGGTACATTTAAGAACCGGTCCCAACGGTACCGCCAAAAAGGTACGGAAGAGAACCGGTCCCCAAAGTACCACTCAAAATGCACCGATAAGAACCGGTCCCAAAAGTACCAAGCATTCCAAAAGGAGGAAAAATATGAATAATGATATAATAACTTTAACGATAGATGGAGTAGAAGTAAAAGTTCCAAAAAACACAACAATATTAGAGGCTGCGAAGCAGGCGGGAATTGATATACCAACTTTATGCTTTTTAAAGGATATTAATGAAGTTGGGGATTGCAGAATGTGTATAGTTGAAGTAGAGGGAAGAAAAGGTTTTGCGACAGCGTGTATCCAAACTGTTGAAGAGGGAATGGTAGTGCATACGCACACGCCCAATGTATTAGAGGCAAGGCATGTAATATTAGATTTGATTATTTCGAATCATGCTAAAGATTGTCTGACATGTACACGTTCTGGAAATTGTGAGTTACAGACTTTGGCTGTTAAGTTTAATGTGTTGAATGTTGAGTTTCCGGGAGAAATGACTAAACACAAAATTGATGATTTATCACCATCAATTGTGAGAGATTTCAACAAATGTATATTATGTAGAAGATGTGTTGCGGCCTGTAAAAATGTTCAAAAAATAGGTGCAATCGATTGTATAAATCGCGGATTCGAATCATGTATTTCTACTGTTGGAGACCACAGTTTAAATGATGTTAATTGCACTAATTGTGGACAGTGCATACAAGCTTGTCCTACAGGTGCGTTGCATGAAAAGGAGACAATAAATAATGTTTGGGTAAAATTGAAAGACCCAGAAACATATGTGGTTGTTCAAACTGCACCAGCTGTAAGAGTAGCGCTTGGTGAAGAGTTTGGAATGTCGATTGGAACTAATGTGACAGGAAAGATGGTTACAGCCTTAAAGAGACTGGGATTTAATAAGGTTTTTGATACAAACACTGGGGCTGACTTTACAATAATGGAGGAGGCACACGAATTTATTGAAAGATTGAATGAAAATGATAATTTGCCAATGATTACTTCATGCTCGCCAGGATGGGTAAAATACATAGAAATGAATTATCCAGAGATGTTGCCACATTTATCAACTTGTAAGTCTCCTCATCAAATGTTTGGTGCATTGATAAAAACATATTTTGCTAAAAAAGAAGGAATTGACCCGGAAAAAATATACGTGGTTTCAGTTATGCCTTGCATTGCAAAAAAATTTGAAAGACAAAGAACTGAATTGAAAAATAATGGCTTGTATGATGTTGATAATGTTATTACAACAAGGGAACTTTCTAGAATGATAAAGCAAGCTAATATTGAGTTTGAAAAGCTAGAAGATAGTGAATTTGATAATCCAATGGGAGAGGCAACTGGAGCTGCAGCAATCTTCGGAACTACAGGTGGCGTAATGAAAGCGGCACTTAGAACTGCTCAAGATACATTGACAGGAACAAGCTTGAATAAAATTGATTTTGAACAAGTTAGAGGAGGAGATGGCATCAAAAGAGCTGTTGTCAGCATTGGAGGAAAAGATATTAAGGTTGTTGCTGCAAGTGGTTTAGCAAATGCTCAAAAAATTATGGAAGAAATAAAGTCCGGAAAGGCTGATTATCAATTTGTAGAAATAATGGCATGTCCAGGAGGATGCATAATGGGCGGCGGTCAACCGATTAAAAGTTCTAAAATTAGGAGAGAAGTTGATGTTCAAAAACTTAGGGCAGATGCTTTGTATTCTATAGATGAGAAGAGTGTGATTAGAAAATCACATGAAAATCCTGTTGTTAAAAAGATTTATGAAGAATATCTTGAAGTTCCAGGAAGTTATAGAGCTCATAAGTTATTACATACACATTATATTGAAAGATCTAAATATAATATATAGCATATAGTTTGGTACCGTTGGGACCGGTTCTCTACGGTACCATTTTTGTGACGTTTGGGACCGGTTCTCTGCGGTACCATTTTTGTTACTTTTGGGACCGGTTCTTAAAAGTACCATATATAAAAAATAAAAAATATAAATATAAAATTTGAAAAAATAAAAATAATGTGATATATATAATAAAAATAAATATAATAATATTATATATAGAAAGGATTGTAGAAAAATGGAAGTAAATGAAGAAAAAAGAAACAAATTTATGGAGTATGCGGGAAAGAGAGTTAATAACGTATTGCATGATATGCAAATTTTAGAACCTATGGCTAGAAGTAATGCATATGATTTTACAAAAGAAGATGTAGAAGAGATGTTTAATGCAATGCAAGAGACTTTAAATGACGTGAAAACAGAATTTAATAAGAAATTTGAAGAAAAAGCTAGAGCAGAAAAGAAAGTATTTTCATTTGGAATGGGCTCAATAAATAAAAAGGCTGAAGAATTGCAGGATGAGAATAATATAAGTTCGATAGAAGTTGAATTAAATGAGGACAAGACAGAGGTTGAAAATATCGAAGAGGATATGGTATTTTAAATTATACAATTATAAGAAATAAAGATATATCACTTATTTGTAGGTGATATATTTTTAATTTTAGAACTTTTTGGGACAGGTCTTAATAGGGTACCGTTGGGACCGGTTCTCATCGGTACCTTTTTGTGAGACGTTTGGGACCGGTTCTCTGCGGTACCATTTTTGTTACGTTTGGGACCGGTTCTCATCAGTACCTTTTTACGAAAAAATGTAATATAAATGTAACACAAATGTAATATAATTATTAGATGAAAATTGTTGACAAACAAAAAAATAGATAGTAAAATGAAGATAAATTGAAAGCAAGAGTGAAAAAAGATGAAAGGGAGAAAAAAATGAAGGGAAGAAACAATAAAGACAAAAAAAAATCTGAAATGAATGCAATGTTTTTTATAATTTTAATTGCTTTAGTTATGTTTATAATATCAACATATGCGTGGTTCTCAACGCAAAAGAACGTATCAATCACAAATTTAAGTGGTACAGTAGAAGTTGCAGAAGGTTTGGAAATTTCATTAGATGCGGAAACTTGGTCAAACGGATTGGTATTGGGAACAGAAGATGGAGAATTAAGTATAACAGATGATGCATATACAGGACACCACAATTTATCTCCTACAGAGATGCTACCAGTATCTACTCTAGGATTAGTAAGTGGAGGACAGTCTGATTTAAAAATGTTAAGAGGAAAGATTCAAAATTCAAAAGAATTAAATGATATTAAAGCAATGGTTGAATCTGATTCAATAACAACAAGTTCTACATATCCGGGATATTTTGCTTTTGATGTTTTTTTAAAGAACTCTTCAAAGAGCACATCTCAAGATGATGTATTGCAGTTGAATTATGATTCTTCATTAGAAATATTAGATACAGAAAAGATCTCAACTGGCTTACAAAACACTGCAAGGGTAGCATTTGCAAAATATAACGGAACATCAGATGTAATGGATGATCAAGCTACAATACTTAAAAATACAGCGGGAATAGGAGTTGGAGCCTCAACACCTAGCATTACTGATGTTGCTATTTGGGAACCAAACTCAAATGATCACGTTGATTATATAGTACAAAACAATAATAAAATAACATGGTCTTCAGCTGATGCATCAGCATATGCAACAAAACAACTTGGAAATGGTCAAAAAGGGTTTGATGTTAACACAAAAATGCCTACATACGCATTGAAAGATAGTGCTATTGGTGGTAGTATAGCAGATATATATAAATGGGATGGATCAGAAGCAAGTCTTCAAAAGCAAAATACATTACAAACAACAAAGAAAACAGATAGTGATTATCATATAAAAGAAGGTGTTCAAAACTTAGTAAGCACAAGTGATGGAACATCAACGTTTGGAATTGCACCAAATGCAATTTGTAGATTAAGAATATACTTATGGTTAGAAGGTCAAGATGTTGACTGTATTAACTATGCTTCACATGGTGGAGGAGTAAAGGTTAATATTGGTTTAGTAAAAGGATCAACAATTGGAGCGACAGAAGCACCAGGAGAATAAAAATAATAATAAAAGTAGCAGGAAATCTAAATCTTGCTATTTTTATTTTGCGACAATGTTACTTTTAAGAACCGGTCCCAAAAGTAACAAAAATGATACCGTAGAGAACCGGTCCCCAAAGTAACAAAAGTACCTTTTCGACAAAATTGTAACAAAAATGTAATATAAATGTAACATAAAAGCGCTTGAGATTAAGTGGAAAATGATGTATAATTAAACAAATAGATTGACAGAGCGTACTTTTACACAATAAGTGGTAAAATAGCAGACAAAAAAGAACACAAAAGACTGGAGGTTAAGATGGCAAAAAAACTATTAAAAGAAACCAAAGATACGAAAATTGAAAATGATAATGTTGATGTTAATGATATATATAAAATAGATTTTGAACAAGAAAATCTTGACCCAAGAGTTGAGATGGAAAGTGAAGAAAATGCTCTAAAAACAAAATCCAGAACAAAGAGAGTATCTAAAGCAAAAACCAAAATGTCAAAGTCTAAGAAGGATACAACCCCAAAAGAAAAAAACATTATTAAAGTGGTTGATGATGAAGAGGAAATAGATGAAATATTCGGAAATGTAAATAAATGGCTTACTGAAGATGGACTAGAAGAAAAGATTGAAAAAGAAAAAAAGACAAGAAAAAAAAGATTAACTAAAATAGAAGATGGAATAAAAACTAGTAAGGGAAGTAAAACAAGAAAAAAAGTGGCTGCGGCTAGCACATCAAAAAAAGCAAAGGCGACAGATGAACTTTTAGAACCTTTGAATACAAGAAAAAAAGCGCCTAAAATTGAGGAAAATCAAGATGAAATATCACAAGGGGAAATAAAAATACATGCTGAAAATGATGTAACAGAGATATTACTAAAATATAATCGATATAAAATTGAATTACAAAAAATGGAATACAATATATACACAGATGAAAATGAGACATCCTATATCATTGTAAGAGATTCAGGATTGAGAATTGTGTCAGGAGATGTATATATATTCTTACAAAAACAAGGCGAAGATTACGAAATAACTACGAATCAAGATTTTAAGATAAATTATGTAATAGACAATATAACAAGAAAGGATAATACAGTAAACTTTAAACTTACAAATTTGACGGAAATTGTAGCGAGTGATGATGGATTAGTGTTCGAAATTGATGAGGAAAAAGTCATAGAGAATAATTTGGAGGATAATCATACATTAGTAATTTCTGAAGAGGATGGAAAAGTTTATTTGCCTTACACCAAGGAAGATGTCAAAAATGAAGCAGCACAAAATAAAGGAACAAGAATATCAGAAATTATTAAAGAAAATTATGTATTGCCATTAGATAAGTATAAAAATTCTATAAGAGCTAGATTTAGAGAAGGATATAATTTAATGTATAGAAAAGAAGGAAAATCTAAAAGGAGTGCAATAATGTTGGGGATTGAGTTAATGTTTGAAACTAATTTGCATCCGGCAATAATATCTGCTTGTAAGAATCTAGAAGAATTAGATATTTATTTGGACTGCTTAGAAGATAATGAGTTGGAAAAATTCTCATGTTTTAAAATAATTTATAAAAGTTTACCAACGCTTAGGAAAAAAGCAAAATTTCAAGAATTTTAATAAGTAGCAAGTGGAGCTATAAAGTAGCAAAACTTGTTACTTTTTTGGTACTGCAAAGAACCGGTCCCAAAAGTAACAAAAATGGTACTGCAAAGAACCGGTCCCAAAAGTAACAAAAATGATACCGTAGAGAACCGGTCCCAAAAGTAACAAAAATGATACCGTAGAGAACCGGTCCCAAAAGTACCAAAAGTACCAAGAATGGTTCCAAAAAGTGCCAAAATTGGTTCTTTTTTTTTCGAAAAAAATGACGAAAAACGTTGAAAAAAATAGTACATTATGATATAAAATATATAGAGAAAAAAGACGCGATTTTTAGAGAAAAAAACGGAGGAAAAACATGTTTAAGAAGAGAAAAAATGTAAGAAAAATTGTAGTAGTATTAATGATCTTAATAGCAATATTAGGAGTTTACATAAAAAACATAAATTATATAAAGAACAAAAGTACAAGTACGAAGGAAGAGTATGCGGCGAAGTTAGAGAGGGCGAAGGCAGATGTAGGACTGGACAGAGGTACTATAAATCCAGTATATAGACCAAAGTGGGAAAAGGTTTCAAGTTCATTTAATGCAACAGCAAAAACTCTAACAGTTGTGGTAAAAGGTTCTGCATATGAGTCTCAAAGCATAGATGCAAATACTAATATAAATTATGCAAGTGATGTAAGTAGTACATTAGATGCAGGGGATATAAATTTATATGTAGATGGAGAAAAGGTAACACCAACAACAGCTACAGGGGTAAGTGGAACTATTCCAAAGATAACTGTAAGTGAAGGAACAGAGTCAACTAATTCAACATCAAAGAAAAAAGATATAACATATACAATTACAATAGCTAATTTAGACAAAGCAGTAACAATGGCAGGAAAAGATTACAACGAATGGAGTGGTAACTTTGCAATACAAATAGCAGGAAGAGGAAAAGATTCTAGCACTTATAATGCAAATGTATTAACAGATCAATATGGAAACCAAAACATGATGGAGATAGAAGAAAATGGAAGTTGGGTAAATATTGAAATTAAAGATACAAAAACAGACCATAATGAAGTTAATCAAATGTTTGCAGATTACATTGCACCAGAAATTAGATATGCATATTCTAGTGGAAATATAGATTATACAAATAAAACATTAACAGTAGAATTTACAGTAACAGATAAATACTTTTCTAGTACAACACTAAGTGCAGCAAATGCGGCAAGCAACATAAAAGTTACATTGTTAGATACAAAAGCACAAATACCAGATGCCAACATAACAAAAACATTAACAAAAGTATCTGATGTAACAGAAACAAGAGATGGAGCAAGTGTAAAAATAGGAGAAAAATACAAATTAGTAGTAGGAGGATTAGAACAAAAAACAGTAACTGGAGAATATAGAGATTACAGTGGTCCTATGAGTATTTCGATACCAGCAGGAGTTGCAACAGATAAATCAGGAAACTCAAATATTGCCAAGACAATAACAATAGGTGTTAATGAGCCAAGTGGAAGTGGAAACCAACAAGTAGTCGATGTAGTTGACCCAGTATGGAAAACAGAAAATATCAATATAGATAAAACAAATAAAAAAGTAACAGTAGACTTAGTAGGAACAGATAAATATTACAAGAGTAACAGCCTAACAACAGACAAAATTAAAGTTTATATAGATGGAGAAGAAGTAAAAACAACAGCAAAAGTAAAAAAATCATTAAGTACAGCAACATCAGTACAATATGGTGTTAAATATACATTAACATTATCTGATTGGGAAGAAACAACAAAACAAACAGGAAAATCATTCTTCGAGTGGAGTGGTACAACAAAAATAAAAATAACAGCAGGAACTTTAACAGATAATTATACAAACACAAGCAAGGAACAAGAATTTGAGTTAGGACATGCAGATTTTATACAACCAAAAGTTGAATTAGAATCATCAACCAAAAATGCATCAGCAAAAACAGAAACAATAGTATTTAATGTAATTGATAAATATCTTGATACAAGCAAGACATTAACAAAAGATGATATTTCAGTTTTAGTTGATGGCGAAAGTGCAACAACTATAACAAAAACTTTAAATAAGACATCAGATATAACAGAAACAGTAAATGGAAAATCAAAAACAATAGGACATAAATACACATTAGTATTATCAAACTTTGAAAGATCAAGAACAGCAATTAATTTTAACAGAGAATATTCAGATTGGAGTGGTACAGTAAAAATAAAAGTTGCTGCAGGAAAAGTAGCAGATACATCAGGAAATACTAATGCAGAAACAACATTAACAACTTTAAATGGAGATAAAGTAGACTTTGTAAAACCAAATGTAACATATCAATTTGCATCATCTGATATAAATAAAACAGATAAAACATTCACAATGGTATTTGACATGACAGATAAATATTATGATGCAACAAAATCAACAGCATTAAGAATAAATGATTTAACAATAAAAGTTGATGGAAAAGTACCAGATTGGACTAAAGTTACAAAAACATTAAGAGTAGAAGATAGAACAAATACAGTTAATGGAGCAAGTAAAGTAATTGGTAAAAGATATACATTGATTTTATCGAATTTAGAACAATTACAAGTAAAAAATGGAGATAATTATTTGGATTATAGTGGAGTAATTACAGTTGCTATACCAGCTAATAAGATGTCAGATGAAACAGGAAATAAAAATAATGCAAGTACAATAACTTCAGGAATTGAGATAAAAGGTGAAGATGGTACAGGAAAAACAGTTACTGGAACGGGAACTGTAGTAGACGTAGTAGACCCATTAATAGAAAAGCAAAGTGCTTCAGCAAACTCAGCAACTAAAACAGCAACAATAAAATTCAAAGCAACAGATAAATACTTTAAAGCAAGCACATTGACAAAAGATAATATAAAAGTATTAGTAGATGGAAAAGAAGTAACAACAGGACTTACAAAAACATTAACAAGTTCTAAAAAAGAAGAAGAAAGAACATCAAATGGAACAACTTCAACAGTTCAATATGGACTTGATTACACATTTACAGTTACAGGATTTACAGCAAGTGCAAAACAAGTAAAAGTCGTAATACCAGCAGGAATGGTAACAGACAAATCTGGAAATGGAAATAAAGAAACAACATTTATATTATATAACACACTAAAGGCAACCTATACAGGTACATATGCAGACCAAGAATCTAAAACAACAGCGCCATTTTTAGGAAACTCAAGTATACAAAGACAAAATATTGATAATATAACATTCCAAAATAGCATACCAACAGATGTAGGGTATGATGAGACAACTCAAAAATACAAAAATTCTACAACTTGGGATGTATCAGCAGAACAAGACAAATCAATATTAGCATGGTATACTACAAACTCTAATGGAAGCTTAAAAGTATATATTGGTAGTGATGCAGAAATATTTGCAAATCAAAATTCAACAGATTTATTTGCTTATATAGGGTATGCGACAACCTGTACATCTACAGAAACAATTACTAACTTGAATTTATTAAATGTAACTGGTGTAACTAATATGTATAGAATGTTTAGAAGTACAGGCTATAGATCAATGACTAAGTTAGACTTAGGAGATACATTTGATACAAGTAATGCGATTAGTATGAGTGCAATGTTTGAAAATACTGGATATCTAGCAATGACAACATTAAACTTAGGAGAAAAATTTAATACAAGTAAAGTAACAAATATGGCATATATGTTTAATAATTGCGGATATACAAAATTAGAAAGTTTAGATTTAAGCAATTTTAATACAAGCAAAGTAACAAATATGGCATATATGTTCCAAAGAGTTGGATATACAGCAATGACAAGTATTAATTTAGGAGATAACTTTGATACAAGCAATGCTACACTTATGCATAATATGTTCTGTCAAGCAGGAAGACAAAAATTAACAACATTAAACTTAGGAGAAAAATTTAATACAGCTAAAGTAACTAATATGAGTTCAATGTTCAACTGGATGGGAGCTTTAACAAAATTAGATTTAGGAGATAAATTTGATACAAGTAATGTAACAAACATGAATAATATGTTCTGGGGAACAGGTGCTAATGCGATGACAAGCTTTAACTTAGGAGATAAATTTGACACAAGTAAAGTAACAACAATGAATAGTATGTTCTATGATTTTGGAAAAAAACTAGAAACATTAGATTTAGGAGATAAATTCTATACAACAGCTGTTACAGATATGACAAATATGTTCTATCAGGCTGGAAGTACATCAATGACAACAATAGACCTAGGTCCAGCATTTACCAAAATAGCAGATACACATGACAATATGTTCTATAACACTGGTAAATCTGGAGCAATAAAAATTCAAGCACCAGAGCAAATCTACTTAGACAAAAACAACTTCAAATTAAACACAGATGCAACAACATCAGCAATAAACTACACAAGAGGAACAATAAATCCAAAATACAGAACAGAATGGATAAAAGAAGCCTCAGCAATAGACACAACAAACAAAAATATAACAATAACATTAAGAGGTAGAACAAATGGAGAGGCAGGAACACACTTTACAAGCAATGTAACAAGTTCATTAACAGCAGACAAAGTACATGTATATTTTGATGGAGAAGAAGTAACAAACATTACAAAATCACTTGCAACAGCAACAACAGCAACAAATGCAACAACAGGAGCAAATGATGTATTGCAAGTATTAACACTATCAAATTTAGTAGAAAATGCTAGACAATCAGGAAAGAGTTTTAAAGAATGGAGTGGTAACATTTCATTAAACATAGACAAAAAGACATTAAAAGATGACACGTACAGCAACCAAAACCTACAAGCAATAGACACATCAGGAACAATGGAAGACATAGTAATAAAAGAAACACCAAGCATTTCTTCTAATACAACAGGAAAAATGTTTGCAGACTATATCAAGCCAGAATTTACTTATAAAAAAGAAGATACAACAGTAGTACATGGAGAAGGAGAAAAAGTAGAAATAACATTTGATGTAACAGACAAATATTTTGCAAGCACAAAATTAGCAGGTTTAGATGCTAGTCAAATAACAGTAGGAATTGATGATTATGACAAAACAGAATTAAACAAAGCAATAACTAAAAAGCTAACAAAAGTTAAAGATATAACAGAAACAGTAAATGGGGTGGCAAACACAAAAATCGGAGAAAGATACACACTAACAATTACAGGTTTAGATCCAAAAGACGAAAATGGAGTAGGAAATGGATATAAATACAGTGGATATATGACATTAGCATTTGCAGCAGGAGCTGTTTCTGATAAATCTGGAAACACAAGCATTGCAACAACAATAACAGTAGGAAGAGATGAACCAGGAGGTTCAACAAGTGACAAAGACGTAATAGACGTAGTAGATCCAGTATGGTCAATACAAAGTGTAAACCAAGATGATGGAATTGTAAAAATAAGAGTAAGTGATAAATACTTCATAAAAAATAAAAGTGTATTTAACTTAACAAAAGAAGACATCAAAATACTTGTAAATGATAAAGAATCTACAGCAATAGTAAAAACTTTAGAGGGACCAGTTGAAATAACAGCAGACCAAGTATATGAATATACATTAACATTATCAAACTTAGCACCAGCAGATGCAGGATATATAGAATTTACACCAATTGATGAAATAGTTGGAGGAACAGCAAAATATAAAAGCGAAAATGGTGGAAATATTTCATTACAAATCGCAGCAGGAGTTGCAAAAGATGCTTATGGAAACTTAACAAATCAACAAGTTTTAAAAGTAGGTGATATAGATGCAACTGGACCAGAAGTTTATGATGTGCAAAAAACACATGACACAACAAACAATAAAGAAATATTTATATTTAATATTACAGATAAAAACTATGATGACAGCAAAACTGTTACAACAGATGAATTAACAGTATGGTTAAATGACAATCAAATAGATAGCAAAACAGGATTTACGAAAAAAATAGCAAAAACAGTTGCTATAAGAACTACAGTAGATGGTAAAGTTAAAACAGTAGGACATCAGTACACATTAGAGTTAAGCCCAATAGTTGAAACAGATGCACAATTTTTGGCAACTGGCAGAGACTACAGAGAAATGAGTGGTACATTTAAAGTTAAAATTGACCCTACAGCAGCTAGAGACAAGAGAGGAAACAAAATAAACGAAGAAACAACAACATTAACAGATTATTCTGATACTATAAAACCAGAAATTAGATATCAATATACAAATTCAGATATAGATTATACTGGAAAAACATTCACAATGGCATTTAATATGGTTGATAAATATTATGATTCAACAAAATCAACAGCATTGAACATAAATGATTTAACAATCAAAATTGATGGAAAAGATGTTGACTGGACAAAAGTTAATAAAACATTGCAAGTATCAGACAAAACAAGCACTGTTGATGGTGCTAGCAAAGTAATTGGTAAACAATATGTTTTAAAATTATCAAACTTGGAACAATTACAGGTTAAACAAGGTGATAATTACTTAGACTACAGTGGTGTAATTACTGTAGGAATACCAGCAAATAAAATGGTTGATACAGCAGGAAACAAAAATATTGCTAAAACTATAACTTCTGGAATTGATATTCCTGGAGGAAGTGGAGACGGAACTGTAGTAGACGTTGTAGACCCATTGTTTGAGAAAGAGAGTTCTTCAGCTAATGCAATCAACAAAACAGCAACAATTAAATTTAAAGTAACAGATAAATACTTTAAAGCAAGCACATTGACAAAAGATAATATAAAAGTATTTGTAAATGGAACAGAAACAACATCTGGACTTACAAAAACATTAGCAACTACAGATTTGAAAGAATCTAATGTTAAATATGGTGAGGAGTACACATTTTCAGTTACAGGTTTTGCAACTAATGTTAATCAAGTTAAAATTGTAATACCTCAAGGTATTGCAACTGATAACTCTAAAAATGGCAATAAAGAAACAACATTTATATTGTACAATACATTAAAAGCAACTTTTACAGGTACATATTCAGAAACTAACTCAGAATCAAAAACAACAGCGTCATTTTTAGGAAACACAAGCATTCAAAGACAAAATATTGATAATATAACATTCCAAAATAGCATACCAGCAGATGTTGGATATGATGAAACAACTAAAAAATATAAGAATTCTACAGCTTGGGATGTATCAGCTATAGGAGATAAGTCAATATTATCTTGGTACACAACAAATGCTAATGGAAGCCTAAAAGTATATATTGGTAGTGATTCAGAAATATTTGCAAATCAAATTTCAAGAGATTTATTTGCATATATAGGATATTCAGATAAATGTACATCTACAGAGACAATTACAAATATTAATTTGTTAAATGTAGCAAGTGTAACTGATATGTATAGAATGTTTAGATATACAGGCTATAAATCAATGACAAAATTAGATTTAGGAGATAATTTTGATACAAGTAATGTAACAAATATGTCAGCATTATTTGAAGGTGCAGGATATACAGCAATGACAACATTAAATTTGGGTGACAAATTTAATACAAGCAAAGTAACAAACATATCATATATGTTTAGTACATGTGGATATACTAAATTGGAAAGCTTAGATTTATTGAACAAATTTGATACAAGTAATGTAGAGCATATGAGATATACATTCTATAAATTAGGATATATAGCTATGAAAACATTGAACTTGGGAACAAACTTTAATACAAGTAATGTTATAAACATGGAGTACATGTTTGCATATACAGGATATAGAGCAATGACAAGTTTGGATTTGGGAAAAAAATTTAATACAAGCAAAGTAACTAATATGGCATATATGTTTAGAGATGCAGGACATGATGTAATGACAACTTTAAAACTAGGTGATAACTTTGATACAAGTAAAGTAACAACTATGGAAGATATGTTCTATGAAGCAGGGCAACAAAGTTTAACAAGTTTAGATTTAGGAACAAAATTTGATACAAGTAATGTAACTAATATGTATGAAATGTTTGCAGGACTAGGTTCATTAAAAATGACAACTTTTAACTTAGGAGATAAATTTGATACAAGTAAAGTTACAAATATGAATTATATGTTCCATTGTATGGGATATAACTTAACAACATTGGACTTAGGGGATAAATTCTATACAACAAATGTAACTAATATGGAGTTTATGTTTAACCAATGTGGAACAAATATGATGACAACATTAGACTTAGGACCAGCATTTGCAAAAATATCAGCAGATAAATATGGAAATATGTTTAATGGAACAGGCAAATCTGGAGCCCTAACAATCTACGCATCAGAGCAAATCTATCTAGACAAAAACAACTTCAAATTAAACACAGATGCAACAACATCTGCAATAAACTACACAAGAGGAACAATAAATCCAAAATACAGAACAGAATGGATAAAAGAAGCTTCAGCAATAAGCACAGCGAACAAAAATATAACAATAACATTAAGAGGTAGAACAAATGCAGAAGCGGGAACAGACTTTACAAGTAACGTAGCAAGTTCATTAACAGCAGACAATGTACATGTATATTTTGATGGAGAGGAAGCAACAACAATTACAAAAACAGTAGCAGCAGCAACAACTACAACAAATGCAATAACAGGAGCAAATGATGTGTTACAAGTAATAACACTTTCAGACTTAGAGGAAACAGTAGAAAAGTTAAATGGCAAAACTAGACAAGATGGAAAGAGCTATAAAGAATGGAGTGGTAACATTTCATTAAAAATAGACAAAAAGACATTAAAAGACGAAACATACAGTAACCAAAACTTAAAAGCAATAGACACATCAGGAACAATGACAGACATTGTTATAAAAGAAACAAGTGATATTGACAAAAATACAAATGGCACAATGTTCACAGATTATATCAAACCAGAATTTACATATGTATATTCAAGTGGAAATATAGATCATACAAACAAAACGCTAACAGTAGAATTTTCAGTAACAGATAAATATTTTGCAAGTACAACATTAAGTGCAACAAATGCAGCAGATAACTTAAAAGTAACATTATTAGATACAAAATTACAAATACCAGATAGCAAGATAGGAAAAAACTTAACAAAAATATCTGACATAAATGAAACACGTAATGGAAATACTGTAAAAATCGGAGAAAAATACAAGTTAGTAATAAGTGGATTAGAGCAACAAACTGTGGATGGAACATACAGAGACTACAGTGGACCAATGAGCATTTCCATCCCAGAGGGCTCTGCAACAGACAAATCTGGAAACAAGAGCATTGCCAAAACAATAACAATAGGTGTAAATGACCCAGATGGAAATTCTGGAAATCAACAAGTAGTAGACGTAGTAGACCCAATATGGAAAACAGAAAATCTAAATATAGACAAAACAAATAAAAAGGTAACAGTAGACTTAGTAGGAACAGATAAATATTACAAGAGTAACAGTCTAACAACAGACAAAATAAAAGTATATATAGATGGAGAAGAAGTAACAACAACAGCAAATGTACAAAAAGAATTAAGTACAGCAAAATCTGAACAATATGGAGTTAGATATACTTTAACACTTTCAAATTGGGAAGAAACATCAAAACAAACAGGTAAAGAATTCTTCGAGTGGAGTGGTACAACAAAAATAGAAATAGCAGCAGGAACATTAACAGATAATTACACAAACACAAGTAAGAAACAAGAATTTACATTAGGACATGTAGACTTTATTCAACCAAAAGTTGAAAAAGTATCAGCAACAAAAAATGCATCAGCTAAAACAGAGACATTTGTATTTAATGTAATAGATAAATACCTAAATACAACAGACCTAGTAACAACTGATGAAATTTCAGTATATGTTGATGGGGAATTAGTACCAACTGGACAAATAACTAGAACATTGACAAAAGTTTCTGATATAAAAGGAACAATAAATGGAACAGAAACAGTAGTAGGACATCAATATAAATTAGTATTAAGTGATTTTGAACAATCTAGAACAGCAATCAACTACAACAGAGAATACTCAGATTGGAGTGGTGATGTTACTATAAAAGTTGCAGAAGGGGCAGTAAAAGATTCAAACAACAATAAAAATGCAGAAACAACAATAGCAGGAGATTTTGTAGACTTTATAAAACCAAATGCAACATATAAGTTTACACAATCAGATATTGATTCTGATGGAAAAACATTTACAATGGTATTTGATGTAACAGATAAATACTATACTTCTGGAACTTTAGCAATTGGAGATTTAAATATCAAGATTGATGGAGAAACACCAAATTGGGATGATACAGGAGTACATGGAGTTGTTAAAGAACTTACAGTTGAAGATAGAAAGAATACTGTTAAAGGAACAAACAAAGTAATAGGTAAGAGATATATATTAAAATTATCTCACTTAGAACAACTTGAGAAATTGGCTGGCAAAGAGACTATGGACTATAGTGGTGTAATTACAGTTGCAATACCTAAAGATAAAATTGTAGATACATCAGGTAATAAGAATAATGCAATTACTAT
>CAKPHD010000021.1 GCA_934155625.1 uncultured Clostridia bacterium
GTTCACGATAGTGGAAGGGTGCCATAAAATAAATTAGAATTTCTTAAATTTCGTAATAAGCCGAGGAGTGTAATGAAAAGCTTTATATTTCGATACTTATTGTAAAATCATTTAAATAACATTTATACAATATCTAAATTATATCTCTTTTATTGAAGCTATCATACATAGTCACAAACATAAGAATTGCACATACACTTAGCACTGCAAGAGAAAATCCCAAAGACGTTGTTGTTGTATTTTCTAATCCCGTAGACATCATACTTTGAAAATCCGGAAAAATTTTATCCACAATATTTAGATTATTAAAAGGAATTAATTTTACCCAATCTTTTTTAATATAAGCATTTATTATTAACATTGCAACACTATTTCCCATATATGTAGCTATACTTAATCCTAAAGAAACTGATGTATTTCTAGTTATAACAGAAAGCATTAGTGCAAATATCGCAAATATAATTACTGGTACCAATTTTGCAAAATAATATCCTATTGTAAATAATATATTTCCTATCTTCTCTACATTTCCATTTTTAACAAAAATATATTCATATCCTTCTGTGTCAAAAAATAAATTTGCACAAACTATACTTAGTATTGACATTATTAATGTTATTACTACTAAATAAAAAACTATTGATAATATTTTTGCTGTCAAGATTTTCCATCTTTTATTTGGTGTTAATGCCCAGAACTTTATTGTTCCTGTTGAAACTTCTGATGATATTGTTCCTCCTGCTACAATCATTGCAAATATTGCAACTAATGTTATTACAAAACTTGGAGCTAATGATTCAAACATCATTCTATAATTAGTTGTAGCTGAATAATCTTGATTTACTACATTATTTTCTATTTTATAAATATTTATTTTTATATCATCTTCATACTTTTTATTTTGTTCTGCTGTTAACACTTTATTGCTTTGATAGTCAATTCCTGTTCTTATGCTTTTTTGTTCATTTTTTATTTTATCTAAATATCCTTCTTTAGAATCTCTTATTGTTTCTTCATTTCCAACATTTCCTATTTGATATTTAGAACGTAAATCTAACAATTGTATATTATCATCATATTCTTGTAGCGTTATTTCTTTTTGATTTAATTTTTGTTTTTCAATTTCTTTTTCATAATTAATATAACCTTCAAAATCATTATTTATTACTATTTCTAATAATTTTCCATCCATGTCATTTTCTAAGTTATTTAATACTGTATTTTTCCAATTAACAGAATATAAACTTATATTGTTTTGTATTCTAATTTCAGCAATCTTTATTTTATTTTGAATATATTCTCTATCACTTTGTAGTAAACGTTCATTATTCAATTGTTCTTTATATGAATTAATATCTTCTTCTAAACTTTCTTTCCATGTGTTTGAATATTGAACTATCATGTCATTCTTTCCATCTATATGTTGAAGTACTTTCGTCATTCCTAATGCTGTAACAAGTGCTAATAGAATAAGTATTATTGCTAATTTTGTTGAAAACTTTTTCCAAGTTTTTATATTTTCGTCTATAAATAATTTAAATGTTTTCATATTACTTACCTCCTTTTGTTGCATCAAAGAATATATCTTCTAAAGAATGTTCTTTTGGTATTACTGCTTTTATTTCTACATCTGCAACTGCTAATTCTTTTATTACTTGTGGTAATTTATTTGCTGGAAGCGTAATATTAATATGGTCATCTTCATTTTTTATATCTATCTTGAATTTTTCCTTAATAATGCTTTGGGCTTTTTCTAAATAATTTGCTTTAATCTCTACTGTTTCTACTGTCTCTTCATTATCATCTATATTGGTTATATTCTCAACCTTAACTATTTTTCCATTATCTAATACTGCAACTTTGTCACACATCAACTGCATTTCTGACAATATATGTGATGACACAAATACAGCAACTCCTTCTTGATGTGAAATTTCTTTTAAAATATCTCTTAATTTTTTAATTCCTGCCGGATCTAATCCGTTTGTAGGTTCATCTAAAATTAAAACTTTTGGTTTATGTAATAATGTTAGTGCCAATCCTAATCTTTGTTTCATTCCTAGTGAGTATTTGCCAACTTTGTCTTTCTCTCTTCCTTTTAACTCTACTAATTCTAAAACCTCTTCTATTCTTTTCTCATCTATATTTCTAATTCTTGCATGCAATCTTAAGTTATCAATTCCTGACATATATTTGTATAAGTCTGGATTTTCTACTATTGCTCCTATACATTCCATTGCTTTTTCAAATTCTTTAGTTGTGTCATATCCATTTACTTTTATTTCACCAGAATCACTACTTATCAACTTTAAAATCATTTTTATAGTTGTAGTTTTTCCTGAACCATTTGGACCTAAAAATCCATAAATCTCTCCTTCTTGAACTTCTAAGTTTAAATTATCAATAACTTTTCTTTTTCCAAAAGACTTGCTTACATTCTTCAGTTCTAATACTGTTTTCCCCATTTTTCATCCTCCTTTTCTAGTACATACTTTTACTAATTAACTGTTCTTATCATCTCATCATAATAATATCTAGCATTATCATCAGATTGCAAATTAGCATACACTACTTTCCATTTTCCATCTACTTTTTGCAATACAATCTCATCTTCACTCGCTTCAAACTCATTATTTTTTTCAATTTCTTCATCATGTTCAAAAGTTTTTATTGTCTCAACTACATTGTCTTTTAAACTTACTGTTACTTGATTATTTTCAAATTGATAACTACTAACTTTTTGTATTTTTCTTGATGAATTAGTTCTTACTTCTAATGCGCTATATCCGTTTTTTAGATTTTCCTCCAAAATCTTTTGCTGTATGTTAATTGCTTCTTGATTATCAATCATAATATTTGCCAAATCTTTTTGCATCTGATTTATGTATTCATTAACTTTCTCTTCTGGTATATTTTCTTGAAGTTTTTGAAGCTCTTCAGGTAATACAGAATATTTATCTGTAAGCTCAATAAAATCTTCACAAGTTTTTTTGATATCTGGCTTATCTTTATCTCTTTGTTTTTCTAAATCATTAAAATATAGTATTAATACTATTAGAACTAGTATTGTTAAAATTAATCCTTTATTTATTTTTTTCAAAGCTTTCATATTTATCCTCCTTTTATATGGTACCGTTGGGACCGGTTCTCATCGGTGCATTTTTTGTACTTTTGGGACCGGTTCTTATTCGTCCCTATTAGCCATTTTTTATTTTTAGTATATCTTCATCTTGTTTTAAATTTGTTCCTAAAAATTCATAACAATTTTTATTAACATTCATTGCAGTCATTCCAATCTCTTTATCTTCTCTAAGTCTGCCACTCGCATATTTTATTATGATTGGTTTGTTTTTTACCGCTTCTTCTACAACTTCTTTATCATCTCTCATATCTGGTGCTGCATAATATAATATTTGTCCTGTTACCTTTAAGCCTGACATTAATAATTCTTTATCTTCTAATAAATTTTCTTGTGCATAACAATATGTCCATCCAACTTTACTAACAGAGTCATATACTACTTCTCTATCTCCTTTTAGTCTATCACTTGCAAATTCTAGTGCTTCTGGATTATTATGTATTGCTTCCAATACTACTTCTTTGTCATCTCTTAGTTCATCACTTGCAAATTCTAATAATGTTCCTTCTTGTTTTACATTTTCTAATACATATTTTCTATCTTTTGAATTTTGCTTCATTTTTGTTATTTCTATTCTCTCTGGCATCTAGTTTCTTCTCTCCTTCCCTTTTATTTTCGTTTATAAAAAATACAATACTCTTTTTGTATGGTCTTATTATAGCATTATTATATTTTTTTTACTATATATTTTTTATTAATTATTTTTTAAAGTTTACTTAAACTTTTTTTACTTTATCTATACAGTAGTATATCAATAGTAAAGGCGAAAAACAAAAAATAGTTTTCACCTTTACTATTAGCATTCTTATGAAATTCCATCATCATCTTCTTCCGAAAAAACTCCCAACTTATCCAAAACATTCATCTGTGTTATAAAATCAAACAAAGATTGAATATCTATCATCTCTTTTTTTTGATTTATTAAGTACTTTGTCAAAGGTTCAGTCTTTTCCACATACGGAGTATCAAAAATCCGAGACCAAACGCCATATTCAGGTTGATTTTTCATTTCCAGTTTTTTACGAGAAAACAGTTCGTAATAATTTCCATTCTCACATTTGGCTAAAAAATACATAGTAACACACCTAGGTCCGGCACCAGTTCCGTCGTTATGACTCGAAATAATCATTGATGTAACAACATAAATATCAGACACTTTTACATTTGTCTCAATAGTACCTTTCCGTTTTCTTCTAAAAAATGCCATTTTTATTTCCTCCTTACAATTGTTTTACGAGAATTATCCTTCTATTGTTCGCATAGTTACGAATAATATTAATATACTACATTTTTATATAAAAATCAATATTAATTTACACCGCAAAATTAATCCCTCTAGCCACAATATCTTTCATATTCTCAATTAAATCATCAATCTCTTTAGGAGTAACAATCATATTATAATCACCAACATTAAGAGCCTCTTTAACCTCTTCATATTTATCATTTTGCTGAAGCTTATTTAAATACTCATTAGACTCCGCCTTTTCCTGTAATCTATCAATAAAAATATCAATTCCATCAGACACAAGAGTAGCAAGTTCTACAACTGTTGGAATCCCAAGTGCTACAACAGGTATACCTAATGTATTTTGACTTATTTCTTGTCTAGTATTCCCTACCCCTGCACCTGGAACAATTCCAGTATCTGAAATCTGAATTGTACTGCTTATTCTATCAATACTCCTAGATGCTAATGCATCTATTACGATTAATAGTTTAGGATGAATATTATCTACAATACCTTTCAAAATTTCTACTGTTTCAATTCCTGTAGTTCCTAAAACTCCAGGAGATATCGCACTAACTGGCCTTGTTCCTTCATCAACATATTGCGGTAAATATTTTATTATATGCCTTGTTACATCTATTTCATTTATTACTTTAGGACCTAATGCATCTGGTGTTACATATATGTTTCCTAATCCCACCACTAGTATATCTCCTTGCTTATCTGTATGAATATCTATTATTTTTCTTAGTTCATTTGAAACTATGTCTGAAGCTTTTTGAATATCTTCATCTTCTGCTATTTTTAATTTCTTAACATCTATTGTTACATAATTTCCTATAGGCTTTCCTATTGCTTTTTCTCCATTTTGGTTTGTGATTTCTACTCTTGTCACTTTAAGATTTTCATTTATTTCTTCTTCTGTACTTTCTACTCCATCAATTTGTTTTAAATTATTCGCCTTTTTATAAATATCTCTTCTCTCTAAGGCTAAGTCTGTTCTAAAATTATACATAAAAAACCTCCTCTTAAAAGTACTATTAGTATTTCTAAGTTAGAGGTTATTATTCATCTTATTTTTTAATATCTATTTTTATGTGTACATCTCTAAGTTGATCTTTATTCACATTTCCTGGTGCTCCCATCATTAAATCTTCTGCTTTGCTACTTAATGGAAATGCAATAACTTCTCTTATACTTTCAGAATCAGTTAATAACATTAGCATCCTGTCAACTCCAGGTGCAATTCCTGCATGTGGTGGAGCTCCAAATTGAAATGCTGTATACAATGCTCCGAATTTTGTTCTTACCTCTTCCTCTGTGTATCCCGCCATTTCGAATGCTTTTAGCATAATATTAATATCATGGTTTCTTACAGCTCCTGAAGATAATTCTATTCCATTACATACTAAATCATATTGATATGCTAAAATATCTAATGGATTTTGATTTTCTAATGCGTCTAATCCACCTTGAGGCATCGAAAATGGATTGTGACTAAATTGAATTTTATCATGTTCATCAATTTCGAACATAGGAAAATCTACTATCCAACAAAATTCAAATTTACTATTATCTATTAAATCTAATCTTTTTGCAAGTTCAGTTCTAATTTGTCCTGCTAGTTCTGTTGCTCTTTTCTCATTATCTGCAATAAAGAATATTGTATCATCTTGTTTTAAATCTGCAATTTTTAATAATTCTTTTTTTAATTCTTCTGGAATGAATTTGTCTATTGGTCCTTTAAAAGACAAATCTTCTTGAACTTCTAAATATCCAAGTCCTCCCATTCCTATTGACATAGCATAATCTAGCATTTTTTCATGGAATCCTTTTGACATATGTCCATTTACTTTTATAGCTCTTACTGTTCTATTTATAAATGGTTTGAATGTACATTTATTAAAGAATTCTGATAAATCAATTATAAATAATGGATTTCTTAAATCCGGCTTATCTGAACCATATTTAATCATTGCTTCTTTATATGTTATTCTTTTAAATGGAGCAGATGAAATTTCTTTATCAGAAAATTTCTTAAATGTATTGTAAATTACAGGTTCTATTGCTTTAAATACATCTTCTTGTGTCGCAAAACTCATTTCCATATCAAGTTGATAAAACTCACCTGGAGCCCTATCTGCTCTAGCATCTTCATCTCTAAAACATGGAGCTATTTGGAAATATTTATCTATTCCAGATACCATAAGCAATTGTTTAAATTGTTGTGGTGCTTGTGGTAAAGCATAGAATTTTCCTGGATGTAAACGACTTGGTACTAAATAGTCCCTTGCACCTTCTGGTGATGAACTTGTCAAAATTGGAGTTTGTACTTCTAAAAATCCTTGTTCTATCATTTGACTTCTTAAAAATTGAATTACATTTGCTCTTAATATTAAATTATTTTTTAGCTTTTCACTTCTTAAATCTAAAAATCTATATTTAAGTCTTAGATCTTCACGAACTTCTTGATTTTCATTTACTTCAAATGGTAAGTTTTTAGTTCTTTTGCCTAACACTTTAATTTCTTCTATACGAATTTCTACAAGACCTGTTTTGATTTTTGTGTTAATAGTTTCTTCATCACGTTTACGAACTGTTCCATAAACTGTAACAGTTGACTCAATTGGAATATGTGATGCAAAATCTACATCTTCTGTTTTTCCAGAAGTTACAACTTGTGTTACTCCATACATGTCTCTAATATCTAAAAATACAAGTCCTCCAAAGTCTCTTATTGTTTCTACCCATCCTGCGATTCTTACTTTTTTTCCTACATCTTCTAAACTTATTTCATTACAACTATGTGTTCTATATTCTTCCATGTTTACCTCTTCCTTTCTTTTGGTACTTTTAGGACCGGTTCTTTGCGGTACCTTTTTGGTACTTTTGGGACCGGTTCTCTGCAGTACCAAAAATTCGTCCCCACATTAATAATTTCTTACTAATGCAGGGACGAATCAACTCCGCGGTGCCACCCAGCTTGAAAATTCAAAAAATAAATTTTCCTCTTTTAATTTAGGCTTTTTAAAATTTTTACAAATTTCTATTTTTACCTTTTTTGCTCCAATGTGTTTCACTTATTAGGTTGACTGTAAAGGGCTTTCAGCCGGTGACCCTTTTTCTCTTTCCATTTCTTCTAATAGCTTTGCATTGTTCTAACGCAAACTTTTTATTTAATTTCTTGTTTTTCATTTATTATACGCTATATTTTACACACTATTCTCATCATTGTCAAGTTCTTTTGAAAAATTATTAACTTTTTTCCTTAATTTACTTTTAATTCTAAAAAATCCCAACAATATCTCCATTTTTGTCAATATCAATAGATTCTGCAGATGGTATTTTAGGTAAACCTGGCATAGTCATAATTTTACCTGCTAGCACTACTATAAAGCCAGCTCCAGCTTTTAATTCAATGTCTCTAATGCTTATTTCAAAAGAATCCTCACATTCTAAATTCTTTGGATCATCAGAAAATGAATATTGTGTTTTAGCTATGCAAACAGGTAAATTTCCATATCCCATTTCTTCAATTTTTTCTATCTTTTTAGAAACTTCTTCTGGATATATTACACCTTTTGCACCATATATTTTCATAGCAACTTTATTAATTTTTTCTACTATAGTTTCGTTTAAATCATATATATATTCAAATCTTTCTGGCTTTTCTTTAACAATTTCAACTATCTTTTTAGATATATCAATTGCACCTTCGCCACCTTTAGCCCAGCTTTCTACAACACTTGAAACTATCTCTCTTTTAGCAAGCTCATTTTGAACATATTCTAATTCATTCTCTTGATCTGTATTATATTTGTTGATTGCAACAATAACATTTAAACCAAATTTTCCTCTAATATTATCAATATGTCTATATAGATTGTTCATTCCTTTTTCTAATGCTGACATATTTTCTTCTAAAATACTTTCTTTTGAAGCTCCACCATGATACTTTAAAGCTTTAATTGTAGCCACACATACCACTGCATCTGGCTTGATATTTGCTTTTCTACATTTTATATCTAGGAATTTTTCTGCACCTAAATCTGCACCAAATCCAGCTTCTGTAATTGTATAATCCGCAAGTTTCATTGCAGTTTTTGTTGCAATTATTGAATTACACCCATGTGCTATATTGGCAAATGGACCTCCATGTATAATAGCAGGTGTATGTTCCAATGTTTGTACTAAATTAGGTTTTATTGCATCTTTTAATAAGACTGCCATTGCGCCTTCTGCTTTTAAATCTTTTGCAAAAACAGGCTCATCTTTCTTGTTATATCCTATAACGATATTTCCTAATCTTGTTTTTAAATCTTCTATGTCTTTAGCTAAACATAAAATGGCCATTACTTCTGATGCTACAGTTATATCAAACCCATCTTCTCTTGGAACTATTTTACTTTCTCCTGATAGCCCTGTATTTACTTTTCTTAATTGTCTATCATTTAAATCCACACATCTCTTCCACACTACTTTTTCAATACCTAATTCATTTCCATGATAAATATGATTGTCTATCATTGCTGATAATAAATTATTTGCAGATGTTATTGCATGAATATCTCCTGTAAAATGTAAATTAATATCTTCCATTGGTGCAACTTGAGCATGTCCTCCACCTGTTGCTCCTCCTTTTATTCCAAATACTGGGCCTAGTGATGGCTCTCTTAATGCAAGTATTGAACTTTCTCCAATTTTTCTAAGTCCATCAGCTATTGATATTGATATAGTTGTTTTTCCTTCACCTAAAGGTGTTGGACTCATTGCTGTTACTAATACCAATTTCCCATCAGCTTTAGCATTCATCTTTTCATATAATTGTTCAGAAATCTTAGCTTTGTATTTTCCATATGTTTCCATTTCATCTTCTTGGATTCCTAATCTTTCTGCAATTTCTGTTATTTTCTTTAGTTCTGTATTTTTGGCAATTTCAATGTCTGTCATTTTTATCACAGTCCTTTCTAAGAAATTTATACTTTTAGCATTTTTATAATTGTAAATAATAATCTTTAAGCATATATACCTACAACAATTCCAAGAGTAGCTCCAACTATAACCTGTAAAGGTGTATGTCCTAATACTTCTACTAGTTTTTCTTGAACTTCAACTCCTGTAAGTCCTGGTGTTTCTATAATTTTATTTAATAAATGTGCTTGCTTTCCAGCAGCTCTTCTAACTCCTGCAGCATCATACATTACTACTAATGCAAATATTGTAGCCATTGCAAACATTATACTATCTGTTCCTTCAGCTTTTCCAACTAATGTGGCTAAACATGTAACAACTGCTGAATGTGAACTTGGCATTCCTCCTGCTCCAATTATTCTTTTAAAGTTAAACTTTTTTGTTGTTACTAAATCATAAATTACTTTAAAAGTTTGTATACAAAGCCATAGTAAAAATGGCACATATAAATATTTATTTGTTACTGCTAATTGTAAATTATTCATTTTCTTTTCCCCTCTTTTGTCTACTCTGTTTCAAAATTTTCTTCTTTTAATTCTCCATCTTTTTCTAAAAGTATTGTTATCTTCTTTTCTGCTTCTTCTAGAATATTGTTACATTGTTTTGCAATTTTCATTCCTTCCTCGAATTTTTGCACTGATTCGTCTAAATTTAAATTTCCATTTTCTAATTCTGTAACTATATTTTCTAAGCTTTTCATTGATTCTTCAAAATTATCTTTACTCATTTTTTTATTCCTTTCTTACAACCCAAAGTTGTAATTATTCTTCAACCATCTAATACTCACTTATTGTCCAATCACTGGTATTAACTTCATACCACTGAATTACTGTAGCATCTTGGTGAACTGCAACATAAATTTTTGTATCTTTTTTGTTGTCTACACTAAAAGACACAGAATTGTCGTCGCCCCACTCTTTTTTAGCAAGTTCAATAGCCTTTTCATCATCTGTTTGTTTTGATTCTTTCTGTTCTTCTTTAACTTGCTCTTGTGACTCCTTTTCTTCCTCGCCTACATAATTACTTTCAGAATCTGAGTTATCTTCTAGTGAATTTTCTTCTTTAGTCTGTTCTTCTTCATTCTCATTTTTTGCAACCTCTACTTGTGGTGCACTTATTGTTTCTACTGCCTTTTTATTATCTTTTATTTTTTCATCATATATAATTGAACCAATCAATACTGCAATTCCTATTATCGCTAATACAATTATTAATGTTAGTATATGTTGTTGTTTCTTCATACTTTCATCCTTTCTTGGGAATCTCCCATTAACAAATTATTGCATCTTTTTCTCCATCATGAAATTTCAATTTTACTTTATCATTTTTATTTAATTCACTTGCACTTTTAACTATTTTATTGTCTTTTTCTGTTAAAGAATAACCTCTAGTCAATGTCTTTAACGGACTTAGTGCATCTAATTTAGTTACTAATTCTACATATGATGATTTATTATCTTTGTGGATTATCTTTATTTTATTTTCTAATCTTTGAACATAAGAATCTAATGCAACATCCATATCTCTAATTTTTCTCATAGGGTCTGTAAATACTCTTGATTTCATACATTTTTCATATCTTAGTTTCATTAATTCCATTTTCTTTTTTAAAGCTAATCTATATCTATTTTTGTAATTGTTTATTTTTTGTTTTAGCTCATATACATCAGGAACTGCCAATTCCGCAGCAGCTGATGGTGTAGGTGCTCTTAAATCTGCAACAAAATCTGCTATTGTAAAGTCTGTTTCATGTCCAACTGCAGATATTATTGGTAATTCAGATTGATATATTGCTCTTGCAACTATTTCTTCATTAAATGGCCATAGGTCCTCTAAAGAACCTCCACCTCTTCCAATTATAAGCACATCTGCTAATTTCTGCTCATTCATTATTTTAATTTTTTCTGCAATCTGTTCTGCTGCCCCATGGCCTTGAACTGGCACTGGTAATAATCGTATATATACATTCGGATTTCTTCTTGTTGATACATTTATTATATCTCTTATTACTGCACCTGTTTGTGATGTTAATACTCCAACTACTTTTGGATATAATGGAATTGGCTTTTTGTGTGCTTCATCAAACAATCCTTCTGCTTCTAATTGAGCTTTTAATTTTTCAAATTGCTCATGTAAGTCTCCCATTCCGTCTTCCATCATTTGTTTTACATATATTTGATATACTCCATCTCTTTCAAATACTGATACAGACCCAAAAACCATTACCTTCATTCCATCTTTTGGTTTAAAAGCTAGCCTCTCAGCATAGCTTTTAAACATTATACATTTTATTAACGAATTCTCGTCTTTTAATGTAAAATATAGATGTCCTGTGTAATGGTTTTTAAAATTGGAGATTTCTCCTTTTACTAATATTGCTCCTAAGTTTTCGTCTTCATCAAATCTGTCTTTTAAGTATTTGTTTAACTGTGTTACAGTTACTGCATTATACTTCATTAGTTCATCTCCTTAACAACACTTGCTAAAATTCCATTTATGAAATTTTTAGATGTTTCTTCTCCATATTTTTTTGCTAACTCTAAGCTTTCATTTATTGCCACTTTATATGGTATTTGTTTATATTTTATTTCATATATTGCAAGTTTTAACAAACTTAAATCTATTTTTGAGATTCTGTCTATCTTCCAATCAGCCTTTAGATTTTTTTCTATTAATTCTTGTATCTCTAAACTATTTTCTTTTATTCCTAAAATTGCATCTTTTATATATTCTTTTGCATCATCATCTTCTATTTCGTTACATTGCATATATAATTCTATTTGTTCTTCTAAATCTTCTACTTTTTGAATTTCTAAACTATATATCAATCTAAATGTTAACTCTCTAATTGCTGATCGTTTCATTTTTTATAGCAATGCTAACTCTGAAGCTAGCATTTCCTCCTCTCATTATTATAATCTATCTATAAAGTTTTTTAATTTGTCTTTTACTTCATCTTTGTTTTTTTGGACATAATTTCCAACAAATGCACCTAATACTATAAGTACAATTGCAACTATCAATTCATATAACCTTGTACATAATATTAATATCGCAACTATTACTCCTATTATTGCACCTATGTATTTAGACATGAATTCTTTAAAACCTTCCATTTTCTCTCATCCTATTCTTTACTTTTTTTGTTGTCTTGTAAACTTGTTACTTTTACATTTACTTCTTCGACCTCTAAGTCTGATACTCTTTTTACATCTTCTTTAATTTTTCTTTGTAAACTGCTTGCAAGTTCTTTTATTACTACATTTTCATTTACTACTAAGAATAATGTTATTCTTAATTGATTTTCACTGTTTACATCTATTTTTGTGTTACAGTGTTTTATTTGGTCAAATCCCATAACTGTATTTTTAACCATATTATCAATAGATTCTTTTGAAATCATTAATTGACCATTTTCATTTTTTAGTAAAACTCCTTGTGTTTCTTTTACTTTTTCTTTTGATCTTTCATCAAAAAACATACATTTTATTGATAATAATATAAATACAACACTTACTCCTAATGTTATTTTTGATGATAAATCTCCTGTAATTAGGGCTTTTACCATTTCTGTAACAACATCAAAATCAATCCAGTTAAATACTAATAAGCTTAATATTACTGATAATAACAATATTATAAATGAATATACTATTAATGTAAATCTCTCTAAAAATTTCATTTTACTTCTTCCTCTCTTGTTATAAATTTATTGTTCGTCTTGTTCTTCACTTTCTTCGTTGTTAGTTTCTTCTCTTTCTGTTTTAACTCCTTGAACATGTACATTTACTTCTGATACTTTTAACCCAGTCATGTTCTCTACTGATTTTTTTACTCTGTTTTGAATTTCAAATGCTACATCTGGAATTCTTGAACCATATTCAACTATTATGTTCACATCAATTTTTACGTCTTTTTCTCCTGCATCTACTTTAATTCCTTTTGATAGGTTCTTTTTTCCACTTAATACTTCTGAAATTCCTCCAGCAAATCCTCCTGACATACTTGCTACTCCAGGTACTTCTGATACAGCAACACCTGCAATTACTGCTACTACATCATTTGATATTTTTATTCCATCATTTGCCCCTTCTGTATTTTCTTCAATTTCTACTACTTCTTCTTTTTTTTCTTCTTGATTTTCTTCCATAAAAATCACTTTCCTTTCTATTAAAGAATTCATCATCTAAAGTATATCAATTTTTCGCTTTTTTTTCAACTATTTTAATAAAGATTTCACAAAACATTCATATTCATAACTCCAATTCATAGTTCATAAGAATATCTATTTAGAAATTAATAATATATTGTTTTTTATACCTTGGTGTCGCAATCTCCATATTTGAAAAACTAGTATGAAGATTGCTCCATATCGCATTCGCTATGCTCATTTGGTCGCTTACGCGGTATTGCAAAACAATATATTATTAAGTTTCTAGAATATACATAACTTAGATGTAAATTATAATTATTAGTATTGTCTTCCCCAAACAACCATTTTGTCTGCTTTTTTTCCGCAACATACACAGGTATCTCCAAGATGCTCTTGTTCAAATGGCATACATCTTGACTTTGCTCCAGTCAACTCTTTAATTTTCTCTTCACATTCAGCACTTCCGCACCACATAGATTTAATAAATCCTTGTTCCTTATCCATGTTATTTTTAAATTCTTCCATATCATGTGCAACTGTTGTTTTTGCTTCCATTCTCTTTTTACATGTATCAAACATATTTTGTTGAATTGCTTCTAATAATTCTTCCAATTTTGATTCTAAATCAGATAATTTTACTGTAATCTTTTCAGCAGTATCTCTTCTAACTACTACACATTCTCCATTTTCTATATCTCTTGGTCCCATTTCTATTCTTACTGGAACACCTCTCATTTCCCAATCATTAAATTTATAACCTGGGCTTACTTGGTCTCTTAAATCTATTTCCATTCTGAATTTATTTTTTAATGTATTATATAGTTCTTCTGCCTTTCCTTGAACTCCTTCTTTATGCATTGCAACTGGTACTATTACAGCTTGTATTGGAGCAACTCTTGGTGGTAGTTTTAGTCCTCTATTATCTCCATGTGCCATTATTATTGCACCTATAACTCTTGTTGACATTCCCCAAGATGTTTGATATGCATATTCTTGTTTTCCTTCTCTGTTTTGGAATGCTACATTAAATGGCTTTGAGAAGTTTTGTCCTAAATAATGTGACGTTCCTGATTGTAAAGCTTTTCCATCATACATCATTGTTTCTATTGTATATGTTTCTTCTGCCCCTGCAAATTTTTCTGATTCTGTTTTTATTCCTTTTATTACAGGTATTGCTAAAAGATTTTCTACTACATCAGCATATACTTCTAACATTTGCATTGTTCTTTCTCTAGCTTCTTTTACAGTCTCATGGATTGTGTGACCTTCTTGCCATAAGAATTCTCTTGAACGTAAAAATGGTCTTGTTTCTTTTTCCCATCTTAATACACTACACCATTGATTGTATACAAATGGTAAATCTCTCCATGATTTTAACCATTTTGAATACATTGTTGTTATTATTGTTTCTGATGTTGGTCTTACACATAATTTTTCTTCTAATTTTTCTCCACCAGCTTCTGTTACCCAAGCCACTTCTGGTGCAAATCCTTCTACATGGTCTTTTTCTTTTTCTAATAGGCTTTCTGGTATTAAAACTGGAAAATATGTATTTTTTACTCCTGTTTCTTTGAATTTTTTGTCTGTGTAATTTTGGATATTTTCCCATATTGCATATCCATATGGTCTTATTGCGATACATCCTTTTGTGTCTGTATAATCAGCCAATTCAGCTTTTATTACAATGTCTGTATACCATTGTGCTATATTCTCATCTATATTAGTAATCTCTTTTACAAAATTTTTATTTTCTCCCATAATTTTAATCTCCTTTTTTATAATCTTAATCTTTTTATTCTTCAGTGTTGATACTCGGCATTGGAGCCTCCGCTTCTATTAATTCTTCGATTATTACTTGTCTGTTTGAATCTAATTTATATCTTGGTAATTCTGGTAGTTTTGCTAAACTTTCATATCCAAACATTTTTAAAAATTCTGGTGTTGTTTTATATGTTGTTGGTCTTCCTGGTAAATCAGCTTTTCCTGCATCTTCGATTAATCCATAGTCAAGTAACTTATATATCGTTCCATCGCTGTTTACTCCTCTTATTGCTTCTATTTCTGCTCTTGTAGCTCTTGGATTATATGCAATTATTGCAAGTGTTTCTAATGCTGCCTGTGATAAATTAGGTTTAGTTCGTTTGTCTAAAATTGGATAGATATATTCATAATATTCTTTTTTACTGCATAGTTGATATCCTCCATCTATTTTGATTATCTCTATTCCTCTTTCTTTATATTCATCTTGCATGTTTTTTATTATTTCTGCAATTTGCTTTTTATCTATTTCTAAAGCTAATACTAATTCTTCTTCTGTTACAATTCTTCCGGCTGCAAATAGCACAGCTTCTATTATTGCTTTTATTTTTTGTATATCCATAATTCACCTACATTTTTTCAATTTTAATGCATATATTTTCTCATGTTTTCCACTTTATGTCAAGATTATATAATAAATTTATTTAATCTATATACAATTTTATTATTAAAAAAATCATATAAATATAAAACTCTAAATGAAATGACGAATGTGACCGAAAAAGCAATAGAAACTGTTAAATAAAAAGCATGGGGGAGCCCAATTAATTTGGGGAGTGACCATGCTTTTTATTTTAAAGATTCTTTGCGTATGTAGGGTAGCTGAGGAATGCAATGCAGAGTTTTATATTTATATGATTTTTATATTATTTTGTATTTTTATTAAATAAATTCTTCCCATACTAAATTTGCCAAGTCAATTCCTCTAGGAGTAAGCCTAATTGAATTTGCGTCAACTGCAATCAAATTCTCATCAGACAATTTTTTTAATTCATTTCTAAACACATAAATTGGATTTTTTACAAATTTGGCTTTAAAATCATTTATTTTTATACCTTTAATTTTTCGTAATCCAAGCAACATGTATTCTTTTTCTGTATCATGTTCTTTTTGAATCTCATGAATTATTCTATTTTTTGCTATATCTCCTGCTTGAACATTTTTTATATATTCTTCTATATTTGTAGTATTTGAATATCTTGTAATATCTCTATAAGAATGTGCTGCAGCTCCAAAACCAAAATAATGACTTTGATTCCAACAGTTTAAGTTATGTTTAGATTCATGTCCTCTTTTTGCAAAATTAGAAATTTCATAATGTTTATATCCTCTTAATTCTAATGTATTTTTTACATACCAGTACATATTTCTTTCCATATCATCAGTCGGAAGTTCTAATTGTCCATTTTCTATTTTTTGTGCAATAGGAGTTCCGTCTTCTACAATAAGTGAATATACTGATATATGTTCAGGTTGTAGTTTTATAATACTTTCCAAGCTTTCTTTTAAATCTTTTATTCTTTGGTTAGGCAATCCTAGCATCAAATCAACATTTATGTTTTTAAAGCCAACTTTTCTTGCTAATTTATAAGTCTCTAAAAATTGTTCATAATTATGAATTCTACCTATTTGTTTTAGCAATTCATCTTGAGTAACTTGTAAGCCTATGCTTAGTCTATTAATTCCACATTCTTTATAATCTTTAAGTTTTTCTTCTGTAATAGTTCCTGGATTAACTTCTATTGTAATTTCCGCATTTTTATGGACATTTTTCTTTCTAATTTCTGCCATAATCTGTTTTATATATTTGCTGTCTATATATGAAGGCGTCCCTCCACCTATATAAATTGTAGTAATCAATGCTTGAATATTTTGCAGTTTTATCTCTTTTATTACTGCTTGAACATAATCTTCTATCAAATTATCTTTATTACAGTATGAAATAAAATCACAGTAATCACATTTGTGTTTACAAAATGGAATATGTACATATACTCCTAATTCTCTATTTCTCATTAGCTATCTCCATTATCTTTTTTAATCTATAATTTACTCCTGATTTTCCTACAGGTGTTTTTAACATTTTTCCTAATTCTACTAAATTTGCATTAGGATTTTTTAGCCTTAGTTCTGCAATCTCCTTTAATGGCTCATCAAGTTGTTCAAACTTTTTACTATTTTTCAATTTTTTTATTGCCTCTATTTGCTCAATTGATGCATTAATAGTTTTATTTAAATTTGCTGTTTCACAATTTACTATTCTGTTTATTTTATTATTCATTTCTCTTTGAACTCTTATTTCTTCAAATTTTAAAACAGATTTATTTGCTCCTATTAGTGCTAAAAATTTTGATATTTCTTCACTGTCTTTTAAATATATTGAATACTGATTGTTTTTTTCTAATACATTACTTTTTATATCATATTTTTTTAGATATTCTTTAATTTCTTCAGCATTTTTCTTTTCTTTAAATCCTATTTCTAAATGATATTTTTTCTCTGGATTATTAATTGAACCTGAGCCTAAATATGCACCTTTTATGAGCCATTTTATTTGTTCTAAATTCAAATCTTTTTCTGTCGATATTCCTTCTATATATGACTTTTTTACTGTTATAACAAATAAATTTCCTTGCATAGAAATATCATATTGGCTTATTTCCATATTACTTAATAATCTAGCAAATCTGTTGATATTATATTCATTTTCTGTACTGAATTTTATATTATTTTTTTCTTCAGAAATATTGCTAGTAATTAGATATCCTATCAATTCATATTTTACAGCTTCTTTATTAGCCAAATTTTCTGTTTTACTTATTTCTTCTTTTAATTCTGATGAAAATGACATATTTCCTCCATTCTACATTTGCTTAATTAACCCTTGTTATTATAATTCTGTCATTACCAAATAAGTCTTTTTTGCAATATGTACCATTATAATGTTTGGTATCTTTTATTATTTCTGTTACATCTTCTTGCTGGTCAAATCCAATTTCGAAACATAAATAACTTCCGAATTTTAAATAATCTATTGCCTTGCTAGATATTTTTCTGTAAAAGTCTAGGCCATCATACCCTCCATCTAATGCTATTTCTGGTTCTTTTTGCACTTCGTTACTTAAAAGTTTTATATCCTCTTTTTTGATATACGGCGGATTTGATACTATTATGTCGAATTTTGTTTTTCCTATATTGTTAAATAAATTTGATTTTTTAAATTTTACTTTTGCTTGTAAATTATGAGCATTTTTCTTTGCTACTTCTAATGCTTTTTCACTTATATCTATTGCCCATACTTCTGCTTCTGGCACATTTTTTGCAATTGATATTGCTATTGCTCCACTTCCTGTACATAAATCTAAAATTTTTGGTTTGTCCATTTTTTTTGCTATTTCTATTACTTCTTCTACTAGTATCTCTGTATCTGGTCGCGGTATTAATACATTCTCATTAACAAAAAAGTCCATTTTCATAAATTCTTGTGTATGTGTTATGTGTTGCAGTGGCATTCCATTTGCAAGTTTTTCTATATTTATAAAGTATTCCCATTGTTGTTTTTTATCAATTTCTTTATTATCATATACTATTAGGTATTGCCTATTTTTCTTTAATATATATTGCAACAACAATCTTGCTTTTAATTTTGGAGTTTCTATATTGTTGCTTTTTAAAATTATCATTCCTTTATTTAATGCTTCTCTTATTGTCATATTAACACCACCTTTCGCTTTTATTTATAATATACAATATAAAAATTTCTGTCAATAGGATTGCAGCCTTTTGGACAAAAAAAGAACAACTATTTAAACTAGTTGCTCTTTTAATTTTCTTTTTTTACTTTCTACTAATAATGGTGGTAATAGTGGACTATATTCTTCACCATTAAAAACATCTACTTCTACTGTTCTTGTTAACAAGTCTGTATATGTATATGATGCTGTTCTATCATTTTCTTCATATTTTACTACAAAAAGATTTGAATATGCTTTTTCTATTGTACCTTCTTTGGCAAATTCTTTGCTTCTTCCTAATGAACCTTTAACAATAATCTTTTGCCCAACTTTTTCGTTAATGTCTGATTTTAGAGTTGAAATGTCATTCCTACAAATCATTAAATCACCTACTTTGCTTAAGATGATTTTAATATATCATCAGTAGGTGATTTTGTCAAAGCATGTATTTTTTTGTCATTTCTCTGTAATTCACTATTTTCAAGTACTACAGCCAACTGTTCTTCTTTTGTTACATTTATGTTACATTTGTGTTACAAAAATATTACATTCTTTTTTCCCATTGCACCAAAACCATTTATCCCTCTTTTTCCATCTCTTAATTCTTCAACAAAATCGTCTATTGTTATATATTTATTTTTATCTGTTACTGCCACACTTTTGGCTACTATTAAAGGATCTAAAAAGTCAATTAATATTCTTGCAGGTGATGATGCAAAATTGGCACCTGCATCCATTAATGCTTCAAAATAACTTTGACATGCTCCTGCAAATATTACTAAATTCTTTCCATGTTTTTCATCATATCTTCTTGCCTCTTTTACTGTTTGTATAAAATGTCTTGAATTCCTATAATTGTATATATCTTTATATCTGGTTCCATGTTTTATCATTCCATCATGGCCGTGTTATAACAACTATATCTGGATTATATATTGTAAGTAATCTATATACTACTTTTGGCTGTTTGTATTCTGGTATGTTCCTAACAATTGCATTTAACCCCATTTTTTTATAATACATTATTGATTTTTGACTGTATTTTTTATCTCCATCTAGATGCAATATTCGTCCTGTATGAATAATTTCTTTTCTTCTGTTATCTGCTCGTTGTTTTTCTTTTTCAATTATATTTAATATTCTTTTTTCTGAATCCAACTCTTTTTGCATTTGTTCCTTTTTGCTAACAATTTCAAGATCTTCTAAGGGTGCATCAGCCACAATTCTAACATCTACTATCCCTTTCAAAATCGCAATTTTTTTATTTTTATCTATTTTTAAAATTCTTTTTACACTAAACATTATGTCATTATTATATGATTTTCTGCTAACTATATCTCCGCCTTTTTATTTCTCGCATACTATCACCTCTACTTTTGTATACAAATTTAGGCTAGTATAGTATATGAATTTCCGACATAATCTGCTACGATTGCTCTAAATATATTTTTTCCTTTACTAATCGTGTTTTCCGTGATATAATATGCAAAGAAATTCGAAAAGGAGGACTCTTTATGGAAAAATCTATCACAGACTTAGCTGAAAATAAAGTATTAATTTTATACTTGTTAAACAAACTATCAGATGGAATAAAAAGCGACAATTTATATAAACTTGTATCATCTGCTAATAATATTAATTATTTTTATTTTCAAGAATTACTAACAGATTTAATTGATACAAACTTAGTTGGTTCCTTTACAAAAGAAGAAGATACATTTATAAAAATCACTTCAAATGGGCAAAACTCATTAGCTCTTACAAAATCACTTTTGCCTGGAATTTTAAAATTAAAAGCAGACAATGTCTTTAAAGAAGAAATTTCAAACATTGCAGAAGAATCTTCTATTGTTACAGAGTACATTCCTCAAGATGAAAATAATTATACTGTAAAATGTAAAATTGTTGAAAAAACAGAAACAATTTTTGAAATCTCTACTTTTGCAGGTTCAAGAGATAGAGCTAAACAAATTTCTGATAATTGGAAAAATAATGCAAATATTATTTATCCTAAAATAATCAATTTACTTTTAAATGGTGAAAATGATGAAAAAAACTGATGTAAAAAATTTTGTAAAAATATTAAAAAAAACATATCCAGACGCAACTTGTAGTCTAGATTTTAAAACACCTTTTCAAATGGTTGTAGCAGTTATGCTTTCTGCACAATGTACAGATGAACGTGTTAACAAAACTACCCCAAAACTATTTGAAAGATGTAAAACTATTCAAGATTTCGCAGATATTGATATAACTGAACTTGAATCAATAATCCATCCTTGTGGATTTTATAAAAATAAAGCAAAAAATATAAAGTTGTGTGCAACACAGGTTTTAGAAAAATTTAATGGTGAAGTTCCTAAAACTATGGATGAACTTTTAACATTAGCAGGTGTTGGAAGAAAAAGTGCTAATGTTATTTTGTTAGAAGCTTTTGGCATTGCTAATGGTATTGCTGTTGATACTCATGCTAAAAGAATTTCTAACAGAATTGGTCTTTCTCATGAAAAAGAACCTGAAAAAATTGAACAAGATTTATTAAAAATTTTTCCACAAGATTATTTAAAAGATATCAACCATCTTTTTGTATGGCATGGTAGAAATACTTGTGATTCTCGTAAGCCTCGTTGCGAACAATGTACTGTTAAAAATTTTTGTGAATATTATAAGAAAAATTGTAAATAATATTTTAGTAAGAGGTGATATCTTTGACAAATATCAATTGTTCTTTAGATTGTATTTATCAAATTGATGGAAAATGCTCTTATGATATTATTTCTAATTCAAATTTATGCACTAATTCTGAATGTGCATATTACGAAAAAGCCAACTCTAATTAAAGAGCTGGCTTCTTTATTTTCTGTATTCATCTAATACTTTAGAAAGGTATTTCATGCTAGTCATACATTGTTCTAGTGTATTTCCGGTTGAACCTACTTCAATTATTGTTGCAGCTTTTCCAAGATGTTGATTATATCTAGAATTTCTAACAATCATTGTTTTAAATAATCCTGGATACATCTCATTTGCCTTTTGTTCAAGTTCTATTGCAAATTTTAAATTAGTTTGCCAATTAGGATGATATAATCCACCACCATTTGTTCCAATAACAAACATTAATTGAGCTGCTACATCATCTCCTATTTTTACACTTGGGTCATAATTACTTTTACTGCCTATTGCATCTCTGTGTAAATCTATTATTATATCTGTTGGATTACTTTGCAATATGTTTTCTACAGTTGCTTTTGACCTAGTATATGAACCTGTATATGCTGGATAGTCATGATATGTTTTATCATGTACTACATTAAATCCATATCCAATCAAATAATTAGCAAGTTCATCTCCAACTCTTGCAACTGAAAAGTTCAAATCTGTTGTTCTAAAATTTCCTGTTTGCTGATAATTATATTGCTCTGTTGGAGTATAACTTTCACATGTGTGGGTGTGAAAAATTAAAATATTACTTTTATTTATACTCAGTTCGGAACTCAGTATATTTTGGTTTATTTCGAAACTGGTTTCATTTTTTATTTTTATTCCATTAATTTCTACATTACTATTTTCTGCAATTGGATTTTGGGTTACTATTTCTGTTTGTACATCTGTTGCTACATTTGCTTGTGCTGTAGTTTCTTCTGTTGGCTGTTCTTGCTTATCTTCTTGGGTTTGCTCATTTTCTGCTGTCCCTTCTTTTTCAGAAATTTGGGTTGGTAATATTTTAGCCAATTCTACTTCTAATATTCTATCTGAAAAAGTTGTTTTTTCTTCTTCTTTTTCCTCTTTTAATATATTTGATGCTTTATATGTTGTGTTTGCCATTGCTGGTATTTCGCTACTTAAACAACTTATAAATTTTTCTGACATATTTATTTGTAATATTTCACTTGTTTTGAATTTGTTTATTATTTGAGTTATTGCAAATAATGCAATTATTATAACTACAAGTAGAACTATTTTTATTATTGATTTTTTAGCGTTTATTATTGTAACATTAAACATACTCTTCTCCTTGTCCTAATGTTCCTATATATAATATATGCTTAATGTTTTTGATTTAGAACTAGTCTTTAATATAAAGCAACTCTAAAACCAATAGAAGTATTGTAAAAATAAGTAGCTGAAGAAATACGATACCAAGCTGGACCGAAGCTTCCATCATTTGAATAACTACCGCCACGTGCAGCACAAGGGCTAGAAGAATATTCTGTACTTTCAAGTGTGAATTCATATACATTTCCAGCTAAATCATATATTCCTTGTTTACAAAATGTATCACTCGCTCCTGTCGATAATGGTACACCTGTGCTTGAACTTTTTACTCCATATGGTCCACTAGTCCATTCATACATATATGTTGTTTTATTTAAAACTGCATATTTTGATTTTTCATTTGTTATATTCCACAAATT
Source organism: uncultured Clostridia bacterium (assembly GCA_934155625.1). Classification (GTDB taxonomy): domain Bacteria; phylum Bacillota; class Clostridia; order TANB77; family CAG-508; genus CAG-269. The sequence continues at coordinate 23,462 of CAKPHD010000021.1, forward strand.
ATTACTATAGTTTCCCCATGTTGTACTATCTGTTTTCAAATCAGCTTGAGTTGTTCCTTTTTTTTCTAAATATTTTAATATCAAATCCCATTGTAATCCAAACATTAGACTTGTATTGTAGCTTCCAGATTCCATATTACTTGCTAATGTCTGTGCTTGTTTACACGTTACATAATTATATGGATATGCATTTTGTTTTATTACTGGTATTTCTGTTGGTGTTGTTGATTCTGAACCGTCTGTTTTTGGCTTGTTTTCTATTCCTGTTTCATATTTTCCTACATAAAATCCTCCATTTTGATATACACTTTTTAACATCTTTTGTTTTAATGCTGTATATTGCTCGCTTGTTAATCCCGTTGCTTCATCTAAAGAATATTTGTCTTCCCAATTTGTTCTTCTATAGTAACTTGAATAATTTATTAAATCATATTCTATTTTCGAATATTCATAATCCGAAAATTCTGTTAATCCTAAATAAGAATATACTTCTGTCGTTTGTGGCACTTCTACCCACACATATTGATTTCCTTTACTATCTTGTATTGTTAATCCATTTTCTAATGTTGTTCCTTCTACTTGTGTAAAACCTGTTGGTAAATATGTTCCTGCAGTTGTTAACAGTACTTTTTCCATATTAAAGTTCAAATAAGAATTTAATGTTCTATTTGAAGGTACTGATGTAGTATCTTTGTATTTAAAGGTAACTACTATATCTTTTGTCTCTTTAGGTTTTATTCTTTCACTTGGAACAAATCCCGTTACCTCAAAAGTAATATTTTCATTATCATAAAACTCGCTATCATATTTGACTTCTGTAAATTCATAATAATCATCAGAATTATTAAAAACTGTAACTTTATATGTTATACTTGATTCTGCATTTGTACTTGACAATTCAACTGTGCTTTGTAATGTAGTTTTTACATAATTTTTTATTTGAGAATTTGTTACATTAGCTCCAACATTACTTACATATTCAGCATTAGTTATAAAAACTCCTTCTTGTGCACTTGCTATTATCTTTCCACCTATTTCTCCTGTAATTGACTCTACTGATGCATATCCTATTCCCATTATTGTTATAGCAATCATTATTCCTAATAACAACAATATATTTTTACTTACTTTTACTTTTTTCATTAAATTATCCTCCTTTTTTGCTATAACAAGCGTGGTTTAAGTTCTAAATAAATTTGCTTTTCTTCTCTGAACTTTTGGGACCGGTTCTCATCCGTCCCTTTTTGAGGTACCGTTGGGACCGGTTCCTTGCGGTACCTTTATTTTACTATATGTTATATTAAATTGCAATAATATCAAGAGTTTTTTAGCTAAACAACATAAGAGAAAAATGGCTTTCGTTTTTAATTCGCATTATGCGTTTATAGACAGTCATTTTCCTCTCGTTCTAATTTTTATATTTAATTCTTTGTTTGAGCTCATTTTAGTTTATCGCTATACAGGACTCAGGGCTACCTTAAAAAAGTGAAACCCTAAAGCCGAGGGCATCGAAGTAAGAGGTCGTACCGTAGATGCCACGTGTCACTGCTGGATCGCCGTTGCCATTGCGGCCGTAATTGCCACCTCGAGAAGCACAAGGATAGCTTGAATAAGAAGTATATTCTAATGTCCATTCCCTTGCATTTCCTGCTATATCATATATTCCTTGTTTACTAAATGTTTCACTTGCTCCTGTTGATAATAATATACTTTTACTTGAACCTTTTGCTCCATACGCTCCGCTCGTCCAATCTCCTAATGTATAATTACTTGTATTTAAAATAGCATATTTAGAATTAGTATTTGTTATATTCCATAAATTATTACTGTAATTTCCCCAATTTGTACTATTCGTCTTTAAATCTGCCTGTGCTGTTCCTTTTGTTTCTAAATATTTTAATACTAAATCCCATTGCACTCCAAACATTAAACTACTTGTATAATTTCCTG